>JAYUBF010000038.1:0-8393 GCA_043741435.1 Myxococcales bacterium
AAGTGGCGGCGGCTCTCAATCGAGTCGCTGAATTCGTGCAGTATTGGGCGATTTGACGATGTGGCTGCCTTGGCTGCCGTCACTTTTTGAGAAGTTACCATTACGTCTCACGTGAAGCAGAAAAATTGCTCCCCTCTATCGCGCCCCCTACGATGGCCCCGGATCATGCGAGCGCTCTGGCTTCGCCGCGTCGGGTTCTCCCTCTCCCTCGCGCTCGCGTTGGGCTACCTGCCCTATCGCGTCTACCGCAACAGCGGCCTACATCGTTATGTCGAGCTGCGCTCCGAGCTGCAAGCGCTCGCCGCCAGCAACGATAGGCTCCGCGCCGAGGCCCGACGGCTCCGCGCCGAACTCGAGACGTTCGGCCCCGCCGACCTGAGCAACGAGCCGCACAACGCACGCGACCGGCAACTGCCGGCGCTGGTGGTGGAGCGCGCCGCGCGCGACGAGCTGGGCCTCGTGCGCCCCGGTGAGATCGTGTTCCAGTTCAACGACGAGGCCCGACCGTGAGCTGGACCCGCGGGAGCCGTATCATGGCGCGCGTGCGCCGCACGTTGCGCGCAGCGATCCCGTCGCTGATCGTCGGCCTCGGTGCGTGGCTCATCGCGCACGGAGCGTTCCTCGGGCCCGCGGCGCAGCACGGGGCCGCGCTTCCGCTGGCGTACACGTTCCTGTTGATCGCGCTCGTGGGCGCGCGCTTGCTCGACCGGCTGCGCGTGGTGCCGGCGTCGGCACTCGCGCTGCGTGATCGCGCGCGCCTCGACTCGCCGGTGCAAGAAGCACGCGTCGACGTCGAGCTCTCGGCCGCGCTCCTCGTCGGTGCGTACCTCGTCATCGAGCTCACCGGCGGCCTGCGCTCGCCGCTCTATCCCCTCTGCTACGCGATGCTCGCTTTCGCGGTGACCTTCCACCGTCGGATCGTGGGCGTGGTCGCCGTGATGGTGGCGCTCGGGCTCGAGCGACTGCTGGCCTCCGCAAGCCCCGAGGCCCTCCAGTCTTTCGCGTACACCCACTACGGCTTCCTCTCGTTGTTCGCGCTCCTGCACGTCATCTTCTTGCAGGCCGAGGTGCTACGACAAAGACGCTCGCATCGCGTGGAGGTGGAGCGCGCGGTGCACGCGTTGCGTGCCGAGGCGCGTGACTTCCGCCTCATCACTGCGTCGCTGGCCGGCGATCCGCGCATGCGCTCACGCGAGCACGACCAGGAGAAGCTCACGATCGGCGCCGTGGAGACCATCCACGAGACGCTCTTCTACACGCTCGAGCTCCTGAAGGCGTCGCTGTCGCTCCACACCTGCGTGCTGCTGTGGCTCGACGACACCGGCGAGCGGCTCAAGATCAAAGAGCTCGTCACCGACTCGGATTGCGTCACCGAGGTGCCGTTGCCCGCCGACGCGGGGGCGCTCGGTACCGTGGTAAAGAACCGCTTGCTCGTGAGCCTGCGCGACCCGAAGCGCAGCCACCTGCCCTACTACACCGCGGACGCGGCGGTGGACTCCTTCGTCGGCGTGCCGGTGATCGAGGACGGTCACCTGCGCGGCGTGCTGTGCGCCGATCGCTTGGTCGGCGCCGATGGCTCGAGCCACCCGTTCGCGGCGGCAGACGAAGCGCTCCTGGTGGGCGCGACGGAGCAGCTACTGCGCGCGATTCGCTCCGAGCGCGTGTTCGCCGCCGTCGAGCGCGGCAAGTACGAGCACGAGCGCTTCTTCGCCGCGCTCTCGCAGCTGAACAGTGCGCTCACCGCAGATGAGGTCTGCAACACCACGTTCGAGGCCGTGCGCGAGTTCGCCGAGTTCGACGTGGCCGCGATCACCTTGTTCGACAAGGCCAGCAAGCAACACACCGTGCTCGCTGCGAACGGCGCGATCCCGAAGGGCCTGCTCGGTCTCTCGTTCGCGGAGAACGCCGGCCTCGTGTCGATGGTGGTGAAGAACAAGCACTTCCTCCCGGCGGGTGGTGAGCTGCGCGACAAGGACGCGCTCATCTGGAACCGCAAGGTGCGTCTGCCCGGAATGGAGTCGCTTTTGATCCTGCCGCTCATCTGCGCCGACGAGGCGATCGGTGCCTTCACCGTCGCTGCGAAGCGCCCGCGCGCGTTCAGCAAGGACAAGCGCGAGATGCTGTCGGTGCTCGCGAACCACGTGGCGGTCTCCATCGCCAACGCGCGCATGTACGGCCGCATGGAAGAGATGGCGACCACCGACGGCCTCACCGGCCTCGTGAATCACCGCACGTTCCAGGAGCGCTTCACGCAGATGCTCGCCCGCGCCGACCGCACGGCGGGTCATCAGGCGCTGCTGCTCACCGACATCGATCACTTCAAAAAGGTCAACGACACGTACGGTCACCCCATCGGTGACGCCGTGCTGCGCGGGGTCGCGCAGGTGGTGCAAGGCTGCGTGCGCAACGTGGACCTCGCCGCCCGTTACGGCGGCGAGGAGTTCGCGATCGTGCTCGAAGGCACCGACCACAAGGGCGCGCTCATGCTGGCCGAGCGCATCCGCTCCGAGGTGCAGAAGCAGGTGTTCCAGTCGGACAAGGGGCCGTTCTCCGTCACGCTGTCGCTCGGCATCTCCGTCTACCCGGAAGATGCGAAGGAC
This sequence comes from Myxococcales bacterium, assembly GCA_043741435.1. GTDB lineage: Bacteria > Myxococcota_A > Polyangia > Palsa-1104 > Palsa-1104 > JBDTCO01. The sequence goes on from JAYUBF010000038.1 coordinate 2,601, forward strand.
AAGGCAACGGCCATCAGCCTCGCCGATCAAGCCCTCTACTTCGCGAAGCACAACGGCCGCAACCGGGCCGTCGCATGGCCCGAGGCCGACGCCAACAATCCGGACAAGCGAAAGCTGAAGGCCGTGAAGTGAGCGTTCCGATCAGAACGTGACGCTGAAACCGGTCGCGGTCGGTCGCACGTCGACCGAGTAGCGCGGCCGTCGTAGCTCGCGCGCGCCGCCGACCCACATCGGGATCCCGATCGAGCCGAGCAACACGGCGCTGAAGCTGAAGATGGACGCGATGGGAAGCGTCACGAGCAGCGAGCCGTTCTGGCAACGCGGCTGCGCGCTACAAGATTGGTCGAGGCCCAGCATGGCGAGCCAGGTTGAGCTGGCGACAGCGAGATCGACCGCGGCGTGGATGGTGAGCGCCATGCCGCGCGTGCGGCGGCGGCCGGCATCGCGGCGGGCGATCGATAGGCCCGGTGCGGAGAGGTCGACGCTGGGGACATCGGCGTCCGCATCGAATGCGGTGGAGGCCAGAACGAGGCAAAGAAGGCATGCGAGGTTCTTCATGCGACGCCTGCGTTGCAACGCGCAGACCACGTGCAAATACGGGAAAAGGCGCTGACGACCAGACCGCCGTCGTGAACCGACAACGGGAAGCTGACAGGCGTGTCGCGAATGCGTCGTCGTCATTGTAGAGGGGCAAGCGACGTGGCAATGCTATCGCCATGTCCATCTACATCTCGAAGGTCTACACGAAGACCGGTGACCGCGGTCAGACCGCTCTCGTCGGTGGTAAGATGGTCCCCAAGAGCTCGCGCCGTATCGAAGCGTACGGCACGGTGGACGAGCTGAACGCGGTCCTCGGGCTCGTGCGGCGCGCGAACCAAGAGGATGCTGGCCCAGACGCTGCGAAGGAGCGCTTGGATGTGCTGCTCACGCGCGTGCAGAGCGAGCTGTTCAACCTCGGGTCGCTGATGTCCACATTGCCCGCGGACCTTCATCCGTCGCAGCCGCGCATCGAAGCGCGTCACACCGAAGCGCTCGAGCACGAGATCGATTCGCTCAACGAGCACCTGCCACAGCTGCGTTCGTTCACGCTCCCGGGTGGCGGCTGGACGTCTTCGTATCTGCACCTCGCGCGCACCGTGTGTCGCCGCGCCGAGCGCGAGACGGTGCGACTCTCGGAGAGCGAGGAGGTCGATGCGGAAGCGGTCCGGTATCTGAATCGGCTGTCGGACACGCTGTACGTGCTCGGTCGCTGGAACGTGCGCGAGCGCGGTGAAGCCGAGCCGCTGTGGCAGCCCGAGAAGTCGTAGTCGATGTGCACGCTGAGGTTCGGTGGGGAGAACGGGTCACGGCCTGCGTAGCAGGTCACGTCGCGCAACAGAACGGAACCTGCGCCCCGCGGGCGCTTGTGCTCTTGACCGAGCGAATAAGTGTAATACACTTCTCTGAGTGGAGTTCACCTGGGATCCTGCGAAGGCGGCAACCAATGCGCGCAAGCATGGGGTGTCGTTCTCCGAGGCGGTGACGGTGTTCGCCGATCCGCTCGCGATCATCGTGGAAGACGCAAAGCATGCGGAAAGGTCGATCCTCATCGGCGAATCGACGCAACAGCGGGTGCTGTTCACCGTCTACGTCGAGATCGAGGAGGACAAGCTCAGAATCATCAGCGCACGCCGTGCGACTCGGCGGGAAAGGCAGCGATATGAAGAAGACTAGCAAGAGAAGGAGTCGAGAACCGTCGGAGAAGTCGCTTCGCGAGATGCCGGAGGCGAATTTTACCGGCGTGAAGGTGCGCAGGAATCCCTACGCCCGACGCATCGCCCAGCAAGGGATCACCGTGAACGTGGGCAAAGGGCGTCCACGCAAAGGGACGGAAGTTGGCAAGACCATCCCAAAGTCGATTCGTTTCCCCGAGGAGGCATGGAAGATGCTCGCGCGGCGAGCGGAGCGGGAAGGGATTTCCCTGCACGCCGCGCTGCGTGCAGCCATCGTGGAGTGGGCGAAGCGGGCGGCCTGAGGTACGCCGGCGGGCATCGCAGGACTCCAGTGCCCGTCTGGCTTCTCCGAGTCGGTTGGCGTCGCGGCAGCGTTACAAGATCGTCGTCGGTGCGCAGGTAGACACGCCCGCGCCCACGATGTTGCGGCCGGTGTTGCTGAGCGCGGTCGACAACGTCCCCGTGCCGCCCTTCACGCGGTAGACGTTCGTCGACGTGTCCTGCTGCCGCTGCAAGAACAAGAAGAAGTCGCCACCCCAGAACGCGAAGGCCCACGACGACGGCGTGCCGGACAAAGACGGGAGCGAGAACGAGGTGCCGCTCGCGCCCGTGCTCTTGTCGATCTCCGAGACCTTGGGCGTGACGGTGGCGCTCGGAAAGAAGCCCCATAGCTTGCCCTCGCCCGTGCCGGTGAGCTCGGGCCAACCGGCGACCGAGCCGGTCTTCGCGATCGACAGCGCCGGGAACGCCAGTGTGCCGAACGATGCCGGGCTACCATCGACGAACTGCAGGCCACCCGCGACATACAGCGTCTCGTCGCTGGATCCCGACGTGTTGGACGCGAAGCCCATGCCGAAGGTGTGGAAGCCTTTTTGATCCATCACGAAGCTCGTGGCCTCGCACGACGCGTTCGCCGTCGACACCTTGAAGACCTCGCCCGTGCTGTACAGCACCCATGCCGTGGGCGTGCGATCGATTCCCATCGAATAGGGCGTGCCACCGAAGGTCGGACAATTCAGCGTGCCGATCTTCGTGAACGTGAGCGTGTCGGGCTTGAAGCTGAGAAAGTCGTTGTTGCTGTCGACGACGTACACGAGCTTCGCCTCGTCGGAGCAGGCGCCGGCGGTGCCGCCATCGGTGACGCTCTTGCTGCCGAGGTCTACCAGGGAGACGTTGCCGCCGTCGGTGGGGCGTCGGCCCTCGCTCGAGCACGCCGTGGCCAAGCTGCAACCGCACAGAAAAGAGCCGAGGAGAAGCGCTCGAGCATCACGGCGGATGTTTCGCATGCGTTCCGAATAGGCCGTTTAGTGAAGACCTGTCAATGCTATGGAACGAGGGGCCCATGCCCCCCGTCGACTATCAGGCGCTGTTCGAGCGCTCGCCGAATCCGTACATGGTGCTCGATCGCGAGCTGCGCTTCGTGGCCGCTAACGCGGCGTATCTGGCGGTCACTGGCAGCACGCGGGAACAGATCATCGGACGCCCGGTGTTCGAGGCCTTCCCCAACGACGCGACCGATCCGAACAACGAGCCCGTGCAACGGCTCCTCGCTTCGTTCCAGCGGGTCTTCGCCACGGGACAGGTCGACGCGGTGCCGCTCATCAAGTTTCACATCCCGAGCGGGTCCAACGGTGGCGCCAGCGCGCGCGAGCGGTTGTGGAGCGCGGTGCACACGCCGCTCTTCGACGCCAAGGGGCAGGTGGAGCTCTTGCTCCAGCACACCGTCGAGGTCACGAACCTGCATACCCGGGCGGATGACCCGCCGGCCCGCACGGTGGCGCTGCAGCGAGAAAACCGGGTGCTCGATCTCGAGCTCCGCCACATGCGCAACCTCTTTGCGCAAGCGCCCGTGTTCGTCTGCTACTTGCGTGGCAAAGAGCACGTGTTCGAGATGGCGAACGCTGCGTACCTCACGCTCGTCGGCCGTGAGGATCTGCTCGGCCGCACCGTCGCGGAGGCGTTGCCCGAGGTCGCGGCGCAAGGCTTCATCGATGTACTCGACGAGGTCTTCACGACCGGCAAGCCGTTCGTGGGTCGCGGCGTTCGCGTGATGCTCCCGGTGACGAACGGCGAGCCGATGGAGCGTCTGCTCGACTTCACGTATCAGCCCATCTGCGAGGCCGACGGCTCCATCTCCGGCATCTTCATGGTGGGCACCGACATCACCGATCGCTTGCACATGAGCGCCGACCGCGGGCGGCTCGCTGCCATCGTCGAGCAGAGCGGCGATTTCATCGGCGCCGCCGACCTGACCGGCAAGATGCTCTTCGTGAACGAGGCGGGCTACAAGATGTTGGGCCTCGCTCGCGAACAGTTGCTCAGCACCGACAGCAAGGAGTTCTTCATGCCGGAGGATCTTCCCTTCGTGATGGAGAACATCGTGCCGGTGCTCATGGGCCTCGGACAGTGGCGCGGCATCTTTCGCATGCGGCACTTCGGCACCGGAGAGGCGATCCCGGTCGACTACCACGTCTTCGCAATCCGCGACCCCGCGACGGGCGCCATGACCGGCGTCGCCAGCGTCACGCGCGACCTGCGCGGGTTGCGTGCGATCGAGAACCAGCGCGACGCGGCCGAAGACGACTACCGCTTCCTCACCAACGCGATCCCGGTGCAGATTTGGACGGCGTCCCCCGACGGCCGGCTCACCTTCGTGAGCCAACGCGTGAGCGAGTACTTCGGCCGCACGGAGGCCGACATGCTCGACGCGGGCTGGCAGAATGGCCTTCACCCCGACGACGTGCAGCGTTGCGTCGAGCGGTGGACCCACTCGCTATTCACCGGGGAGCTCTACGACGTCGAGTTCCGTCTGCGCAGCGCAGTCGACGGCAGCTATCGTTGGCACCTGGCCCGCGCGGTGGCTCGGCGCGATAGCAGCGGTCAGATCACGAAGTGGTACGGCACCAACACCGACATCGAAGACCAGAAGCAGACCGCGCTCGAGCGCGACGAGCTCATCCACGCGCTCGAGGCCTCGAACGTCGAGCTCGATCGCTTCGCCTACGTCGCCTCGCACGATCTCAAGACACCGTTGCGTGGTATCGGCAACATCGCGCAGTGGCTCGAGGAGGACCTCGCCGATCGCCTCGACGACCAGAGTCGTTCACACCTCACGTTGCTGCGCGGGCGCGTACAACGGATGGATGCGCTGATCGATGGCGTGCTGAAGTACTCCCGCGCGGCCAAGCACACGGAGGATCTACAGGACCTCGAGGTGAGCGAGCTGCTGCTCGGTGTCATCGACTTGCTGGCCCCCGCGCCGGGCGTGCACATCGACGTCGAACCGATCATGCCGAAGCTGCACACCTCCTATGTTGCGCTCCAGCAGGTGTTCCTCAATCTCATGAGCAACGCCATCAACCACCACGAGCGCGACGAGCTGCACATCCGCGTCAAGGTCGTCGATGCCGGCGAGCACTGGCACTTCGACGTCATCGACGATGGTCCCGGCATCGACGCCGTGCATCACGAACGCATCTGGCAGTTGTTCCAGACGCTGACCGGCCCGGCCAGAGCACGGAACCAGGCCAGTAGCGGCATTGGTCTGTCGCTGGTGAAGCGCATCGTCGAGAGCCGCGGTGGTGCCGTCGGCGTCGACTCGGAGCTCGGCCGAGGGAGCCGCTTCTACTTCACGTGGCCCAAGCGCGAAGGCCGGCCGCAGCCCGTGTAACCCGACGGGAGATCGTGGTACACGAAACGATCAGGACCATGAAACCGAATCGCGATTACTACGACGAGTTCGCCGAGCGCTACGACGATGCACGGCACGTCGGCTATCACGCGCTCATCGATCGCCTCGAGGTAGACCTCGTTCGCCGCTACGGATCCGACGCCCGGGTCCTCGAAGCCGGGTGCGGCACCGGTCTCGTGCTCGAGAAGGTGGCTCGCTTCGCCCGCAGCGCCGTGGGCATCGACCTGTCGCCGGGCATGTTGCAGAGAGCCATCGGCCGCGGGCTTCGCGTGGCCAACGCCTCCATCACCGAGCTGCCGTTCGCGGATGCTTCCTTCGACGTTGCCTACTCGTTCAAGGTGCTCGCGCACATCGAGAAGATCGCCGAGGCGCTGAAGGAGATGGCTCGCG
>JAYUBF010000039.1:0-8388 GCA_043741435.1 Myxococcales bacterium
ACCCTGACGGCTCGGCCGGCAGGGCCGGCGGCACGCCCGATGAGATAGACTAAACAGCAACGCAACCTTTGATCTCCGAACAATGCGTTGCTGTTTAGAGCTCTGATTCAGAGTGCCGACAACAGAGCACCGATCGCGCGCCACGGCGTCTGGCGCGCTCGATACCTTGCTTGAACTTGCGTTCAAGCATTCTTCGTTAGGCTTCCCGCCAAGTGAACGGCAGTTCGTCGGGCCAGCGCTTGCACCGTCAAGCTAGGGTTCACCCCTGCCGAGCTCACGAATACACTCGCGTCGGCAACGTACAGGTTCGGGACCTCGTGCGCGTGGCCGTCGCGATGCACCACCGACGTGTTCGGATCGAGCCCCATCCTGCACGTCCCCATCGTGTGGAGTCGGCCCGTGTTCGCCGCCATGCTCGCGATGTCGTGTGCGCCGGCTGCCAGCAACAGCTCGCGAGCGCGTGCGCCCGCGGCGGCGGCGGCGGTCCGGTCGAGCGCGTGAGGCGTGTAGTGGACGATGGCGACCTGCTGACCGAGGGGATCCACCCAGAAAGGATGCAGCTCGACGCGGTTTTGAGCGCGCGGAAGATCTTCGACCATCGAGACCACCAGCACGTGGTCTCGATGGCGAGCCCGTATCGTTGCTTCATCGAGGCCAGCCCAACCCGTGGCGGTGCGCACCATGTTGGAGAATGTCTGAAACGATCCGACCGCGCGTGGTTCCAACGTGAACGGCAAGGCGACGCCGCTGCGCTTCGGATCGTAGAAATCTTGGATTGCGACGGTGCAACCGGCTGCCATCGGCAGCGTGGCTGCACCGGGGATGTGTCCAACGGTGAGGAACTCATCCATCGCGTGGGTCATGAGGTTGCGACCCACTTGATCGCTTCCGTTGCACAGTCCATTCGGATGTCGAGCGGTAGCGGATGACAGCAGCAAGCGCGGCGTTTGGATCGCGTTGGCTGCCAGCACGATCGCTCGGCCCCGCACGCGTTTTAGCTGGCCGCTTGCATCGAGGTAGAGCACGGCTTCAGCTCGATCGCCGGCGGTGTTGGTCTCGACGCGGATGGCGGTGCTGTTCAGTCGGATCGTAAGTCGTCCCGAAGCTTCAGCGAGCCGCAGATCGGTTCGGGCGCTCCACCGCGCATTCATCGAGCATACGAAGCCGGTGCACAGTCCACAACGCCCGCAACTCGACCTGCCCAGGGTCGCCGAGGCGACCGTGGGGAGAGGAAAGGGATGCCATCCGAGCTTGGTGGCGGCCGCGACGGCGCGCTGTCCCGCAACATCGTATGGCACCGCCGGCGACGGAAACGGCTCGGCGCGCGGCGGCTCGAACGGGTTGGTACCCAGCTCTCCCGCGACGCCCAGCTCGCGTTCGATCTCCGTATAGTAGGCGGCGAGCTCAGCGTAGTCGAGCGGCCAATCTGCTACTTGAGCGTCTGCTACCTCTCCGAGAATCGTACGGCGTTGGAAATCTTGCGGCGCGAAGCGGAGGACGTTTCCCGTGTACACGATGGTGCCACCGCCGAGCGCCGTTGCTTCGGCCGCGAACGCGGTGCGAGGCGTCCCGCTCTCGTCTGCCATGACGTTGGGACGCGAGGCCCACGTCATCATCGTGCCTCCAGCACCTTCGTCCGTCGGGCGAGTCGGAGGCTCGATGTCGTGACCGCGTTCCAATGCGCAGATCGAGAAACCACGGCTCACGAGGTGACGAATCAGCGAGGTCGCTCCGGCGCCGGTGCCAATCACCACTACGTCGAAGTCATCGTTGGCCATCGGGGAATTCGCTGCGCCGCTACGCATGGCCCTCGATCCTATCACGGGGTCGCCGTAAGATGACCGCCGCGTCTTTGCGCATTCGCTGGAGAAGTCATGCTGGGTGGCCATGCGGTAGCTCGTACGTTGAAAGAAGCACGTTGCGAGGTCGTGTACACGTTGTGCGGCGGTCACGTTGCGCCGATCTACGACGGCTGCGTCGAGCACGGGATCGCGGTGGTCGACACCCGCCACGAGCAGGCGGCGGTGCACGCCGCGGACGCGCACGCGCGGCTGACGCGTGGGCTCGGCGTTGCGATCCTGACAGCGGGTCCGGGCGTGACGGATGGGATCACCGGCATCGCAAATGCCGCGTTCGCGCAAAGCCCAGTGCTGATCATCGGCGGCGCGCCGAAGCAAGGGCAGAAGGGGCGAGGTGCGCTCCAAGAGATGGATCAGCTGGCGCTCGTGCGGTCGATCACCAAAGACGCCTTCACGGTTTCGCACCCGGATCGGCTGTCAGAGACGATCGCTCAGGCCGTGCAGCTCGCGCTGTCCGGTGTGCCGGGTCCGGTGTTCGTCGAAATTCCATTCGACGTGGTTGCTGCTTCCACCGACGTGTTGTGCCTTCACCAGGCCCGTTTTCGGCCGCTGCCGCAATCAGCGGATGGGCCCAGCGTTCGAAGTCTCGCCGAGCTACTTTCGCGTAGCGAACGCCCGGTCTTGTTCGCCGGGTCCTCGGTGTGGTGGGACGATGCCGGCGACGAAGTACGAGCGATTGCGGATCTCGGTATCCCCGTCCTCGCGAACGGCATGGGACGCGGCGTGGTCCCGTCGAGTCATCCGAGCGCGATCGCCTTGGCACGCGGCAAGGCGCTGCGGGAGTGCGACACGCTCTTGCTGGTGGGGACACCCTTGGATTTTCGGATCGGCTACGGCGCTGAAATCCATCCCGATGCCCGAATTTGCTCCATCGACCGTGACGCTCGCTCGTTTGGAAAGAACCGAGCCTCCACGATCGCGATCCATGCCGACGCCCGTTCGGGATTGCGCGCACTGAAGGATGGCCTGTTGTTGGACGCGCGGCGCCTCGAAGTCTGGCGGGAAACACTGCGCTCGGAGGAGACTGCGCGACAACGTCCGATCGCGACCTGGGCTGCCGACGATGCCGGCCCGGTGAATCACTTCCGCCTCGCGCGTGCGATCGAAGAGCTGGTCGTGCGAGAGCCTCAGCGAGAAACCATCATCGTCGCGGATGGCGGCGACGTCGTCTCGATGGCGGCGAGGGTGATCCGGCCCAGCAAGATGGGGCGCTGGCTCGATCCGGGGCCCTTCGGAACACTCGGCGTCGGTGCACCTTTCGCCCTCGCCGCAAAGCGTGTCCGACCGCAAGCTCACGTGATCTTGCTCTCGGGTGACGGCGCCTTCGGCCTCAACGGCTTCGATGTGGAGACCTGCGTGCGGTTCAACCTGCCGATCACCGTGGTCATCGGAAACGACGCGGCGTGGGGCCAGATCCGCGTGCCACAGATCTCCGCGTTTGGCGAAGCGCGGGCTGTTGGGTCGGCCCTCGCGCCGATCCGTTACGATCAAGTGGTGTGCGCGTTCGGCGGCCGCGGCGAGCACGTAGGCGCTGGCGCACAGCTCGATGAAGCGCTGGAGCGTGCGCGCGCGTCGAATGCAGTGTACGCGCTCGACGTAGCCCTCGACCCGACCTTTATCGCGCGCAACAAATTGTCGAAGTTCACCGTCTTGTAAGATCGCTGGTCGTTCGGCTCGTCGCATAGCAATGCTTGACCGCCAAAGCCGAAATAGCGTGAGATGTCTTCCATGGACACCTCTGATCCGACTCTTCTTCCTGGGGCCGTCAGCGCGGAAGAACGCCTGCGCGTGTTGGATAGTCTGCTCGGCTTCTTCGACGTAAAGGTGCTCGCCGCGGCGATCGCCAAAGAGATCCCGGACGCGCTCGCGAACGGCCCTATGATGCCGGCCGCCTTGGCCCAGGCCACCAAGCTTCCGGAACGCAGCATCCGCTTTCTCTTGATCGCCCTCGGCGGGATGAATCTGGTGACACGCGAGTCAGCTGGCTACGCGTTGTCCGACCTCGGCCGTCGCTACTTGGTGAAGGGCAGCCCGTACTATCAGGGGTGGTACATCCGCTACTGGGACTGGGTCGCCGATGCCACCACCCAACTCGTCAAGGGGCTGGAAAAGAACGAGCCGGTCTGGGAAGGGTTCGGTCACTATCTCGAGGCTGAATCGGAATCGTCGCGTGAAAAACAAGAGATCTTCAACGAAGCAATGACCGCGTCCCAGCTCTTCGTCGCGCACGCAGTCTTGGCCCACGTCGATCTGGGGCGCTCGCATCGGTTGCTCGACATCGGAGGAAGCTTTGGGCGGTTCGCGTCGAGCGCGGTGTCGCGTTTCCCGAACCTCTCCGCGACGGTCTTCGACTTACCCACGGTCGCCGCGCGTGCGAAAACGCAGGTCGCCACGTGGGGACTGGCGTCGCGGGTCGCGACCCACGGCGGCGACTTTCTTACCGACGCGTGGCCAGAAGGCCACGACGCCGTATCGTTCATCCGCATTCTGAACTCACGGACAGACGAGGTGATCGATCACTGCTTCAAGAAGGCGTACGACTATCTCCCCGCGGGCGGACGGATCATCGTGGCCGATGCACCGATCCTGCCGCCCGACGGCGACGCTTTGCCCCAACGACAGGCTTCGCGGTTGTCGATGCTCTACTTCATGGCGTCGGCCGGGAACGTGAGGACAGCGGATGCGTGGGGCGTTCTTTTGCGCCGAGCCGGCTTCGCGTCGCCGGACAAGATCGCCTTCGACGACCCCTACGGCGTGATCACCGCGGTCAAGGCCTAGCTGCCGGCCTGGCTGGCCTAGCTGGCCTAGCCTTGTCGCGAGGGGTCCTCTCCGTCCTCGGTCAATTAATCGACGACGCGCATTTTGACGATGGCGCGTTAGACGCAGTCCGACGAAGGAGACACAGCAACGCGGAGCGGAGAGACACCCACATCTCTCTCGCTCTCGAGCAGCCCTCTCGCGGGATATAAGAGTGGCCCCTGAACGAATCGCCCGCTACGATGTCACCATGAATGGGTGTCTGACTCGGCTCATGGCCAAGGAGAGCGTATGCGTTTGTTGACCAGGGTTACGTGCAGTGTTGCCGGCGTGATGTTGGTGCTCTCCGGGCGGGTTGGCGCTGAAGAGTCTGCCGTTTACTTCGCGACCGGTGGTTCGAATGTGAAGGGCTCTTCGATCAATAAGGCCGTGAAAGCAGCCGGCAGCGGAGCGACCTGGCATCTCGTCGGTTCGACAGACCCTCGAGGCTCCGAGGAGATAAACAACATTCTGCGCGCCAGCCGCGCCGAGTCGGTCAAGCGGGCATTGGTGGCTGCGGGTGTGGACGAAGCCAATATCTCCATCGAAGAGGGTCGTAGCTCCGACGAGGCAGACTCGAAAGTATACTGGCAGCTGCGCCGCGTATCGATTCGATATGAAGGCGGGCAGGCTTCGTCGGTCGCGACGAATGAAAATCCGAGCCGGGTGCATGAGCCGGCGCTGACAGCCTCGGAGCGACGCAAGGCCGATATCCAGCAGCAGAAGGCCGAGGCAGAGCAGAAGCGCGCGCAGGCCGCGATCGACAAAGCCGAAGCGAAGCGAGCCGAGGCGGAGCAAGGCAAGAAACTGCACCCCGAGCAAAAGAATCCGGAACCGGATCAGAAGGCTGAGGCGGAGCAGAAGCGAGCAGAAGCGGAGCAGAAGCGAGCAGAAGCGGAGCGGCAAAAGCGAGCGGATTCGGAATCAAAGAAAGGGGAAGCTCAACAGAAGCGTGCAATGGCCATGGTCGTGAAACCCACTGATCCTGAACCCAGGAACACGACCGGGGAAAAACGACAGCTCGAGAAGATCGAGCTCGTGTATTGGCGCGCTTTGAACCACTCGCTGTGGGTGATCGCGAAGGAGAAGGGCTTCTTCGAAGCGGAAGGCTTCGATGTCTCGCTGAGAGAGACAACGGAAGATGCCCGCGTGATCGCGAGCCACCTAAGTTCCACGTCGCTGGCCTCGGCGACCGGCGTTCAGTCCACCAAAGCGCTACAAGCCGGGCAGAAGCGCTTTGCCGCCGGTGCGGTGTGCGGCTTCGCCGCGCACGAAGCGATGGCCAGAGGCGCGCCCATCGTAGATATCGGTTCGATGATCATGATCTCCGAGACGCTGGTGATGAAAAAGGAGCTTGCCGACGAGCTCGACAAGAGCCTCAAGGCGTTTCAAGGCAAGAAGATCGCCGATTTCACTTCGGGCGGCGGCGTCCACCTCTTCAAGTACAACAACATCCTGCGAAGCTATCTCCAGAAAGTCGGTCTTGCCGACGGCAAGGACTACGTCATCGTCGAATATGCAGAGCAGAACCAGGAGTTGGCGGATTTGGTGAGTCAGAAGGTCGACATCGCCAAAGTCTTCCCACCCGCCGACGTCGAGTTCGTGCGCGCCCATCCTGACTACGTGCGGGTTCCGTTCGCGAAGTTCTTCCCGTATTTGCCGTGCTGCCGGCAGATGGTTACGCGTGATCAGCTCAAACAGAACCGCGGCAAATATGTGAGGTTGCTTCGCGCTTCCATCAGAGCCCACCAGTTCTCCGTGCAGCATCCCCGCGAGACGGCAGCCATCCTCGGCAAGTGGTTGGACCTCTCACCATCGCTGGTCCGGCAGTCGATCATGTCGTCCTATGTGAACCTTACTCCCGATCCTATGCGCAAGGGCGTCGAGATGTTTCAGCGCACCAACGACAAGTTCACCGGAACCAAGACTGCAACGGCTGAATACATCGACACGTCGTTGTACCGTGACGCGCTCCTCGGCCTGCAAAGCGAAGACGACAGCGCTGATTCGCAGGGCTATTTCAACACGATGATCTCGCGGTTCAAAGCCAACAACTAGTACGTCTAGTCTAGTACCTCACCACAGCGGCCTCTGCCGTCATGCTACGGTCGCGATCAGATAGCGGAACCGATTCTGTACCACCACAGTGCCGTCGAGGCGGACGAAAGCTCGTAGCGCGGCTTCATGCGCTTTGCTTACTGCTTCCGCCCCACTATGATTGACGGCCCTCACCGCCACTCCACTCGAATCGAGGGCGGCCACTCCCGTCGCTAGGTCTGGGTAGGTGAAAGGGCTGTCGACGTCGTGCATGCCGATTGGCGTGAGACGGGCTTCGGCGGCCAGCGCCCGCAAAGCGGTCTCGTCGGACAGGGCGAATGGTCCCGGCGATCCTGGCGGCGGTGACGGAAGCAACGGCTTGAGTGCACCGAGCAAGGACGCCGCTTGCGTTAGCTCGGGAGGCGCCCAGGTCGCGATGATCACTAGCCCTCCCTTGCGCGTGACGCGAGCCGCTTCCTGGATCGCCCCGCTTGGCCGACCAGCGTACTGGAACGAGTTGAAGCCGCTGGTGACGTCGAATTGACCGTCGTGAAATGGGAGCTCTTCTAAGTCCGTGCAGTGAAGGTCAGCCGAGGGTACCCGGGCGCGGGCTATCGCGAGCAGGGCTTCGGCAGCGTCGATGCCGCTCACGACGGCGCCGATCTCCGCCGCGATCCGAAGAGCCATTCCCGAGCCGCAGCCGACATCGAGCAACTTCGTGCCCTCGGCGACCTTCGCCATCTCGAGCGCGTGCCGGTACAACGGTTCGTGCACGCGCTCCTGCAGCGTCGACCAGTCATGCGCTCGCTGCCCCCATAGCTTGCCATTCGTCACTGCCGTCCGCGTCGCTTCCATTCGATTCCCCTGGGTTATCGTTTTCGTTGTGAATACATTTGTTGGGCGAGAGCGCCGGCGTGCTCGAAAGCCTCTCAGCGGTGACGGAACGGCAGCGTACTCAAAACGTCAGATGTCGTCCATTAGACCGAATCATATGGAGCGATCCTGACGTGCCTCGATTCTTCGGACACGGTCCGAGGAGGATTTCTTCCGGTACATTGATCAGACTGTTGCCACCGACCCCGAGGCGGGCTGGGTCTTTGTCGTCGCCAATCTGAACACCCATTGCTCCGAGAGCCTCGTGCGTTCGGTCGGCGGGCTCGAGGGCGGCGACGCTGAGCTTGGACACAAGGGCAAGCACGGCATTCTGCACAACACCGCAAGCCGGAGCATTTTGTGGTGCCGGGCGCTCCAGCGTGCGGGCTTCGTCTCGACGGAAGAGGTCGGCAAAGCGCTGATCGCATTCATCGACTACTTCAGCAGGCTCCTCGCCAAGTCGTTTCGCTGGACGTACAAAGGGCGTCTCTCTCAGTGTGACCGGCCGCTCCTATCGTGACCGCTGGCCATCGAGGCCGCCACCAACGCGCTCCTCGACAGCCGCGCGCTTCACCTCACTCGCTCGCGGCGCATTGGGTCAGCGGACGGAGTTACGGGAGGTCCAGCTTGCCGATCTCTGAGGTCCAGCTTGCCGATCTCTATCGACCAGCATACCGCGCGCTCACGCAACCACCGCCGAGCCGATCACCACCTCAGCCCCGGAGGACTAGTAGTCCGTTTCGGAAATAGCGCTCACAAAGTTGACCATCGTTCACGGCTCCTGTACCAGGGTTATCAAGCGCTTGGCTAGCTCGACGGTATT
>JAYUBF010000040.1:0-55073 GCA_043741435.1 Myxococcales bacterium
GCACGCTTTCGCTCCGCCTACCCGACCGTGTACGTGCTCGACTCCGCGTGGAACGACCGAATCTCCGTCGGAAAGTGGTTCCTCTGCATCAAGGACGCACGCTGACACGCTGACGCTTCGGTCATCGGTGGCTCCTGCGCTCGATCGCGTCGCCGACGATGCGCTGGTACGTGCGAGCAAACTCGAACGTGCGTGCGCTCAAGGCTGCACTCGCCGCGAGCCGCCGTGCATCGTCATCGGCGCTTCGTTGCAGCCAGAGATCGATGAGCACGTCGGCCAGCGCGTTGGTATCGGCCGCTGGGAAGAAGTGCGAGCCTGGCGGCGATTGCTCGCGATGCACGTCGATATCGGAGAGCACGGTGGCCTTGCCGAGCGAGCGTGCTTCTTCGACGGTGGTGCTCCAACCTTCGAACAGCGACGGGTTGACTACCGCAATAGCGTCGCGCATCAGGCCTTGGAGATCGGGATAGCTCACCATGCCGAGGTGTCGGAACTGTCGTTCGAGACCTGCGTCAGCGACTTGCTGCATCAGCTCCCGATAGTGACCCGGGGCTCGGTAGTCCTCCCCCTTTCCGGTCGCAACCACCGACAGTTCGACCCCGCGCTTCGTTGCGAGCACAAGCGCTTGCAGAACCACCGCGTGGTTCTTGTGTCGCCAAAATTGATTCGGCAAGAAGAAGTAGCGCTCGGGAAGCTCCCATCGCTGTCGCAAGTCAGCGAGCGTAGGGAGCTCGTCGACGGCCATTCGCGGCTGCGAGACGAAGCGAAGCACGGAGAGCCTCGACGCAGCCGGCCCATAGAACCGTCGCAGATCGGCCGCCGCGGCTTCGCTGCTCACGATCACGCGATCGCCCTCGAGCAACTGGTGCAGAGCTCCGTAGTCGCGTGTGCGGCGCTCCTCGAACGAGAAGAAATCGGGCAGGCGCCGGTGCTGCAGATCCGGCACCCAAGGCAACGTCGCTACGGGCATGCGCCAACCGAAGGTCCCCGAGTGCGATAGCACCGCTAGATCGAGAGCACGCGCCATCGCGACCACATCAGGGTCGCGCCCGAGGAGTCGCCGCCGAACCGAGCGAAGGAGCAACGAAGGCCCTGGGCCAGATGGAAGGCGCACGACCTCGACACCTTCGATTCCATCCAGTCCGTGCAGCTCCAGATCTCCGCGTACCACGAGGACTGGCTGCAGTGTGCGTTCGCGATTGGCACACACGGCGAATAACAAGTTCCAAAGATAGTTCACGCCGCCGAGCCAGCCATCTCCTCCTTCGAAGAGGTAGCCGACACGAATCACGATGCGCTCTCGAACCAGCGTGCGTACTCGACGAGCCCTTCGCTGAGAGCCCGGGACGATCGCCATCCGAGCGCGTGCGCGACGCCGACGTTCGCGACCATGCGGCGCGGATCACCTTCGCGCGCGACCCCAGAGAAGCGAACGATTGCGGGACGTCCGAGGGCACGTGCAAGCCCACCGAGCACGTCGCCCACTGACGTCCCGACGCCAGAACCTCCGTTCACCACCTCGGGCGCGTGGTCCGCGTCGGCGACGCGGTGCAACAGCGCGATGGCGTCGGCGACGTGCAGCCAATCGCGCACTTCTTGGCCGGTTCCACCGAAGTCCGCATCGCCGCGCGCTAGCCGGGTGCACGCGTCCCAGAGCAACTGTTTGCGCAAGCCCGGACCGTAGACGGAGAAGTAGCGAACGACCGATGCCACGCGGCCAGCGGCGCGTGCGGCGAACACCAGGTCCTCTGCGGCCGCTTTGTTGCGCCCATACGCGGAGATCGGGCGGCGCGGTGCGGCCTCATCGAGCGAGGCCGCTTCCACATCCCCGTACACTGCAGCGCTCGAAACGAGAATTACACGGCACCGCGGATGAGCGGACAATCGCTCGAGCAACATCCGGGTGCTGTCCACCGTGCGCGCGTGATCACCTCGGGGATCTGCCTCCGCCATGCCGACCGACCCGCTACCGCCCAAATGAAATACGATCCCCGGCGCATCGTGTCCGAACGCTTCGTCGAGAACCTGGGAAGACACGTCCGCTGAGATCACGCGGACGTTCGCAGACCCGGTGGTGGCGTGTGGATCGACGACAACGACACGTCCGCCGCGCGCCACGAACGAATCGACCAGCTTGGTGCCGATGAAGCCTGCTCCACCGATCACGTACGCGCAACCGCTCACAGCGGGCGCATAACACGCGCCGCTCGTCACTGGCAACGCGCCGGACCCGCCGGAAGCCGCCCTAGTTTGTCCTTGACGAGTCGACCAGTCCCCGTCGAGAGTCCGGCCCCAATGGCCCCCTATTCGCTGCAGGGTAAGTCGGTGCTCATCACGGGCGGCACGGGCTCGTTCGGCAAGCTGTTCGTGAAGACAGCGCTCGAGAAGCTGAACCTGAAGCGCCTCGTGGTGTACAGCCGAGATGAGCTGAAGCAGTACGAGATGCAACAGCATCTCAATGCGGAGTACCTGCGCTACTTCATTGGCGACGTGCGCGACGCCGACCGTCTGCGCCGCGCGCTCGATGGTATCGACGTGGTCATCCACGCCGCCGCGCTCAAGCAAGTCCCGGCGTGCGAGTACAACCCGTTCGAGGCCATCAAGACCAACGTCATCGGCGCCGAGAACATCATCAACGCCTGCATCGACCTCGGCGTCGAACGCGTGCTCGCCCTGTCGACGGACAAGGCCGCGAACCCCATCAACCTCTACGGCGCCACCAAGCTCTGCTCCGACAAGCTGTTCATCGCGGGCAACCACTACTCGGGCAAGCGCAAGACGCGCTTCGCCGCGGTTCGCTACGGCAACGTCGTCGGCAGCCGGGGCTCGGTCATCCCGTTCTTCCTCGCGCGCAAGAAGACGGGCGTGCTGCCCATCACCGACAAGCGTATGACCCGCTTCTGGATCACGCTGCAGCAGGGCGTGGACTTCGTCATCAACTCCGTCGAGCGCATGCATGGTGGTGAGATCTTTGTGCCGAAGATCCCGTCGATGAACATCATGGATCTCGCCGAGGTCATCGCGCCCGAGTGCAAGGTCGAGATCGTGGGCATTCGCCCCGGCGAGAAGCTGCACGAGGTCATGGTCCCCGAGGACGACGCGCGTACCACCGTCGAGCTCGACGACCGCTTCGTCATCCAGCCGAGCTTCCAGTGGTGGGATGCCTCACGCTACTCGGAGGGCAAGCCGTGCGCCGACGGCTTCCGCTATGGGTCCGACACCAACGACAAGTGGCTCACGCGCGACGAGCTGCGCCGCATGGTGGCCGACGTCTCGCCGGACGCGGGGCTCGGCGACGGCTCGCCGGAATGAGCGGAGCGGCGCCCATTCCCTACGGTCGTCAGAGCATCGACGACGACGACGTGGCGGC
Organism: Myxococcales bacterium; assembly: GCA_043741435.1. Lineage (GTDB taxonomy): Bacteria > Myxococcota_A > Polyangia > Palsa-1104 > Palsa-1104 > JBDTCO01. The sequence continues at coordinate 3,371 of JAYUBF010000040.1, forward strand.
CGTCACGCGGGTGCTGCGCTCCGACTTTCTCACCACCGGTCCCGAGGTCGACGCTTTCGAGGCCGAGCTCGCGGTCGCATGTGGCGCCAAGTTTGCTGTCGCCCTGTGCAACGGCACGGCTGCGCTGCACTGCGCGTATGCGGCGCTGGGCATCGGTGCCGGCGACGAAGTGGTCACCACGCCGCTCACGTTCAGCGCCACGTCGAACACGGTGCTCGCGCTCGGTGGCACGCCGGTATTTGCGGATGTTGCCGCGGACACGTTGTGCCTCGATCCGTCGCTCGCAGAACGCGCGATCACGTCGCGTACGAAGGCCATCGCGCCGGTCGACTTCGCTGGCAACCCCGCCGATCTCACGCGCCTCATGGCGCTCGCCGAGAAGCGTGGCCTCGCGATCGTCGAGGACGCGTCGCACTCCATCGGCTCGCGCCTCCATGGCAAGCCCATCGGCTCGATCGCCCACCTCACGACGTTCTCCTTCCATGCCGTGAAAACCATCACCACCGGGGAAGGCGGAGCCATCCTCACCAACGACGCGACGCTGGCGCAGAAGGCGCGCGACTTTCGCAACCACGGCCTCGTGCGCGACACCGCGCGACTGCAGCGCAACGATGGGCCCTGGTACTACGAGATCCAGTCGCTGGGCCTCAACTACCGGCTCACCGATATGCAATGCGCGCTCGGTCGCAGCCAGCTCAAGAAGCTCCCGCGTTTCTCGGCGCGCCGCACCGAGATCCACACGCGCTACGCCGAAGCATTTGCTGCCGAGCCCCGGCTCACACTGCAACGCACGACGCCGGACGCAGCGCCCACCTGGCACCTCTTCACCATGCAGCTCCGCGATGCTGCTGCGCGCGCTCGCATGTTCGCGGCGCTGTGCAAGGCGTCTATTCTCCCCCAGGTCCATTATGTGGCCGTGAACGACTTCCCGCACTATCGCGCGCTCGGCTTCGATCCCACCACCACCCCGATCGCCTACGCCGCCTCGCAGCGCCTGCTCAGCCTCCCGCTCTATCCGGCCATGACCGACGACGACGTCACGCGGGTGATCACCGCGGTGCGCGGCGCGCTCGAAGCCGATGGTTGATCACGCGCGCGTGCTCTTGCGCACTGTGTGCGGCGAGCGCGTCGGGCTCGGCCACTACCGTCGCTGTTTGACGCTGGCAGAGGCGCTGCGCGAGCGCGGTGCCGACGTCACGCTCCTGGTGGCGGCCGACGAGCGCTCGCAAGACTTGTTGTCGCAAACCGATGTGTCCACGCGCCGCCTCGCGATCGACGTGGTCGAGCCCGCGGCGACGCTCGCGGTGGCCGAGGAGCTCGCTGCGCAGATCCTCGTCATCGACGACTATGCGTTCTCGTCCGAAGCCATCCACGCGTGCGCCTCCGCCCGCCTGCGGATCGGCGTGCTCGACGATGTCGGCGATCGGCAGCTCGAGGTGGACCTGATCTTGAACGGCGCGCCGGGCGCCGAGGTCCTGCCATACGACGCACCGACCTTGCTGCTCGGCACCCAGTACGTGCTGTTGCGCTCGGCGTTCCGCGACGTGCCGATGCGCGCGGCCGTGGACACGGTACGGCGTGCGTTCGTGATGATGGGCGGCTCGGACCCGCAAGCGCTGACCGCCTCCGTCGTCGCGGCAGTTCGTGCGGCGCTGCCGAAGGTGGACATCGACGTGATCATCGGGCCGCTCGGACAGCTCTTCGAGACCTCGGACCCACGCGTGGCGCTGCACCTCGCGCCACCGGAGCTGCCAGCGATCATGCAGCGCGCCGACCTCGCGGTGAGCGCTGCGGGCCAGAGCCTGTACGAGCTCGCGGCCTCCGGTGTGCCCACGCTCGCCGTGGCAGTCGCCGATAACCAGCGCCCGCAGCTCGAGGCGCTGGCCGAAGCCGGTCTGGTCGTCATCGGCAAGCGCGAGATGCTGGCGGATCAGGTTGCGGAGCTCGCGAACGATCGTGCGCTGCGTGCCGTAATGATCGAGCGCGGAAAGCTCTTCATCGATGGCCGCGGTAGCGTGCGCGCCGCCGATGCCATCATCGCCACCACGCGCAACGCAGCGAAGGGAAGAGGCGAGCATGGCTGAGATCCGGATCGGGAATCGGCTCGTCGGTGCCGGCCATCCCGTGTATTTCATCGCCGAGGCCGGTAGCAACCACGACTGCAACCTCGAGCAGGCGAAGCGCCTCATCGCTGTCGCTGCCGAGGCCGGTGCGGATGCCGTGAAGTTCCAGACGTTCCGCGCCGACGCGCTGTACCCACGCTCGGCCGGCATGACCGACTACCTCGGTGACCCGCGTTCGATCCACGAGATCATCAAGTCGCTCGAGATGCCCGTGGAATGGATCCCGATCCTCGCAAAGGAGGCGGAGGCCCGCGGCATCGCGTTCATCTCGACGCCGTTCGACCTCGCTGCCGTCGATGCGCTCACGCCCTACGTGCCGGCGCTCAAGGTCGCGTCGTACGAGATGACCTACCACGGGCTCGTGCAGGCCTGCGCGCGCACCGGCAAGCCGATCATCGTCTCGACCGGCACGGCAGAGCTGTCGGAGGTGCGCGCGATGGTGCTGGCCGCGCGGGCCGCGGGTGCGCGCGAGCTGGTGGTGCTGCAGTGCACCGCGAAGTACCCAGCGCCGCTGTCTGCGCTCAACCTGGCGGCGATGCAGACCATGGCGCGCGAGCTCAACGTGCTGGTCGGCTTCTCCGATCACTCCCGCGAGCCGCTGCCGGGACCGATGGCAGCGACAGCGCTCGGCGCTTGCGTGATCGAGAAGCACTTCACCTTGAGCAACAGCCTCCCGGGTCCGGATCACGCGTACGCGCTCGAGCCGGTGGAGCTGGCCGAGGTGGTAAGGCAGGTGCGCGCCGTCGAGCGAACGCTCGGCACTGGGATCAAGGCGCCGGCGCCCGAAGAGCTGGAGCTGCGAGCATTCGCGCGCCGGAGCTTGTTCTCGACGAAGGCCATCGCAGCCGGCGAACCCCTCACGCTCGACAACACCGCGGTGCTGCGTGCCGGGAAGCTGCCGTACGGAATGCACCCCGGGCAGCACGTGTTCGTGCTGGGTCGCACCGCGAAGCGAGCAATCGCGATGGAAGAGACGCTACAGGATGCGGACCTTGCGCCGTTTCTACTCAGCGACGGCGACCTAACACTCCGGTCCATCAGCTCCGCCGATGCCGATCTGATTGTGCGCTGGCGCAATCGCCCCGACGTGCACGAACAGCTCTTCTCGGCCAAGCCACCGACGCGCGAAGGTCACGATGCCTGGTTCGCGCAGCAAGCCGTGCGCGGCGATCGGGTGGACTTCATCATCGAGGTGGGTGGCAGATCGGTGGGCACGATCGCGCTCTCGGACATCGACCTCGGCCGCCGCACCGCAGACTATGGCGTGCTGCTAGGCGAGCCCGAGATGCGCGGCCACCGCGCAGCGAGCCGCGCGTCGCGCCTACTCCTCGACTACGCGCACCAGACTCTGGGCTTGCACGAGATCACGCTGGCGTTGTTCGCGGACAACGCCGCTGCCCGGCGTCTCTACGACAAGCTGGGCTTCGTCGTACGTGCGTCCAAGAAAGGCGAGGACTCTACCGTCGAGAAGAGCGGCCAGCAGCGCCAGGTCACGCGCATGGTGTTGCGCTCTACGGCACCGGCCAAGTCGCCGGGTTGAGCAGCCGCTCGTCGGGTACCGAGACGGATTCGATCGCGGCAAGTTGCTCGACCGACAGTGGCGGCTGCTTCGCGGCCATCAGCGCGACCTCGAGCTCGCCGATGGTACGCGCGCCGATGAGCACGCTCGCGATGTCCGCTGACAGGCAGTAGCGCACCGCGATCGACGGGAGCTCCGCGTACGTGGCACCGAGCACGCGCAGCAACGCGTTGACGGTGGTTCTCAGCGCAGCGAGCTCCGGCGGAAGGAACTCCGCCTTGTCGGTGAGCGCACCCTTCAGGTATGCGGAGCGCACCAGCACGCCGATGCCAGCGCGTTGCGCGGCCGGAAACACGCGCGCTGCCATCTTGCGATCGAGCAGGTTGTACGCAACCTGCAAGACCTGAAACGAGCCACACGCGATCGCCGCCAGCGCTTCGGCCTCGGTGTACACGGAGGCGCCGAGCTGCGCGATCTGGCCTTCGGCGCGCAGCGCCTCGAGGATGCGCGTCAGCTCGCCTTCTTCTATGAGCTCGACGGTGGCGTTGTGGATCTGCACGACGTCGAGGCGCTCGCGTCCGAGGCGCTCGCGGCTGCGCGCCACGGACGTTCGGATCACGTCGCGGAGCGCCTCACCCGTCGGAGTGCCACCGTCACCGTCTTTGGGGACCGAGACCTTGGTGGCGAAGACGGCAGCGCCGTCCGCCCCCAGCCCCTGACCGAGGATCTCCTCGCTGGTGCCGTAGGCCGGCGCGGTGTCGAACAAGCTCACATCGTGCTCGCGAGCGAAGCGCAACAAGGCCTGCGCCTGCGCCGCATCGGGCTGGCCGCTCTGGCCTGGCGCGCGGATGCCGTAGTCCACGCCGAGGGAAACGGTGCCGAGCGCGATGGCGGAGATGTTCGGACCGCGAGAGCCGAGGCTGCGTCGTTCCACGAGACACAGCCTACGACACGTTCTCACCGTCGGGCGAGCTTGTCCGACAGGGCCTGCGCTCTTTCGCTCAGGTGAACCATCGCCGCGCGATGTCCGTTGGGATCGTCGGCCAGGCCCGCCTTCGCGAGCTCGAGCTGGCGCGCCCAGGTCGCATTGCCCCTCAGCTTCGAGTTGTCGAGCAGCATGCCCATTTCGGCGCGAAGCTCGGCGGCGCAGGCTGGCTGTACTTGAGGGCATCCACGGTCGGCAGCTTGGTGGCCACGCCCACCGGCACCACCTCGTACAACGCGGTCACCGCGTGGCCCGCGCCGATGTCGCCCGCGTCGATCTTGTCGTTGTTGAAGTCCTCGGCCTTTAGCTGAATGCTCAGGGACTGGGGACGGAAAGCTCCCCACCACAGACACGAGGCGCGGCTAAAAAGTTCCCGTTACGACGTCAGGCGGTAAAAGCCACGTCGCTGCAACGGCTGCTGCAGCAACGACGCGAGCTTGTTTTCCTTTGCTGCGGCCGCGATCTGCGCGAACACCTCGGTGGTGGCAGAGAGGTAACGGCTTACATCGGCACTGGTGTGCGCATACGACGGCTTGAAGTTGCTCGACGCCAGGATGCCGCGGTCGAGCATCAGCTGCGTGAACAACGTGTGCATCGCGAGCTCGTCTTTGTGCTCGAAGCGGAAGTGGTTCAGCGTTGGGATCTTGCTCGTGTGCACGCTGAGGCCCGCGGCCGCCGCCGCCTTCTTCCAGCCCTCCACCACACTCGTGCCGATCCGGGTGAGGTGCTCCACCACCGGTTCGCGCTGGAACTTGCGGATCGTCGCGAGCGCCGCGGTCGGGCCGATCCGCTCCGTCCAGTTGGTGCTGCTGATGAACGTCGACTGCGCGCACTCCATGATGTCGCCACGGCCGATCACCACCGACATCGCGTAGCCATTCGCCATGCCCTTCGCGAAGCACGCCAGATCCGGCCTGGTGCTGCCCATCGTGAGGTGGATGCCCCCCGTGCACATGCGGAAGCCACTCGTGACCTCGTCGAAGATCAACACGGCGCCGATCTCGGTGGCGATGCGACGCACGGCGTCGAGGTAGCCGGGCCGCGGAGGCTCGTCGCGGCCGGGCTCCATGATGATGGCCGCGATCTGTCCCCTGTTGTTGGGCGCAGCGACGATCGCTTCGAGCTCGTCGAGCCGGTTGTAGTGAAACGGCAACGCCGTCTCACGCAGGCTGCGCGGCACCCCGGCGGGGTCGAGGCCGGGTAGCAGATGCCCGTCGAGCGCGGTCGACTCGCCGAGGTTCGCGGACAGGTACCAGTCCGTCCAGCCGTGGTAGCCGGAGAACGCCACCTTGTCGCGCTTGGTGAACGCACGCGCCACGCGGATGGCGATCGACAGCACCTCGCCGCCGCCGCGCGCGTAGCGAACCTTGTCGGCCCACGGGTGCAGCTCGCACAACAGATCGGCGAGCTCCACTTCCTCGGGCGCGTTGAGCGTGCTGGCAACGCCGCGATCGATCGCGGCGTGCACGGCCTTGTCCACGTCGGGATCGGCATAGCCGAGCACGCAGGCCCCGATGCCCATGATGCTCATGTCGAGGAAGCGATTGCCGTCGAGGTCCACGATCTCCGCGCCCTTCGCGCTCGCGTAGTACGACGGCCATCGATCGGGCAGGAACATCTCGGGCCGCTTCGACAGGAGCTGCGTCCCGCCGGGGATGCGCGTCTTCGCGTGGCGATACAACGCGGGACCTTTGTCGAGCAATGGCTTGGGATCAGACATCGGGGTTCCACACCTTGGCGTAGCCTTCGTGACCGACGAAGGCGCGGTTGTGCTCCACGAGCTCGGGGTGGGCTCGGAAGTGATCGAGGATCTCGCGCAAGCCGAACGCTTGGCCGGGACGATAGAGCGCTTCGTAGACCTTGCGGACGAGCTCGAGGTCGGCCTCGTGGTCGACGGCCCAACGCAGCGCGCCGTAGTCTCCGTCGGAGAACACCTTCGCCAGCCGGAACAATCCGGTGCGATAGAGGTATGGCGTCACGTGCTCGCGATCGGATCGCGCGGTCGCCTCTAGCTGCGCGCGCGCCAGCGCGGCGAAGCCGAAGCACTCGACGTCGAGACCATCGGGAAACTTGAGACCGTCCATCTTGAACGCGGTGGCCCCGGTCGCCGACGACACGTGATCGAAGCCGCCGTCTTCGTACCTGGCGAGCACTTGGCCCACGACGCCGGGATCGACGAACGGGCAGTCCCCGGTGATGCGCAGGATCGGATCAGCGGAGAACGCTTGTGCCGCACGATGGAAGCGGTCGAGCACGTCGGTCTCGTGCCCCGAAAAACACTCGATGCCGTTGTCGGCGCAGAACGCTCGGACTGGCTCGTCGCCGGACGCGTCGGAGGTGGCGACCACGACGCGCGTCACGCCCGAGGCGAGGCGCGTGCGCGCCACGATGTGCGCCAACATCGGTCGACCGGCGACATCCTTCAGCACCTTCCCAGGAAGGCGAGACGACCCCATGCGGGCCTGGATGATGGCGACGGCAGGCATGAAGCGGACGCTATCGCCCGTACCCTCTCGCAGTCAAACCGACTCGGACGGCTACGGCGCAGGTAGGCGGACATCATCGCTGGCCTGCAACAACGGTGGTCACCGTCGCCCCACCGTCGCCCCCGGCCCCTTTACATCGAGTGGTCAGGCGCGACAATCTCCGCGCTCCCCGTGCGCATCTCGTTCGTCATCCCCACTCGGAACCAGGCTGGCTTTCTCCGCCAGTGCCTCGACAGCTGCCTCGCGCAGACGGTGGCCGAGCGCGAGGTCCTGGTGCTCGACGGCGCGTCGACCGATGGCACGCTCGACATCCTCCGATCCTACGGCGATGCGATCACGTGGCGCTCGCAGCGTGACGACGGCCAGTCCGACGCGATCAACCAGGGCGTGCGCCTGGCGCGCGGCGAGCTCGTTGCCTGGATCAACTCGGACGACTATTACGTCAGCTCCGGCGCCATCCCGCGCCTGCTCGCCGAGTTCGATCGGGATCCCGACGTGGACATCGCATACGGCGACGGCTTGCGCGTGGATCGCGACGGCAAGCTGCTCGGGGCATTCCTGTCCCGGCCCATCGCGCGCGCGGCCGAGATCGTGGCCCGGCCCGCCAGCTTCGTGATGCAACCATCGCTGTTGTTTCGGCGACAGCTGTTCCTCGACGTGGATGGGCTCGACGAGCAGCTGCACTACGCCATGGACTACGAGCTGTGGATCCGGATGTTCGGCCGCGCAAGAAAGACGCGCCACGTGGCGGAGAACATCGCCTGCGCGCGCTACCACGACGACGCCAAGAGCGTGAACGCGATGGGGGCGCAGATCCGCGAGCTATGCGTCATCAAGGCACGCTACGCCCTGCGCTCGCAGCTCAGCCTCGGCGATCACGCGCGCATGCAGGCCGGGGTCGCGTCGCTGGGTGCGTACTGGCTGGCCGTGCGGCTCGGCCTCAAGAAGGCCACGTAACGCTCGTGCGCGTGCTCCACGTCATCCCGTACTATCACCCGGCGATCTCGTTCGGCGGCCCGGTCACGCTCGCGCGGTCGCTGGCCGAAGACCTGGTGAGGATGGGTCACGAGGTGTCGGTGCTCACCACCGACGTGGCGTCGCGCACCGAGCGCTTGCCTTCGCTCTCCGATCGGTACGGCGACATCCAGGTTCGTCGCCTGCGCAACCTCAGCCAACGCCTCGCGGGCAAGGCCAACTGCTACACACCGCAAGGCGCGGCAGCGGCGCTCGACGAGATGCTGGCTGGCAGCGACGTGTGCCACGTCTTCGACTACTTCACGTGGCTCACGTATCGCGCCGTTGAGCGTGCGCATCGTCGCGGCGTGCCGACGGTCATCTCACCGCAAGGCAGCTTGAGCCTCGATCCCGTGCGAGGCCGAACGGGAATCAAGACGCTGATGCAGAGCGCGTTCGGCGATGCCACGCTGCGGCGCGCCAGCCTGCTGCACGCGGTGACCTCGCAAGAAGCTGGCATCTTCGAATCGCTCGGGGTCGACCCGGAGAAGCTCCAGGTGATCCCGAACGGCGTCGCGCTCCCGTCGGTGGAGGGCAATGCGAGCCGGTTTCGCGCTCGCCACGAGCTGGGCGATCGACCGATCGTATTGTTCGTCGGACGCCTGCTCGCCGGCAAGGGCGTGGACCTCTTACTCGAGGTTGCGCGCCGCGTGAAGGATCGCTCGTGGGCCTTCATCTTCGTCGGACCCGCGGAAAATCGGCCCGACCTGTCGCCGGGCCGGCGCGGCGACAACGTGCTCCTCACCGGGCTCCTCGCGGGCGCGGACCTGGAAGACGCATTCGCGGCCGCCAGCTTCTTCACGTTGCCCTCGTACTCGGAGGGACTGCCGACCACTGCGCTGGAGGCGATGTGCCGCGGTCTGCCGGCGCTCTTGTCCGACGCATGCAACCTGCCCGAGGTGGTCGCCGCCGATGCCGGGCTCGAGGTGAAGCCCGAGGTGGGCTCGCTCGCCGAGGGGGTGAACGCCCTCATCGCGCGTCGCCACGACTTGCCGGCGATGGGTGCGCGAGGGCGAGCCTTGGTAGCCGACAAGTTCTCGCGGCAGGTCGTGCACGGTCGCATGGAGGCCGCGTATCGAGCGCTCTCCCGAGGCAGCGTCGCGTGAAGCTCAGTGCCGCCACGCGCACCGGTGTGATCCTCGCGCTGCTCACCGCGCTCACGCTTGCGAAGGGCGCACTGTGGATCGGCATCACGCCGGTGTTCCTCGTAGCTGACGAGCCCGCGCACTTCGACAACATCCAGTATCGCGCGGAGAACCACGCGGCACCGCACTATCGGCCGTCCGCCGGGCGAATCGACAAGGTGATGCAGTCCGGTGCATCACCCGAAGTGAAGAAGCTGTGGTTCGGCTCCATCCCAAAGCACTACTACGCGCACGCGCACGCGCACGAGCGGGAGCACCTCGAGGCGGAGCTGCGTGACCTCGCGATGACGGCAGGGGGCCGAGACACCGACGGGCAGTCCCCCGCGATGGGCTACCCCGGCCTCTACTATCAGCTCGCCGTGCCGGCCTACGACGCGTTCCAGGACTCGTCGGTGGTGACCCGCATCATGGCGGTGCGCTGTGTCTCGCTGCTCTTCGGCGTCTGCGCCGTGCTGTTCACCTTCCTGGCAGCGCAGTTGCTGGTGCGCGACGACGTGGTGTGCTTCGTCGCCGCGGCGATGGTGGCGCTCCAGCCGATGGAGAGCCAGATGACGGCCGCCGTGAACAACGACGCGGGCGTCGTCGGCTTCGCGGCGGGGTTGTTCTATTTCCAGGTGCGGGCCCTCGCCGAGCTTCCCGCGCTGCCGTCGGCGAAGACCTTCTTGGGTCTCGCGGTGAGCGCGATCTGCCTCCTACTCACCAAGCCGACGGGCTATGGAATCCTCCCCGGCGTCGGCGTGCTGGCGATCGCCGTGCTGGTGGTCCACCACCGCGATCGCCGCGTGCAGATCATGTACGCCGTGGGCGCGCTGCTGTTCGTCGTCGGACTCTACGTGGAGAGGGCGCGACTCGCGTCGATGTTGCCCGGCGATGGCGACGTCCTCGGCCCATACGGGCACGCCACGTTCGACTCGTTCCTGCAGTCGCTCGAGCCTTCGTACCTCGACTATCTGTTTCGCTCGGCCTGGGGCCAGTTCGGCTGGCTCGACTTCTCGATGCACGCGAATTGGGTCGCCCGCCTCAGGGCCGCGCTGCCGTTCGTCGAGATCGGCACCGTCGTGGTGTTCGCGACCCACGCGCTGCGTGACCCGGAGAAGCCGTTCTGGGTTCGCGCCGGCTTGTTCGCCTTCTGCATCCAGACGGTGGTCGTCGGCGTCGCCTTCATCTTGTACGTCGAGCATCGGTTCCGGCTCACCGGGATCCTCGGCGTCATCCAGGGCCGGAACTTCTTGTTCGTGCTGCCCGCGTTCGCCATCTGGTCCTCGATCGCGATCTGCGCGGTGGTGCCGCGACGGCTGCGCGGGTGGAGCGCGCTGTTCTTGTTTGTCGGGATGGTCGCGCTGCATATCGGCTGCCTCCTCACCATCATGCGACAGCACTATGTCCGTTGAAGCGCGCAGGCGCCTCTTGGCCTACGGGGGTGGCGGTCTCATGCTGGTCGCCCAGCTCTTCGTGCTGTGGCAGTTCGTCGATGGCTGCTACGCCGAATACACGCTGTCGGCCGAGGTCCCCTCGCGCGAGCTCTTGAGCCACCTCGATTGGCTCAAGGCGCCGATCTGGCACAAGCGTTGGATGGTGGGCTATGCCGCGACCACCATTGGCCTCTTCCTCGTAATCACGCTCGGGCTCCTGGTGATCGCGATCCTGCGCAGCAAGCGACGCGAAAAAGAGGCGTCGTGAGAGAGCTCATCATCGCGCTGCGACGCGACCGAGTCGATGTCGGCCTTGCGCTGTTCCTCACCCTCTTCACGGTGGTGCGCGGCTTGCTGTGGATCGGCGTGTACCCCGCGCTCAAGATCGTCGATGAGCCGGCGCACTTCGACAGCATCCAGTATCGTGCCGAGCACCGCTTCCGCGCACCGCACGCCGACGGCACTGCCATCGACAAGGTCATCTCGACGACAGCCTCGAACGAGCTGCGCTCGACCTGGCAGGCCACGCAAGCACTCTTCCGGGGAGCCTTCATGAAGGGCCACTTCGGCAGCCCGCACGAGCGTGCGCTCGAGATCATGGCCAGCGATCGCGCTGCACGATTGACGAGCGGCCAGAGCACGGCGCTCAGCAGTCCGAGCGGGTACTACGCGATTGCGACGCTCGCGTACCGCGCGTTCTCCCGCAGCAGCGTGCTCACGCGCATCTTCGCGGTGCGGACCGCGTCGTTGTTGTGGGCCGTGCTGCTGGTGGTGTGCACGTTCGTCGCCGCACGCTGCGTGCTGCCGTCGCGCCTCCTCGGGTTCACCGCCGCGTTCCTCGCTGGGCTGCAACCCGTCGCCGCCCAGCAGACCTGCGCCATCAACACCGACGCCGCCGTCATCGGGCTTGGCGCGCTCGCGTTCTGTCTGCAGATGGTGATCGCCACGCGGATGCCGCGCCCACCCCTCGCCGCGATGATCGCGCTTGCCATCACGATGGCGGTCGCCGTCGAGACCAAGGCCCAGGCCTACGCGCTCGTGCCGGGTTGCCTGCTCCTCGCGGGCTGGCTCATGGCGATCGCGCCGCGATCACGCCGGCACGTGGCGATGGTCGGGGGGAGCGCGTTGTTGTTCTTCCTGGTGCGCGCGGTGTGCAGCGACAGCGCCTCGGGCTATGCGCGGCTTCGTGCGATGCCGACACCATCGCTGGTCGAGTTTGTCTCGTGGTTGTGGACCCGCGAGGACGCATATTGGGCTGGCCTGTTCCGGACCGCATGGGGCAGCTTCTCCTGGCAGGACGTCACCCTGGCTGACGCGTGGCTCGTCCCCATTCACCTCCTCGCCACGCTGACGTGGCTCGGGATGGCCGCCGCCCTGGTGCGCCGCACGCTGCGACCACACGATACGTTCTTCTGGCGGCTCCCGCCCGCAGCGTTCGCGCTGTTCACCGCGGCCGCGGGCTTCCTCGTCGTGCTGTTCCTCGACTACTTCGGGGACGTCGGTCTCAAGCTCGAGCACGCGATCTCCGGCCGCACCTTCTTGGTGGTGCTCCCCGCCGCCGCGATCGTCGCCACCGTCGCGCTGTCGTCACTGGTGCCACGCCGCTTGCGCCCGCTCTCTGCGCTGCTGCTCGTCGTCGGTGCGTTGCTGCTCGCGACCGGCAGCATCCTCACCGTGCTCCGGTACCACTATGTCAGCTGAGCGCGAACCCACCCTGTCGTTGCGCTGGGGACTGGTGGCCCTCGGCGTGATCGGCTATGCGCTGGTGCGCGCCAGCATCGCGCTGGTGCAAGACGTCATCGCGGTCACGCTGCCGACGGTTCACCCCGTCGTCCTCGCCCAGCGGTTGAGCCAGCTCAAGCCGACGATGTGGAAAGCGGGCCACCTGCGCGGGTACTATTACGGCACCATCGCGATGTGCCTCATCGTCGTCGGCGTCATGGCCTGGGCGGCGGTGCGCGCGCTCATTCGCAGAGACGATGAGCCGGAGTAGCCACCGATGTTAGGGCTTCGCTGGTGTCGCACTCCCCGCGGTCATGAGGGCGACGTTCGACTGGAACCGCTTCGCGTGCGCGGATTGCACCGCGGTTTGGAACGTCTGCGCGCCGACTGCGACCTTGAAGGCCACCAGCGGCGCCTTGGCGAAGCGCGCGGCTTCTTCCTTCGTAATGATGTAGCGCACCAGCCATTGCGTGAAGACCGCGTAGCCCGTCGCGTTCGACACGGGCGTCACATCTGCGGCGCTCGCGAACGTGACGATCTCGTCGCCGACCTTGAACTCTCCTTTGTCTCCTGGATGTCCCTTCAAATCGGAGACGCCGCGTTGCACCACGAGCACGTCGAGCGCGATTTTGCCGCTCGCTTCGTTCAGGCTCAGCGCCGAGTAATGGCCGGGATCGAGGTAGAGCGAGAAGCCCCGTTGCTCGGCTCCGAACGGATCCGTCGTCGTCTTGATTTGTCCATTTGAGCTGCAGCCGCCGGCCGCAACGATCATGCTGCAAACGAGAATGATTCTGGCAGAGTCCACGGTTTTCATGCTCACGAACTCCTAGGTGTTTGCTGTCCGCGAGCACTCTGCCAGAGTTTCGCGCGGCGAACCAACAAAGGCCGCGGTGCGAACGGTGCAGCAGCAAGACATGGGTTCTGGCTTGCCGAAGTTCGACGAGCGCCACCGCAGGTTCGCCGAGCTGCAGCACGAGCAGCCTCATCCGGCCCGCCCAGCACTGCCACCGCATCCCGCGGCGCGGTGTACGCATTGCGATGGCGCTCGCGAACCAGTCGCGGTCATGAGTCCCTGAACCATGACTTGCATACCATTAAATTACGCCGCAAAATGACGACATGGGTAACAACGACTATCCGCGAATCCTAAAACCGCCGAGGCGCTCATTCTTCCTCTTTGGCGCCCGCGGAATCGGCAAGAGCACGTGGATTCGCAAGACATACCCGGATGCGATCACTTTTAATCTGCTCGACGAAGGGCTTTACCAGGAGCTGCTCGCTAATCCATCGCTGTTCGCCGCACGGCTACGTGCATTGAAGCCGAGGGCTTGGGTTTGTCTTGATGAAGTCCAGCGCTTGCCCGGTCTGCTGAACGAGGTGCACCGAGCGATCGAGGAGCTGCGGCTGCGCTTCGTCCTGTCGGGGTCGAGTGCCCGCAAGCTACGGCGGTCAGGTAGCAACCTCCTCGCGGGGCGAGCGCTCGAGCACAAGCTGTTTCCTTTCGTGCCGGAAGAGCTGGGCGCCGATTTCGATTTGGAGCGGATTCTCGAGCATGGCAGTGTGCCGATCGTCTGGAGCTCGGACGGCCCTCGCGAAACCCTCAAGGCGTATGTTCAAACTTATCTACGTGAGGAAGTTCAAGCCGAGGCGCTGGTGCGCAACCTGGCCGGCTTCGCCCGATTTCTTCCGATCGCCGCGTTGTTCCACGGCCAGGTCATGAACGTCTCCGCCGTAGCACGCGATGCGGGTGTGTCGCGCACGACCGTTGTCGGCTTCCTCGAGGTCCTCGAGGAAACACTTCTGGCGTTTTGGTTGCCCGCCTTCGAGGCGCGGCTTCGGGTTCGCGAACGACGTCACCCCAAGCTGTACTGGATCGATCCGGGCTTGGTCCGTGCGGTCAAGAAGCAACTCGGTCCGGTGATCCAAGAAGAGCGTGGGACTCTCTTCGAGGGCTGGCTTGCAACTCTCCTTCGCGCGTACGGAGACTATCGGGAGCTCTTCGACGACATGTATTACTGGGCGCCAGGAGAAGCCGAGCACACCGAGGTAGATTTCCTATTACAGCGCAGAAACGCGTTCGTGGCCATCGAGGCGAAGGCCACGCGCCGGCTCCGTACAGATGCGTTTCGTGGATTGCGCGCCGTGGCAGACCTCAAAGGGCTGCGCCGTCGAGTGCTGGTCTATCTAGGAGCCGACGTACTGCGCACCGAGGACGGCATCGACGTCTGGCCGGTGGCGACGCTGCTCGAGAAGTTGCAGCACGACAGCCTGTGGTAGCCGAACGCCGCGATGCTTCGGGCCGTCGCACCGGGCATGAAGGACGACGACGTCGCGGTCGCGCGCTCCATCGATGCGATCACGGTCGAGCGCGTGTCGTGACGGTCAACGACGGGCGCTCTGTGCAGAATGCCGACTGCGTGCGCAACGCGGTGATCAGCCGCTCCGAGGTGCTCGTCCCGGCGCTGGCAAAACAGGCTCCGGAGCGCGACGAAAACTCTATTCACGCTGAGGCATGGATCCTCGTGAGCGATGCCCTCGACGCGAGCCGAGTGCTGTGCGAGGCGACGGTCTGGGCAGGCGGCTACGTGAGTTTCGAGGCCGTCCTGACCGCAGAGGACGAATGCCGTCGCGTGACCGCGCTCGGCATCGACACGGCGATCGACATCTACTTTTCGAGCGACGTTGCCGCGGAGTAAGCAACCCACCGAGCCCACTGCCACTCCGTTCATCACGGCTCGTCAGTGATGGTGTGCTCGCGGTGGTACAGAGACCAATCGCCGATGCGCCGCGCCAGCTTCACCGACGGCTCCCGATCCATCTCCTCGCTCGCGTCGCGGACCACGTAGTACTCGAAGCCCGGCGCCTGGCGGAACGTGAAGGTGTCGGTGCTGCTCCAGCCGGGCACGCTCAAGAGCGGCGGCCGCTTGGGTCGCAGCGGAATGCCTTGGTCGAACGCGTACGGGCTGTAGCCGCCGTGGAGCGCCATAGGCCACGACGAGAAGTGCCAGTACACCGGGCCGCTGCTGGCCGGATCGGCGCTCTTCTCCTCGGAGAATTGGCCCTTCATCATGTTGCGCACGACGACCAGCGTAAGGGAGCCGCGCGGGGTTTGCTCGATGAGAGCCATCGCCGGTGCGTTGCGCGCCGAGAAGCTGCGATAGAGACGGCCGAGCTTGATCGGCAGCGCGATCGCGCACGCGATGACGGGAAGGAGGAAGAGACGCCGCCAGTCGTCGATGCGCGGGTTGAGCCGGAGGACGATGAACACCATGATCATCGACGGCAACCGAGGTGCGACGTACCACCACGACATGGGCTTGACGATGGAGTACGGGAGCGCAACGTACGCGAGCGTGAGGACCCACAGGCAGAGGGTGACCACCGTGGTCGCGCCGGCGGGCTCGGTCGCGCGCACCTCGGGGCGGCTGCGCTCCCACACCAAGATGGCGACGAGCGTGGCGCACAAGATCGCCAAGATTGTGGCGTCGAAGTTTCCGGGAAAGAGCTCCATCACGCGGCGCGGGAACTCGATCACCGAGACATAGAACTCGCGGAACACACCGGAGAAGGCGGAGTCCTTGATGTACGTGTGGTCGCTCGCCTCGTCCACCACGGCGGTGACCGCCATCATCACCGACGGCAGCATGACGGCCGCAGCGATGAGACCCGCCTGCCAGCGATGAACGTTGGCCAAGAGGATGACGATCGCGCACAGCCCGAACAGACACCACGGCATGATGTGGCCGAGGTAACAGACGACACACGACGCGCCGAGCACGACGGCGTAGCGCGCGAGCCGCGTCGTCAGGTACGCCATGAGCGATGCCAGCGCGAAGAACGCGAACGTGACGCTCATGAGGTACGAGGCGAACCCGTAGATCCAGTTCTGGTTGAACGCGAGGGGAAACGCGAACAGCGCCAGCCACGGACTGCGGCCCAACGACCGCGCGAGCGCGAGCACGGACAGAGGGAACAGTACGAGGTACGCCGAGAGGAACAGCTTGTTGGCGATCTCGATAGGGACCACGTAGAGCAGCGCGTTGATGGTCCCGTAGAACAGGAAGTACGGCACCACGCGGACCCGCAGGTCGTAGAACTCGGCGATGCGTGCCGCGGGGTCGTGGTAGTCGTGCCAACCGCGCGACAGGGCCAGGTGGTTGGCGCTGTCGAGCATGGGCAGGAGGCGCTGGTGCCACACCGGGTATAGCGCGAAGCCCGTGAGCACGAGCCACACCAACGGCAGACTGCCGTTCGACAGCAACGTGGCGCGAAGGCGTCGAAAAGGCATGACCGGCGGGCCTTATAGCAACGACCCTCTGGCCGAGCAACGCCGCACGAGATCGTTTCGTGGGCTCGTGCGTATGCTCGAGAGATGCTGCCATCGTTGGTCCGGATGTGGTTGCTCGTGGGTGGCGCAGCCACGGGGTCGCTCGCACACGCCGACGGTCCCGCGCTCGCCGACCGCGGCATCTACGCCGAGCTCGGCGCCCAGGTGGAGGCTGCGTTGGCAGCGACGCCGGCATCTGGCGGCGACGCGCTTCACATCGACGACGCGCGCGGCATCGCCACGCTCTACGACAAGGTCGACACCAACATCAACCACCGACGGGTGAAGACGATCCGCGTCTGGTTCGACCGCGACTTCCAACCGGGCGACGTCGTGTTCTTCGACACGTTCCCGCAGAAGAGCGGTGCCGAGCACGTCGGCTTGGTCTCGGATCGTGCCGGCCCCGACGGCAAGCTGCTCATCGTGAACAACTGGACCGATGGGGCCGTCGATGCCGAGATGCCGCTGTTGTCGTGGGTCCCGGTGACCGATCACTTCCGGGCGCCGGGGAATCGACACTCTACAACACGATGATCGAGCAGGTGCCGCTCACGCAGAGGAGCGGCGCCGGGCAGTCGCCGTTGGTCGTGCAGGGACCGCACACCCCGTTCTTGCAGGGCTGGTTGTTGCAGTCTTGCGGGCCCGTGCACTGCGGAGGCGTGCTGGGGACCTCGCACTCTTTGCCCACGTTCAAGATCTGGCGGTCGTAGTGCACCGTGAGATCGCTGCTCGCGCTGATGTCGTCGGCGATGAGCGAGCCGTACACCTCTGAGCCCGCGCCGCGGCTGAGCTTCGCGTTGATGGCGTACACATTGCCAGCGAAGCGCGCATCAGCCGAGCCACTGAACGAAGAGCCTCCGACGTACATGCGCGACAGGGCCGGGTAGTTGGGCGAGCCGAGGCCGAGCTCGCCGGAGGCGGCGATGGAGCCGCCGACGAAGAGATCGAGCGAGCCTGCGGGGTCGACGGTGAACTGGATTGACGCGGCGACATTGATACTGGCCTCGACAAACAAAGCCACGTGTCCGTGGACGCCGATCACCAGCGGCTGCGCCCCCGAGATCTTCGTGAGGAAGTAGCTGCCGCACGGCAGGTCGAGGCGCGTCGGCACGTTGTAGCTCGCGAGCACTGCGGCATCGAGCGCGATCTTGCTGTTGTCGTTCTGGAGCTTGGCCTGGGCCACGATTGCCTGCACCGGAATCTTGTCGCTCTCGTCGCACTTGCAGGGCGGCGCGACGGTCACTGGCTGGCGCACGACACTGGCTGCAGTCACACCTTGCACGGTCGCGTCCGCCGGAATGTAGAGCTTGCCGGCGATGGTGCTGCTACTGCTCGCGAGGATCCCCTCGCTCACGTAGGCATCGGCTCCGACGGTGAGCGCCATCGCAGTGCTCACCGTGCCGGACACGTGCAGCTCCTGCGCGACGGTCGCCACAGCTGCGCTCGAGAAGCCTTGGTCACCGCCACAGTAGAGCGCACCGCCGACATTGGTGCTGCCGGAGCTGCCGTAGCCGGTGTTCACGCCGACGCCTGCACCGAGACCGCCAGGAATGTACGGGCCCATGTTGCTGTCGAAGCCATCGGTGACGAGCGGACCGGAGTGACTGATGGTGTTGCACGAGCACAAGGCCCACAGGAAGGTGGTGGCGGCCAAGCTCCCACTGCACACGTCTTTGGTGCCGGTCGCGATCTGAATCGGCGGCCCACCGTTGGTGCAGCTGCCCGCGGGAAGTGCAGTGGTGGTCAGCGCAGTGACGCACGCGCCCGCGACGCAACCTTGGTTCGCCGCACAGACGTTACCGCAGGCTCCGCAGCTTCCGTTGTCACTCTGGAGGTCGACGCAGCGCTGCGAGCATGCAGTGAGCCCAGGGAGGCAGCCCGCGGTGCACGCTCCGCCCGAGCAGACCTTGTCGACGGCGCACACCACGCCGCAGCCGCCGCAGTTTTTCGGATCGGTGCTGGTGGGAATGCAGCTTCCACCGCAGAGATGTTGATACGCGGGACAGCCGTCGTTGGGGTCGACGCTCTTGCCGCCATCGCCGGGCATGGTGCCACCATCGCTCGAATTGCTTCCGGCGTCGGCGTCGTTGACAGACGGCGCCTGGCCACACGCCGAGAGCAACAAGACACCCAAAGCCAACTTCCGGAGAGAGCTCATCGCGATCACCTCGACACTCACCCTTGCAAGCGCCAGACCGGGCCGAATGCCGAGGCAACACCTCGAAACCCCACAATTGGCCGTGCCATCGCTCAGCTTGGTACCTGGTGCAGCCACCCGCCTGGGGGGGACTCTCCCGGACGCCGACTGGGGTAAGGTTACGCGTCATGGCTCCGGCCTATCCCTTCTGGCATCCCCGCCGTGCCATCGGCCGCATCGTGATCGCTGCGCTCTTCGGCGTCCTGGGAGGCGCGCTCTTGTCGTTGCGCTGCTCCTGGGCGGTCGCCTTGCTCGGGGGCTGGAACAGCGCGGGCCTCGCGATGGCGGCGCTGGCGTGGCACAGCATCACCAGCTGCGATCCACACCAGACCGAGGCGCGCGCGGCCGCCGACGATCCAGGGCGCACCGCGGTGTACGTGGTGGTGGTGCTCGCGTCCGCCGTGAGCCTGTTCGCCGCCACAGTGCTGGTACGACATCCGCCCAACGTGCACGCGAGCGAGACCGATCTGCTGGTCGCGTTCTGTCTGGCCACCGTCATGCTCGCGTGGGTCATGAGCCACACGGCCTTCACGCTGCGCTATGCGCACCTCTATTACCGCGAGGACGCAGAGGGCATCGGCGGCATCGAGTTTTCGGGTGGCGACAAGCCGGGCTACACGGACTTCGCCTACCTCGCGTTCACCGTTGGGATGTGCTTCCAGGTGAGCGACACTGCGATCACGAGTCGGCAGATCCGCAGCACCGTGTTGTTCCACGCCGCACTCTCGTTCTTCTACAACACCGCGATCCTCGCCTTCGTGTTGAACCTCGCCTTCGGCCAAGCCGCGTAGCGGCAGGCTAGAGAGCTGCTGAGTCGAGGTGGCTTTGGAAACCGGGGACCGGCAACAGGCGACCGGCAACAGGAAATGGGAGAGCGGTGCAGATATCGCGCACCGATTACTCGCGTTCGCAAAGACCGCGAGGCAACGCGCAACGCCCACCGCAGCGTAACGCCGAACCATTGCCTGTTGCCCGTTGCCGGTCGCCGGTCGCCGGTCGCCTGTTTCCTCTCCGTCGGAAGACGTGACGGATCGTGAGAGCGGCGGTATAGCAGCCGCTTCCCAAACGCTGGCCCATACACTACCGTCGCTGCGTCGTGGCTCATCCCCGCACCGAACGTCAAGTCCAGCTCGACTATCACCGCGCCGCCGACCTCGCGCACGTGCGATGGCAGACCGAAGGCCCGTACTTTTCCGAGACGGAGGCCGACCTCCTGCGCGATGTCCACGTCGCCAAAGGCGAGCGCTTGCTCGAGATCGGCTGCGGCGAAGGTGCCAACCTCCATCATCTGCGTAACGAGCCGGGCGCCCGCTTCGGCATCGATTTGTCGCGTCAGAAAGCCAAGGCCGCGAGAGCCACCGGCGCCCAGGTCGCTTGCGCCGATGCCACGCGCTTGCCTTTCGCCGAGGGGAGCTTCGACGTCGTGCTCATCCGCGATCTGTTGCACCACGTGCCCACGCGGCTCGACGTTCTGAGCGAAGCACATCGCGTGTTGCGCTCGAGCGGGCGGTTGCACGTGATCGAGCCGAACGGGCGCGCGCCCTTGGTGCTGCTCCAGGCGCTCGTCATCCGGGCCGAGCGCGGTCTCATGAAGTCCACGTCACGGCGGTTGCGCGATGAGCTCGAAGCGACCGGGTTTCGTCACATCGAGTTTCAGGCCGCGCAGCCGTTTCCCATCGAGCGGTTGATCCTCCACCCCAAGGTCGGCTTTCCGCAGCTGGGCCGGCTCTCGCTCGTGCGCGACCTCCTCGACACCTGGCGACGTGGTGCCGAGCGCCTGGTCCCGCAGCTGGCGTGGCTGTACCTCTGTTTCAGCGCAACCAAGGTCGACTGAGAGAACGTTGCCCATGAGCTTCTGGAAAGATCGTCGCGTCGTGGTGACGGGAGGCGCCGGCTTCCTCGGATCCTTCGTGCTGGAGGGCCTGAAGCAGCGCGGCGCCACCGACGTGTTCGTGCCGCGCTCGGCCGAGTACGACCTCGTCGACGTCGAGGGCGTGCGTCGCCTGTATCGCGATGCGAAGCCCGACATCGTGTTGCACCTCGCCGCGCGCGTCGGTGGCATCGGCGCCAACCGCGACAACCCGGGCAAGTTCTTCTACGACAACCTCATGATGGGCGTGCAGCTGCTCGAGGAGGGTCGCAAGCTCGGCCTCCAGAAGATGGTCTCCGTCGGCACCATCTGCGCGTACCCGAAGCTCGCCGCGATCCCCTTTCGCGAAGACGATATGTGGAGCGGCTACCCCGAAGAGACGAACGCACCGTACGGTCTCGCCAAGAAGATGCTGCTGGTGCAGTCGCAGGCGTACAGAGAGCAATACGGCACCAACAGCGTGGTCGTGTTCCCGGTGAACCTCTACGGTCCACGCGACAACTTCGACCTCCACACCTCGCACGTGATCCCGGCGATGATCCGCAAGGTCGACGCTTCGATGAGAGAGGGCCGTGACGCGGTCGTGCTCTGGGGCGATGGCTCGCCGACGCGCGAGTTCCTCTACGTCGAGGACTGCGCAGACGGTGTGCTCGCCGCAGCCGAGAAGTACGATGCGTCAGACCCGGTGAACCTCGGATCGGGCCGCGAGATCTCCATCGCCGACCTCGCCATGCTCATCGGCACGACGATGGGCTATACGGGTCGCTTCACATGGGACACGACGAAACCCAACGGCCAGCCGCGTCGCTGCCTCGACACCACGCGGGCCCGCGAGCGCTTCGGCTGGACCGCACAAACTCCTTTCGACGACGGCCTGCGACAGACCATTGATTGGTGGATAAAGAACCGCACATGAATGAGAAGATCGACTTCGACAAGATCGACTGCAGTGGACGTCGCGCGCTCATCACCGGCATCACGGGCCAAGACGGCTCGTATCTCGCCGAGCTCCTGCTGAAGAAGGGGTACGAGGTCCACGGCATCATCCGTCGCAGCTCGAGCTTCAACACGGGCCGCATCGACGACATCTACCAAGATCCGCACGAGGCCAATCGTCGGCTCAACCTGGTCTACGGCGATCTCAACGATGCATCGTCGCTCAACAAGATCTTGCGCGACGTGCGGCCCGACGAGATCTACAACCTCGGCGCACAAAGCCATGTACGTGTTTCATTCGACATCCCGGAGTACACGGCCGAGGTCACCGGCACCGGCACCGTGCGCTTGCTCGAGGCCATCCGCGAGGCCGGCATGATGCCGCGCTTCTACCAGGCGTCGTCGTCGGAGCTGTTCGGCTCGTCGCCCGCGCCGCAGTCGGAGACGACGCCCTTCCACCCGCGCTCGCCGTACGCAGTGGCCAAGCTCTACGCGTACTGGATCACCGTCAACTACCGCGAGGCGTATGGCATGTACGCGTGCAACGGCATCCTCTTCAACCACGAGTCGCCGCGCCGCGGTGGCACGTTCGTGACACGGAAGATCACCCGCGCCGTCGCGCGCATCAAGCTCGGTCTCCAGGACAAGCTGTTCCTCGGCAACCTCGAGGCGAAGCGCGACTGGGGCTTCGCCGGTGACTACGTCGATGCGATGTGGCGCATGTTGCAGCTCCCCGACGCCGACGACTTCGTCATCGCCACGGGAGAGTGCTACACGGTGAAGCAGTTCCTCGAGGTCGCGTTCTCGCACGTCGGCCTCGACTGGCAGAAGTTCGTGGAGATCGATCCGCGCTACTTCCGACCCGCCGAGGTCGACGAGCTCCGCGGCGACATGACGAAGGCGCGTAGGGTGCTCGACTGGGAGCCCAAGGTGAGGTTCGAAGGCCTGGCCAAGATGATGGTCGATGCCGATCTCGCCGAAGCCCAGCAGCTCGGTGATCGTCCGCGAAGGCACGGCTAAAAGCTACGGGCAGCTCACCGGCTTCGTGCGGTACTCGACGGTGTTGGTGCCGTCGCTCAGCGTCACTCGATACGTATGACCGGCCACGACCTGTTGTTGCAGGTCGAACCCGTTGATCCCGGCATACTTGAGGTTCTGGCTCACTGTGACCGCGGCGTTTGCGGTCTCGTCGAAGACCTTCGTCTCGGCCACCGGGAGTGGCATGGCATCCGTCGTCTGGTGGATCGACCATGTGCTCGTCGTCATCTCGATCGGCGAAAAGCCCGGGTTCGGGACGGCGACGAATGCCGGTGGTGCGGGCGGCGTGGTCGTCGCGTAACCGTAGAGCGCGCAGCTGCCGCCGCTCGACACGCCGAAGGCAACGTTGTCGCGGTTCGTGCCCACCACGATCTTGCGGTGCGACAGGCGGTTGTCCGTCGCGTACGACTCGAGCGTGTAGGCATCCATGCAACCCGCCGCATTCTGGCCGGAGCAGATCATGGAGCGCGAAGCCGCGTCGGCGCCGCCTGCCGTGAAGCACATCGTCTCTGGCGGCGGGTCGTGACGGAACGCGTACTTCAACATCAGCGAGCACACCTGCATGTCGACATTGCGCGAGTTGTCGACGGAGACCGACGGAAGCCCGACGAGCCAGCGGTACAGGCTCCAGCGGAGCTGCGCGTCTTCGATGGCCTGGGGCGTCATCGTGCCCGGATCACACATGCCGCCACCACCAGGCGTGTACTGCGTCGTAGCCGTCGTGACGTGACCCGCCTTCCACTGCGCACATACATCCGCCTCGGTTCGACCGGCGGGATCGCCGCCCGGGAACGTGTGCGTGCCGCTCCCATCGAAGGCGCCAACCGTCGCACCATCGCCGAGGCTCGCGAGCGAGCCGTCGTGGGCGCCGCCATCGACCGGGTCGCCGAGCTCACCTCCGCTGCAAGCCGACACGGAGAGGGCAAGCCAACCGAGGAGGATCAGGTGCGCGCGCATGGTCACAATTGTACCGCGCCTGTGCCGCGCTTTGTTGGCCGCAGGTCGAATACGCCGACGACGGCGGCGCGCTACAACAGCGTGTTGCCGGGCAACGAGACCACCGTGTCGAGGTGGAGCGCCAACTGCAGCGCCGGTTCGCGCGTGGAGCTGTGGACGATCAACGGCGGCTCGCACATCCCCTCGCTGAGCGCGACGTTCTCGAGCAGCCTCGTCGACTTCCTGCTGGCGCATCCCAAACCCTGAGCCGCGCTATGATGCGCGGACCATGAAACACCGCACCCTGGTCGGCTTTCTGCTCCTGGCCTCCACCTCGCTCGGTACCGCGCACGCCGACTGGCCGCTCTTCGCGCACGATCCTCAGCGGACCGCGCTGGCCATCGGGACCTCGCAGATCACGAAGCCGGTCCCGCGCTGGCGTTCTTATCTGGGCGGCGGCATCTCGCACGCAGGCATGATGGGCGCCGATCTCGATGGGAACGGCACCTCAGACCTGCTCATCGTCTCCGGCGGTCGCGTGCTCGCACGGAGAGCCGACGACTACCAGTTGTGGAACTCGCCGCTCATCAACGCGCAGTCGCTCGTCGACATCCTCGATCTCGATGGCGACGGCCAACAGGACATCGTGGTGCTCACCGCCGATCGCCTCGTGGTCCTCGCGGCCAAGACCGGCAACATCGAGTGGCAGAGCGTGGGCAACCCCGGCGGTAGCTATCCCCTCGGTCCCGTGGGAGCAGTGCGCATCGCCGATCTCGATGGAGATGGCTTCCTCGATCTGCTCGCGACCGCCTTGCTTTGTGGCTCGGTCGGCAACGCCGACGAGCGGACGGGCGTGGCCTTCAGCTTCCACGGCGGTGGCACGCTGGCCGCGCCCAAGCTGCTGCTCGAGCAAAAGAACCCCGCCCGCGACTACCTGTGTGGCGCCAACGACAGCCTTGCCGACATCGATGGGGACGGCATCCTCGAGTGGATCGCGCTGGGCGACCGACACCTCTACGCGTATGCCACGCGCGACGACCTCGGAAAGGGCATCCACGCCGGCGATCTGAAGCTCGAGAGCAACGACCTCGGCTTCCTGCCCTGGGGGCAAGCCAGCGTGTCGGTGGGCGACGTGGACGCCGACGGCAAGGCCGACCTGGTGCTGTTCACCAACGGCAACTCGTCCGCAGCGAACAACTCCCGCCGCGTGCAGATCGTGGGACAGAAGACGGTGGGCGCCACCACCACGCTCTCGCAGAAGTGGGTGGTGGGAGTCGCCGATCTCGTCTCCGATAGCCACGCGTTCTCCTCCAACTCGCTGGTCGACCTCGACGGGGATGGCAAGCTCGACGTGGTGACCTCGTTCCTCGTGGCTGGCGTGTGGACGCTGCGCGTGTACGACGGCGCGACCGGCATGCTGAAGGCCAGCGTGCCGAACAACGCGCTGCAGAACGTGGTCGACCTCGACGGGCAGAAGCACTACGCTGTGTTCGCGACCGACACGTCGAGCAAGCGGCACCTCTACGTGTGGCAGGCCGGCGCGTTGATCGACACCATCGTCATCCCCGACAACGTGAACTTCGTGCGCGCGCTCGATCGCAGCGTGGCGCGCCTCCAGAGCCTCGCCGACCGCCTCATCACCATGAACGCCTGCGGCGACGCGCGGCCCGAGCTCGTGGCGCTCGAGGACGACGGCAATAGCAAGGCCGTGATCCTCAGCGCGTTCCAGACAAGTGCCGCTGCGTCGCCATCGCGCTGCACCAACGTCTTCGATCTCACCGCGCGTATGGAGACCTTACTCGATGCGTTCCCGCTGCCGGATGGCACGCTGACCGGCGCTCGCTCGAGCGGCTTCATGAGCAAGCTGTTGCCGCAAGAGGGCCTGGTGGACTCCCTCGCAGGGGGTGAGTTCACGTCACCCGGCGTGCGGCTCGGTGGCTACTACAGCGGCGCGTACGCGCACAACGGCTTCCCCATCGCGGTGAAGATGGGCCTCACCACGCCGGTGCTCGCGATCGACAGCCGCGGCTTCCTGCTCTCGCTCGACGCCAGCTCCGCGTCGCTGCTCACGCCACCCAAGTCGAACTGGTCGTTGCCCAACGTCTTTGCGCCCACCGGCTTCGACGTGGCCAACGACGCAACGCCGGAGATCCTCGCGTGGAACGGCGGCAACGTCACCGTGCTCGACGCCACCAACGGCACCACGCTCAAGAGCTTCCCGGTCCTCACCGCCAACAACACCTACGGCAGCGGCGATATTCTCGCCACCGACATCGATGGAGACAGCCATCCGGACCTGCTCTACCAGATCACCAACGCGGGCACCGGTAAGACGGAGACGTACGCGCTCGACTACGGCACCGGCGCGCAGAAGTGGAGCGCGCCGTACATCGGGACCTCCGCCGGGTGCTGGGTGCCGTCGCTGTCGTTCGCGCCCGTCGCCTCCGGCCCACCCGAGCTCATCACGTCCAACTGTGAGAAGGCCGTCGAGCTCGCCGCCGCCACCGGCGCGATGAAGGTCCAGAGCAACACGCTGTGGGGCTCGTTCCTGGTCTCGTTCGACTCCGACAGCGACGGTACGCCCGAGCTGTTCAGCTCGGGCACTCGCGGCCAGACCGCGCGCTTCGACCATGCGCTCAATGCAACCTGGACGCTGCAGAGCACCCTGCCAGCGGGCCATCACTACGCTGCCGTCGCCCACTGCGCCGACGGCAGTGCGCGCTACGCGGGCACCCGCGAGGACCTCCCGCTGTTCTTCATCCTCGATGCGGCGACCGGCGTGCAGAAGAACGGCACCGTGACGCAACCCGGCGTGGTGCTCGCTGGGGGTGCCGCCTACGACTCCGTCGACAAGGCCGTCACCGCGGGCAAGGTGCCGGGCACCCTCGGCAACGTCACCGCCGCCGCCAACCTGCACGGTGCCAACACGCCCACCTTCTTGGTCGGCTCGACCGATGGCTATCTCTACGCCTTCGACGCTTGCACCGGCGCGCTCTCGTGGGCCCTCAACCTACGTTGGGCCGTCGGACAGCCGATCCTAGCCGACGTGCGCAACAACGGACGCGAGGAGATCGTGGTGTCGGTGGGCGACGGCTACCTGTACGGCATCGATCAAGAGGTCTTTCCCGCGCCCGCGTCCGTACGCGACGTCGACCCCATCGGCGGCCACCCGAACGATCAGGTGAGCGACATCGATACGCTCGACTCGCTCTACGTGGCCTGGGCGCCGGTGCCAGGCGCGATCAGCTACCAGTGTGCGGTGATCGATCCCGGCGGCACCATCATCACGCCCAATGCAGACTTCGTCGATTGCGGCAGTGGGTCGACCGCCACCATCCACGCCCTCGCGCTGCACGATGGCGCGCTCTACGTTCAGGCGGTCCGCGCCGTCGGGGCGCCGGGCGCGTCCATCGAGACATTCTCGTCGGGCGTGACCGTGCACCTCAGGGCGCCGATGGTGAGCGATGCCGGAGTCGGTGACGCGAGCGGGGATCAGCCGCCCGACAAGGAAGGCTGCAGCTGTCAGGTCGGGGGGCACACGAGGCCGATCCCGCTGTTCGCCGTGCTGCTGCTCCTCGCGCTGGTGGCGGTGCGCGCTCGCTACGTGCGGTAATCGGCGTTGCAGCTGACGTACGCATGTCCCAGGTCGCTGGCCCAGCGACGGGCGCGTCCGGTTCCCTGGCCCAGATCGACGCGCAGACGCACGCGCTCTTGCGAGAACAACTTCCCCGCGCGGGCTTCGTCGTAAGCGGTGGGCAGCCCGTTCTTCACGAGCGCGAGCGTGCCCACGTACAGGTTCGTGCGCTCCGGCTTCACGCGCGCGCCCGAACGACCGACGGCGGCGAGGATGCGGCCCCAGTTCGGATCACCGCCGTTGACCGCGGTCTTCACGAGCGGAGACGTTGCGATGGCATGCGCGGCGGCCCGCGCGTCGACATCGTTGCGTGCGCCCGTGACCTCGATGTCCATCACGCGCGAGGCCCCTTCGCCATCGCGCACGATCATCCACGCGAGCTTCTGACACAACTCGGTGAGCGCCCGGCCAAAGTCTGCCGCATCGGCTTCGCGCACCACGCGACGGTTGCCGAGCACGCCCGAGGCCATGAGCAACACGCAATCGTTGGTGGAGGTATCACCATCGACGGAGATGATGTTCCAGCTCTCATCGGCCGCGTGCTTGAGACACTTCTTCAAGATAGGCGGCGCGATCGCCGCGTCGGTCATGAGGAAGCCCAGCATGGTCGCCATGTTCGGATGGATCATCCCCGCGCCCTTGGCGAAGCCCACGAGGCGCGCCTTTTCTCCAGCGATCGTGTAGCGCGCCTCCGCGATCTTCGGACCGGCGTCGGTGGTGAGGATCGCGGCGGACGCCGACTCGAGCCCACCAACGGACAAGCGTGCCCATGCCCCCGGCAGCGCTTCGTTGATCCGGGCGTCGGGCAAGAGCTTGCCGATGACGCCCGTCGAGGCGACGAACACTTCGCGCGCCGCACAACCCGCAAGCTTCGCCGCGTGGGCTTGGACGCTCTTTGCCGCACGATCTCCGGGCGCACCGGTCACGGCATTCGCGCAGCCCGCGTTGACCACGACGGCGCGGATGCGGCCCTTGCTCTTCTTGAGCGCCGCCCGCGACAGCACCACCGGCGCTGCGCAGAACGCATTCCGCGTGAACACCGCCGCGGCATCGGCACCATTCGGCGCGACGATGAGCGCGAGGTCCGGTCCCTTGGTCTTCAGCCCGACGCGCACGCCCGAAGCGAGGAACCCCGACGGGAGCTTCATCGCAGGCGCTGCGCCAATGACCGAGCGGCCGCCTTCACCCGCTTCGGTGCCGTGCCACCGATGGCCGAGCGTCGCTCGAGCACGCGACGCAGATCGAGCGCGGTGAGATCCTGCGTCGTGATCTCGGCGTCCGGCCCGAGCGCCATCATGCTGGTGCCCGCTTCTTCGGCCCGGCGAAAGCGCGCGCCCACGATCTCGTGCGCCTTGCGGAAAGGTACGCCACGCTCGGCGAGCGCATCCGCAAGCGCGGTGGCAAGGAGCCGCTCGTCGGACGCCGCATGGGCCATCGCCTTCCGATCGAGGACGAGTCCGTCGACCAGCGCAGAGACGGCGGGGAGCAACACCGACAACGTCGCACGCATGCGGAACACAGGCTCCTTGTCGAGCTGCAGATCTTTGTCGTACGCGAGCGGCAGGCCCTTGAGCAGCGCCACGAGCCCGGTCAACTCCCCGAGCGCGCGGGCCGCGTGGCCACGGCACAGCTCGAGCAGATCCGGGTTCTTCTTCTGCGGCATGCGAGAGCTGCCAGTGCTGAGCGCATCGGGCAGCGCGATGAAGGCGGCCTCGTCCGTCTGGAAGAAGATCAGATCTTCGGCGAAGCGCGAGAGGTGCGACAGCAACATCGTGGCCGCGTACAGGTAGTCGGCCACGAAGTCGCGGTCGGCCACGCCGTCCATCGAGTTGGCCGTCGCGCGCGCGAACCCCAGCGACTGCGCGAGCCGCTGGCGATCGATGGCGACGGGTGTCCCCGATAGCGCACCCGAGCCGAGCGGGCACTCGTTCGCGCGCGCACGGGCTGCGCGCAAGCGATCGAGATCGCGCAGGAGCGGCTCCGTGTGAGCGAGGCAGAAGTGCCCGAACGTGACGGGCTCGGCGCGCTTCGAGTGCGTGTAGCCCGGGATCGGTGCGTCGGCCTCGGCCTCCGCGCGACGACCGAGCGCGGCGGCGACGAGCTTCGTGGCGTCGATCGCCTCGTCGAAGGCATCACGCACGTATAGGCGTAGATCGGTGGCCACTTGATCGTTGCGTGAACGACCGGTGTGGAGCTTGCCACCGAGCGGGCCCACCTTCGCGGTGAGCTCTCGCTCGACGTACGCGTGCACGTCTTCGTCGGTGGCCGTGGCGGGTGGCGCTCCCTTCGCAAGCACCGCACGCAGCCCGGCTTGCACCTTCTTCTCCTCGGTAAAGCTGAGCACGCCGGCCTTGGCCAGCTCGGCGGCCCAGGCCGAAGAGCCCTTCACGTCGACCGCGAACAGCTCGCGATCGAACGAGAGGGAGTCGTTGAGGCGACGCAGGAGTTCGGAGGTGGGCACCTTGAAGCGCCCGCCCCAGAGAGACGACTTCGCTGCGGCTTTGACCTTCTTCGCCATGCGTCGCTCAGCCCTTCAGCCGATGACGACCGCGCTGCGGCAGACCGAACAAGCGGATGAAGCCGGCCGAGTCCTTCGGCTCGTAGCCCGTCATGTCGAACGAGGCGAGCTTCGGGCTGTAGAGCGCGTTCGGCGAGGTGCGACCTACGACCATAGACGAGCCCTTGAAGAGCTTCAGGCGGACCTCACCGGTGGTGGTGGCGAGGAGCTTGTCGAAGAACGCATCGAGCGCGTCCTTGAGTGGGTTGTACCACTGGCCGAAGTACACCATCTCGGCGTAGCGCTCGGAGAGGATGGCCTTGTAGTGCATCGCGTCGCGATCGAGCGTGAGCGACTCGAGCGCGCGCAGCGCCTGAACGAGCAGCGTGCCGCCCGGCGTCTCGTACACGCCGCGGGACTTGATGCCGATGAGGCGGTTCTCGACGAGATCCACGCGACCCACGCCGTGCGCGCCCGCGATGGCATTCAGCGCATCGATGAGCGCCACCGGGCCCAGCTTCTTGCCGTCGACGGTGACGGGCGTGCCGCTCTCGAAGCCGATCGTGACGTAGGCCGGGGTGTCGGGCGCCTGGGCCGGATCGACCGTGAGCTTGAACATCGACCCGTCCGGCTCGAACGCAGGATCCTCGAGAGGTCCGCCCTCGTGCGAGATGTGCCAGAGGTTGCGATCGCGCGAGTACGGGTCCTTCTTGGTGACCGGGATCGGCACACCACGCGCGTTCGCGTAGTCGATGGCGTCTTCGCGCGAGCGGATGCTCCAGTCGCGCCACGGCGCGATGATGTGCATCTCCGGCGCGAGCGCTTGATACACGAGCTCGAAGCGCACCTGATCGTTGCCCTTGCCCGTGCAGCCGTGGGCGAGCGCATCGCACCCCGTCTCGATTGCGATCTCCACTTGCTTGCGCGCGATGATGGGCCGAGCCGTCGAGGTGCCGAGCAGGTAGTCGTGCTCGTACACGGCGCCGGCACGCAGCACCGGGAACAGGAAGTCGCGCGCGAACTCTTCCTTCGCGTCGACGAGGTAGAACTCCGATGCGCCCGTCTTCTTCGCCTTCTCCTCGAGGCCGGAGGTCTCTTCCTTCTGCCCCACGTCGATGGCGATGGCGACGACCTCGCAGCCGTAGTTCTCCTTCAGCCAGGGAATGATGATGGAGGTGTCGAGGCCACCCGAATAGGCAAGCGCGACCTTCTTCGCCTGCTTCGCCTTCTTCTCATTGTTCCCTGGGTTCGCTGGGTTCGCTGGGCTCATCGGTTCTTGTCCTTGCTGGTGCGATGGATGGAAGGAACGAGCTACGAAAGTCCGACGGTCTCGGCCAGACCGCAGGCGAGGTTGAAGTTTTGCACGGCCTGGCTGGCGGCGCCCTTCAGCAAGTTGTCGAGCACCGAAACCACGAGCAAGCGCCTTGCGCCCGGGAGGATCTGGAAGCCCAGATCGCATCGCGGCGTGCCCACCACATCGTTGAGCTCCGGCAAGTCGCCGTGCGAACGCACGGTGACGAAGGGCCGGCCCGCGTAGGCGCGCGCAAAATCGGCGGCGATGTCCTCGGGGGTGACCTCCGACGACAGCGGCACGTACACCGACGACAAGATGCCGCGGGGCACCGGCAAGAGATGCGGCACGAACACGAACGGTCGTTCCGCCGACCAGCCGAGGGTCTGCCGGATCTCCGGCTCGTGTCGATGACCGCGCGCCGCGTAGGTCTTGAAGTTCTGCGCGAGCTCGGTGAACGAGTAGGCGAGCTCGCTACGCTTGCCGGCCCCCGACGCGCCGCTCTTGCAGTCGGCGATCGTGGCTTCGGTGCTCGACACGCGCGCACGCACGGGCCACAGCGCGAGGATCACCGACGTGGCGTAGCACCCCGGATTGGCGATGAGCGCTGTGCCGGCGAGCCCGGCAAGCTCGGCCGCACCCAGGAGCTCGGGCACCACGTAGCGCGCCTCGTGTAGACGCGCAGGCTCGGGGTGCGGAAAGCCATACCAGGTGGGATACGCGCCCGCGTCGCGCAGGCGGAACGCGCCCGAGAGATCGATCACCTTCATGCCCGCGGAGAGCAGAGCGCCCGCGAGCTCGGCGGAGGTCTCGTTCGGCGTGGCGAGGAAGACGACCTCGGCACCGGCCTTCGCGAGGCGGTCGAATGAATACGGCTCGCAGCGCGGACCGTCGATCCCTCGCAGGCTCGCGTGGAGCTGCGAGAACGGCACGTCGTCCTTGCGGCTCGCGGAGCTCATGAGCGCGCACAGCTTCACTGCCGGGTGCCGATGCAGGATCGCCACCAGCTCGGCACCAGAGTAGCCGGTTGCACCCACGACGGCCGTAGCGACGGGAGAGGTGCGCACTTTGATCGCGCGTTAGATATGCGCTATCGGAAGCCGACGCAATAGAAAACCCCTACGTGGTACATGAAACCCACATGATGCGACGCGCTGCTTTTTTCGCTTCGATTGGTCTCGGGGTCGGCATGGTCGCCAGCGTCGCGGGCCTCGGGTTTGGTGGCACCGCCCAGCATGTGAGCGCCAAGATGGAGGAGCGCACGCTGCGCACCGTGACGGGCAAGCCGTTCGAGAAGCGCGCCGCGAAGGTGCGCACGGTGCCGGTGAGTGCAGGCGGTGTGTTCATCCACAGCGCGCCGATCATCGGCAACCATGCGGTGGTCGGAACGTCGAACAGCCACTGGGCACTGCCCATCGAGTGGACGTGGGTCGATCTGGTGAGCGGGAAGCGTGGCCAGAAGCTCAAGACGGTGTGGGATGGATCGGCCGCGACGCAGACCGTGGTGGTCTCGCAGGGCGAGGGTGATCACGCGCGTCCGGCGCTGCTCCACTTGGCGGACGGGAAGCTGGTGGAAGCCGAGCCTACGCTCCCGAACGGCGTGAAGCCCACGCAGATCCGCGTGGTGGTGGATCAGCAAAAGCCGGTGACGTGGGTGTTCGCGCGCAAGGACGACGGCCAAACCTATTCCGCCGAGTGGACGAACCCGGGAAGCGGCGCGCTCGAGATGACCGAGAACATCGGCTTCTGGCCCACCCACGTGAACGGACAGAACGGCATCCAGGCGTGGCGCGAGATCCCGACCGGAGCGACCGGTGCGTGCGATCGTCTCGTGGCCGAGTCGGGCTGGCCGGTGCGTTGTCGCCCAGCACCGGGCACGGACGCTGCGCCGTTCGATCTGGTCGCGGATTGCATTCGCTTCGACGGCACCAAGCTGGTCGACGATTGCGCGCAGCGCGCGCCGGATCTCGAGTGCAACGGCGTGCTGCGAACGCTGCTGCTCGCGCCGGGCCGTGCGCTGGCCGCCTGCCTCGCGCCGAAGACGACGCCGCGTCTGTTGTTGTGGTCGCCCAAGAAGACGTGGACGCTCGACGACGCCACGGCCACCTCGTGGAAGTCGTCGACGATGCAGCGCGGTGATCGCTCGGTGATCGCGCTCGAGCTCATCGCCGATGCGAAGGCCGCCGTGAAGCGCTGGCTCGACGTGGAGCGCGGCGTGGTGTGGCAAGGGCCGCCGTTGCGGCCGGTGACGCTGTCCGAGCAACGCGACGATCACCGCCGCCTGGTGCAACCGCCCGGCAAGCCGCGTGAGCTGTGGTTGCTCGATCTCGACGCGGGCACGCTCGAGCAGGTGGCAGCCGACCTGGACTGCGACGCGCCGGTGTACGAGTACGCGCGCGGCGGCGACCGCGCGATCTTGTCGTGTCTGCCGAAGGCGAGCCAAGCCGCGATCTACAACGACGACAAGCGCCTCAAGGCCTGGACCTGGACCGAGGTGGTGGACCTGAAGACCCGCACGCGCTGGCGCACCACCGAAGTGTTCGAGCCGAAGATCGGCGACAACGGCATCGTGGTGGGCACGAAGCGCGGCAAGCCCGCGCAGCTCGCGGTCATCGAGACGCCGTAGGGCGAGCGCGCCGCTCACGCAAGCGCGTAGTCAACACCCAGGTCGCGCGCCAGTGCGGCGAGCGTAGCATCGACGGTCCACAAGGGTTCCCGACACACGAGCGCGGACGCCAGCAACTGCGCATCGATCCATCCGATGCCACGCCCGTGCAGGTTCCGCGTCTTCACGAAGATCACGACCTCTGAATGCGGCACCACGGGCGCGTGCTCGATCTTTAGGTACTCGTCGAGGAGTCGTGTGCGACGCCCACGCTCGCCGATGAGTAACTCACCGAAGACGAGCTCGTGGCCGAGCACCTCCTCGCGCCTGAGCAGCTCCTCGAGCGTTGCCGCGGCGGTGCTGCGGTTCGCCAGAAACCGGATCCAGACGCTGGTATCGACGAGGACCATCAAACCCTCCGCCGCTGCTTCGCGGCCATCAGACGCCGGCGCGGTGCCTCGACTGCATCGGGCTCAGCTCCACGCAACTTGCGCAGGCGTTCGTACGCCGCTCGACGGACCAGCGCCTCGAGGCCGAGGCGAACGGTCTCGGTATCTGTCTCGGCCTTCGATGCCGCGCGTGCAGCTGCCAGCAGCGTCGCGTCGAGGATCATGGTCTTTTTCATACATCTGTTTGTGCCATCTTTTGTGCCATCTGTAGATGTATAGATCAACATGGAGCTGATCGACCTATTCCGTCCGAGCACGTGGTTTTCCGCTACAATCGGGCTCTATGGGCGTTGCACAAAGGCTACGTCTCGCGCTCGACTTGTTCGACGCGGGTGAGTCGATGATGCGGCAGAGCCTGAGGCGCAGGTTTCCGAGCGAGTCCGCGGCGGATATCGAGCGTCGGCTCAACCGCTGGCTGAGCGAGCGACCGGGCGCGCCCTCTGGTGACTCGAGTGGCCATGCAGGAACGTTTCCGCGCCCGCACCGATGAGTCGGCTCGAGGAAGCACTCGGCGAGATCGCGGCGGCGCTCACCATGGCCGGGGCGTCGTCTTGCTTGGTCGGCGGAATCGCCGTCTCCGCCCGCATCGAGCCCCGGTTCACGCGCGATCTCGATCTGGCGATCTCGGTCGCAGATGACGCGGGAGCCGAAGCGCTGATCCACACGCTCGTGCGCGGAGGCTATCGAACCATCGCGACCGTCGAGCAGGACGCGGTCGGACGCCTGGCCACTGCGCGCATGAAGCCTCCACGAGAGGTCGACGAAGGCGGCGTCGTCGTTGATCTGCTCTTCGCCTCCTCCGGCATCGAGCCGGAGATTGTCGCGGCAGCCGATCTCGTCGAGGTGTTCCCCGCGTGCGCCGTGCATGTGGCGCGCGTCGGCCACCTCGTGGCGCTCAAGCTACTCTCGCGCGACGATGAGCTGCGTCCGCAGGACGCGGTGGACCTGCGTGCGCTGCTCCCCGCGGTCGACGAGGAGGAAGAGCAACTGGCTCGCGATGCGATCCGCGCGATCGTTGAGCGAGGCTATTCTCGCGGTCGAGCGCTGGAAGCCGAGCTCGAGCGACTGCTCTCGCGACGCCGCTGATCGGACGTGGGCGCACGCGGACGGTGGACACTGCGCGTGCACGCGTCTACCGTCCCTGACCTTGTCCAATCCATACCTCCAACACGAGGCCGATGTGCTCGCCCGCCGGCGTGCCGAGTACGATCGCTTCGCCGACGACCGCGACCGCTGGCAGTCCAAGAACCGCACCTACTACGACGCGATCGTGCGCCTCGCGCGCTTCGTCATCCCGCGCGGCGCGACGGTGCTGGAGGTGGGTTGCGGTACGGGCGACCTGCTCGCGGCCGTCGAGCCGCAGACCGGCGTGGGCATCGATCTCTCCCCGCGTCTCGTCGAGATCGCGCGGCGCAAGCACCCGAGGCTCGAGATCTACGAGGGCGACGCCGAGACGCTCGAGGTGCCGGAGCTCGAGGGCCGCACGTTCGACTACGTGCTGCTCTCCGACGTGGTTGGTCAGCTCGGTGACGTGTGGTCCGCCTTGCGGGCGCTCCGTCGGTTCTGCACGGCGCGCACGCGCGTCCTCGTCACCTACTACAACTTCGTGTGGGAGCCGCTGCTCAAGGTCGGCGAGAAGCTGGGCCTGAAGATGCCCATCCCGCAGCAGAACTGGCTCGGCATGGAGGACCTGCAGAACCTCCTCTACCTCAACCACTACGACGTCATTCGCTCGGGCACCGCGCAGCTCTTGCCCGTCGCCATTCCGCTCGTGTCGCGGCCCATCAACCGCTACCTGTCGAGCGCACCGGGGCTGCGTCACCTGGCGCTCACGCAGTTCTTCGTGTGTCGGCTCGCGGCCGGCGGTGGGCCCATTCCGTCGCGCGACTACAGCTGCAGCGTCATCGTCCCGTGCAAGAACGAGCGCGGGAACGTCGACGACATCATCGCGCGCACGCCGGAGCTGGGTCGCGGCACCGAGCTCATCTTCGTGGATGGCAATTCCGACGACGGCACCGTCGAGGCGATCGAGAAGCACCTCGCAGCGAACGGTGGCGAGGGCACCCGGCCCAACATGCGCCTCATCCACCAGGGCACCGGCAAGGGCAAGGGTGACGCCGTGCGCAAGGGCTTCGCCGCGGCGACGGGCGACGTGCTGTTCATCCTCGACGCCGATCTGACGGTGCCGCCGGAAGATCTGCCGAAGTTCTATCTGGCCATCGCCGAAGGTCGCGCCGAGTTCGTGAACGGCTCGCGCCTCGCGTACCCGATGGAGGGCGAGGCCATGCGCCTCCTCAACTCCCTCGGCAACAAGGCGTTCGGGCTCGCGTTGTCGGCGACGCTCGAGCAACACCTCAAGGACACGCTGTGCGGGACGAAGGTGCTGTTCCGCAAGGACTACGAGCGCCTCGCCGCCAACCGCGGCTTCTTCGGCGACTTCGATCCGTTCGGTGACTTCGACCTGTTGTTCGGCGCGGCCAAGCTCAACTTGCGGCTCGTCGAGCTGCCCATTCGCTACCGCGCGCGCACCTACGGCGAGACGAAAATCAGCCGCTTCAAGCACGGCTTCCAGCTGCTCAAGATGACCGAGTACGCGTTCCGCAAGTTCCGCAGCGCGTACTAGGGCGTTGTCAGGTTCGCCTCAGATTTTCGAGGCTCGCCTCGGCTTTGCACGAGGCCGACTGTGCGTCGGAGCGCACAGCTACGCGAAACCTCTAGCTCGCGGTGTGGCCCGCGCGTTGCTTTGCATTGGCGCCATGACCTACTCGGTGCATCGCGCCCTTACCACCTTGTTCACGCCCCTCTTGCTCGCGTTATCCGCGTGCTCGGGCACGCCCTCGCTCCATCCCGGGGCTACCGACTTCGTCACGGAGGAGCCCGCTGGGCACGGTGGTCGTGGTGGCGGTGAGTTCAACGGTGCCCCGAACGCAGCCGGCGACTCGAAGACCTCGACGACCCCGAGCAACCCGGGCGCGCCGTCGGGCCGCACGGGCACGGTCGAAGAGGCCGACATCTACCGCGTGGATCAGAACCGCCTCTTTTACTTCAACACGTACCGCGGCTTCATGATCTACGACCTGGCGGATGCGAAGCACCCGCAGCGCGTGTCGCACCTGCCGGTGTACGGCTACCCGGTCGAGATGTACGTCGATGGCAACACCGTCTATGCGCTGCTCCGCGACTCGCTGTACCTCACGCAAGACGGTACCTCGCAGAAGTTCGAGCGCCACGACACGTCGCAGCTCGTCACCATCGACGTGAGCGATCTCGCCCATCCGAAGGTGCTGAAGACCATCGACATCATCGGTGAGCTGCGCGAAGGCGTGTCGCGCAAGATCGACGACACCATCTACGTCGTCTCGTACATCCCGCAGAACTACTACGGCTGGTGGTACTCCGACTGGGGCTGGTACGGCAGCATCGACACCGCCAAGGAGCAGGCCTGGGTCTACTCCTTCAACGTCGCGCAGCCGACCAACCCGCAGTTGGTCGACAAGCTCGAGCTCTTCGAGGGCGGCAGTGCGAACGGCGGCGGCACCGATAGCTCGTCGTCGCGCTACTTCAACGGCCTCGCGCTCTCGGCGACCGCCAACACACTGCACGTCGTCGAGAACTGGCAGACCTCCGACTGGGCCTCGGGCGGGCAGGGCAACTGCGGGTCGTACACGAGCACGCAGGAAGCGATCGTGTCGGTGGTCGACATCAGCGATCCGAGCGGCCACATCCGGTTGCACACCAAGTTCTCGACGCAGGGTCACCTGGGCGATCAGTTCAAGCAGACCTACGTCTACGATCCCGCCACGCAGAAGGGCCACTACTTCGGCATCTTCGAGCGCCAGGAGTGGTCGTCGAGCAATTGTACGGGCAGTCAGCTCGTCCAGAACACGCTCGAGTCATGGGACATCACCGACGGTGCGGCGCCGAAGCGTGTCGGCAGCCTCGCGTTCGGAAAGCCGGGCGAGACGGTGGGCGGTAGTGTCTTCGATCCCACGCGCAAGGTCGCGTACGCCATCACGTCGCGTCAGGTCGATCCGTTCTACGCGCTCTCGTTCGCGGATCCCACGAACCTCCAGGTGCTCTCCGCCGTCGATGGCCTCGCGGGCGACATGAGCGTGTTCCGCTTCGTCGGTGCCGACAACAACTACATCCTCGGCATCGGCCGCGATGCCTCCGACGCGTGCAACGGCTTCGCCACGGGCTCGACCAGCTGGCGCACGGGCGTGTCCGTCTCGATCTTCGACGTGAAGAACACCAGCGCGGTGCGCCTCGTGCAGCGTCGTTGCGTCGACGTGAAGGATGCGCAGTGGGTCTCCTCCGACATCAACTGGGACCTGGATCAGGGACACAAGATGATCGGCATGCAGTCCGATGCCACCGCGAACGTCATCACGGTGCCCGTGTCCTACTACAAGCGCACCGACGAGCAGAGCTGGTGGTGGTATCGCTACAGCTCGGCGGTGGGGATGATGACGTGGGACCTCGCGGCGTACGACCCCACCAAGACCGAGCTGCAACAGAACGTGCTCGTGAACCACGGCTCCGTCGAGCATGGCCACGGCGGCGTGCGTCGCAGCATCGTGTTCACCCACGGCGGCGCCGACGGCAACCGCCGCATGCTCCTCAACCTCTCCGACACGTACCTGTCGCTCTTCGACATCCAGAACCTCGATGCGCCCGTGCTGCAATCGGAGGTCGAGCTCGCGCCGTCGATCGAGTCGTTGTTCAGCTTCGGCAACTACCTCGTCGAGCACGTTCGCGACGAAGGCTACGACTACGGCTACGACACGGCGTCCACGTTCCGGGTGAAGCCCGTCGGTGGCGTCATCGACGACACGGCGCCCGCGGCCTCCTTCACCATCGGTCAGGTGCAGAAGGTCATGAAGTACAAGGACTCGCTCATCGTGTTCCGCCGCAAGATCGACCCGAGCCAGACCAACACGCAGTACGGCGGCTACGGCTACAGCGACAACGAGGTGAGCCAAGCGG
Source organism: Myxococcales bacterium (assembly GCA_043741435.1). GTDB lineage: Bacteria > Myxococcota_A > Polyangia > Palsa-1104 > Palsa-1104 > JBDTCO01. The sequence goes on from JAYUBF010000040.1 coordinate 42,543, forward strand.
TGGTGTTCGACCTCGCCGATCCGACCAAGCCGCAGCTGCGCTCGATCACCGATCTCCCGTACTCGCTCTACCCGACCTATCGCTACTGGTGCGGTACGTCGCTCGGCTTCTGGGGTGGCTGGTGGTGGGGCGCGAGCACCGACTTCGTGAGCATCGACAGCGGCGTCGCGTTCCAGCGCACCAACTACCACTACGACAACAACGGCAGCGCCACGACGGACAGCCACGTCGTGTTCCTCGACCTTCGCGACCTCGGGCAGCCTCGCGTCAGCGATCATCAGCTCGCCGGCAACGACCACGAGATCATGGCGCTCACGTCGGACAGCAGCGACCCCGCCGGGTTCTTTCTCACCTATCGTCGCCAAGTCGGCTCCGTTTCGCCGTGGCTCTCTGGCCAATCGCTCACGCAGTACAAGTACTACGCGCAGCGCTGGAGCCTGTCGGGTGACGATCTCTCCGCCGACGCCGAGACGAACGTGCCGGGACAGATCGTTCGCACCTGGCGCAGCGGCGACCGCACGCTCCTGCTCACGCAGGACAACGTCTACACGTGGGTCGCGGACCCGAACAACTTCGGCAATGGCAGCTTCGACTACGATCCGCGCCTCCACCTCCTGCAGCGTCTCGACGACTCGACCGCGTCGCTGCTCGACTCGCGCTCGTTCGAAGGTCGCTCGCTCGGCTCCCTCGTGGGCGATGCGGACCGGGTCTACGTGACGACGGACAAGGCGTATCGCTACAGCTACGCCACCGATGTCGCGGCGAAGTCGAGCGGGACCACGAGCACCTCGAGCACGGCGGACGAAGCCACGAAGCTGACCGTGCTCGACACCACGCAGCTCGCGCTCAGCGCACCGTTCGAGAACACGCTCGGGCTCAGGAACGCGAGCGCGATGGGCACCAGCGCCAACCGCCTGTACCTCAACATCAGCGGGGCCGGCGTGCTCGTGCTCGACGTGGCGAACCCCGCCATGCCGGTCGGGCGCAGCTTCCTCCGCACGCTCGGCTGGGGCTCGTCGCTCGAGATCTCGAGCGACACCCTCTACGTCGCCGCCGGCAACTTCGGCGTGTTCCAGCGGGCGCTCGCGGACGCTACGCTCGCTCACTGATCGGGCGGCAGATGAGCTAGCGCAGTAGCGTCATGCTGCGGCCAAGGTGGCTCGCGTTCCACCACACGACGAACGCTTTACCAGCGACGAGGCCTTGCGGCACGAAGCCCCAGTAGCGCGAGTCGCTGGAGTTGCCGCGGTTGTCGCCCATCACGAACAGGTTGTCCTTCGGCACGTCGACCACGTCGAAATTGGATGACGGGCCCCCAGGCTCGCCGTTCACCCAGACCTTGCCGTCGTGGCCCTCCACGCGGTCGCCGCCGATGGCGACGACGCGCTTGATGAGGTCGGTGCCGTGGTTCTGCGGATGGTCGAACACCACGATGTCCCCACGCGCAGGGGGGGTGCTGCGGTAGGCTAGGCGATTCACGTAGATGTGATCGCCTACCTCGAGCGTGGGAACCATCGACTCCGATGGAATGACGTAGGCCTGCGCGACGAACGCGCGGAACAGGAGCGCCAGGCCCACGATCTTGGCGAGGCTGGCGGCCTCTTTTCGGATCTTTACGCGGCGGGGTTCTTCCATGCCGATCGAAACAAACGGCTGCCGGCAGATCTTCCCGACGGCGCTACTTGGTGATCGACTTCAGCATCTTGTCGAACGCGACCCGTGCCGATTCCACTGTCTTCTGCGGTCCGGTGAGCTTGAAGAACACCGAGCCCTGCGGCGCCTCGACGATCGCGCCGAGCAGCTGGTAGTTGTCCTTCTTCGCCGGCGCTGCGCCACCGCCCCCACCTGCACCCATAGACGGGCCCATGCCGCCGCCGTACGTGCCCTTGACCTCGATGCGCGTCACGGCGACGCCGGCCAGCTTCTCCTTCTTGGTGACCGGCGGCTTCGGCGACTCGAACTGCCCGGCCCATCGCTTGAGGTTGTCGTCGACGCTGCCGCCCTGCCCTTCGCCGAAGTAGAAGATGGCCAGCTCGGCTTCGTCGGTATCGCCCTTGGCCGCGGCGACCTGGTAGGTGGCGACCCGCATCGGCCGCGGTGCATCGGCCTTCCACGTCGTCGGTGACTTCCAGGTGATGCCGCCGGCCGTCTCGGCGTGCGCCACGGCGACGAGGCAGGCGAGGGAGAAGATGGCGAGGAGCAGGGTTCGCATGGCGTGCATCGTAGAGGGACCCGCGCCATCTACGCTACTTCCAACCCGTGTCAGACCGCTCTTGCAACGCGCGCCAAACGACGCGATCTTGCGCGGGCTTTCATGGCCCACACCGCTCTCCGTCTCGAGTTGCCGCCGCGCGGGGCGTTGCGGCCGAACAACGACGTCGACCCGCTGGCGTTCTATTACAAGCCGCTCGTCGGGCGCATCTTCCGCGCGCGCATCGACCTCGGGCTCGGCCTCCTGCGTGGGCGCTATCGGCACCTGCTCGAGGTGGGCTACGGCTCGGGCTTGTTGTTGTCGACGCTTTGCAAGATCACCGATCAGATCGCCGGCCTCGACCTCGAGCCGCAGCCGCCAGGGCTCGTCGAGTATCTGCACCGACAAGGGGCTGGTCATGCGGTGCTGCAGCAGGCCGATGTCCGCGCCATCCCATTTCCCGACGAATCGTTCGACTGCGTGGTCGCCTTCTCGATCTTCGAGCACCTCGAGGGTGACGCGCTGCGCTGCGGGCTCTCCGAGATCGCGCGCGTGCTCTCGCCGGGCGGCGACTTCCTCGTCGGTTGCCCCGCCGTGCACGCGGCCATGTCCGCCGCGTTTGCCGCCATCGGGTTCTCCGGCATCGATCACCACCACGTGAGCAACCTAGCCTCCATCCTCGCCGCGGCCGACGAGCACTTCGAGCTGGAACAGAGCGCCGCGTGGCCTCCGGTCGTTGGGGCGCGCTTGCCTCTCGGTTGGGCGCCCTACTCCGCCGTGCGGCTGCGCCTTCGCTGAAGTATGGATTCGAGCTTTCACGCGTTCCAAGCGCAGGTCGAGGAGTGGCATTGGTGGTACTCGGTGCGGCGCGACATCCTCGACCAAAAGCTCGCGCCGTTGCCGCTCGCTCCGGGCCCGGGGCGTGATCGTCCGCGCATCCTCGATCTCGGCTGCGGCACCGGCGGTGCGTCGCTGGTGCTGCACCGCTACGGTGACCCCGTCGCGTTCGATCGCGTGTCGGGCGCCTACACGCTCGCGCCCGATCGGCCCTATCGGCACCGCGTGATCGGCGCCGCCGACCAACCGTTGCCGTTCGCGGATGGAGCGTTCGATGCCGCCGTCGCGCTCGACGTGCTCGAGCACCTCGACGACGACGTGGCCGCCACGCGCGAGCTGGGTCGCGTGATCCGCCCGGGCGGATACCTCGTCGTGTTCGTGCCCGCATTCCAGGTCCTCTGGGGCTACAACGACGACTACAGTCATCACCGACGGCGTTATCGGGCGCGCGGCCTCGCCGACCTCATCGCACGCGGTCCGTTCCGCGTGCAGGAGCAGGGCTACTTCAATGCGGCGCTGTTCCTGCCCACCCTCGCTGCGCGTTTGCTGCAGCGCGTGGCACCGCAGTCCACGAGCGGCATGGAGCACGCGGGCAGGCCGGGCCTCGTGAACGATCTGCTGACGATGGCGTTCCGCGCCGAGCTGCCGATCCTGCGACGCACGCCGTTGCCGTTCGGCACGTCCGCGTACTGCATCGCCGAGCGCGTGGCCGCGTGAGCCAAGTGACGGGCCCGACAGCGCCAGCGCCGCGCGGTGTCCGGATCGGGCTCGCGCTCGTGATCGCGATCTACCTCGGCTACTCCGCGTTCGGCATCGCGGCGCCGTTCTACTGGGGCCACCACGGCTATCACGGCGCGACGTACATGCTGCGGGCGCGCACCTCGCTCCGGCAACACATGGTGGCACCCGCCACCTGGACCGGCTTCGATCCGCCCGTCGCTGCGGCGCTCTACTTTCACCACCCCATCGGCTACCACCACCTCCTCACGCTGACGGTGCCGATCTTCGGCGAGAAGGAGTGGCTGCCCCGCGCGCTGGCCGCGCTCGGCGGGCTCGCGACGCTGTACGCGCTCTTCCGGCTCGTGCGCCGCGCGTGGTCGCCGTGGCTCGCGCTGGCGTCGGTCGCCGTGTACGTGTCGCTGCCGGTGGTGTGCACGTTCAGCGTGCTGTCCGACCCGATGCTGCTCGAGATGGCCTGCGTGCTGTGGGGCCTCCGCGCGTACTTCGACTACCTCGAGAAGCCTTCGCGCCGATTCCTCGTCGAGGCAGCCCTGTCGTACGCCATCGGTGGCCTCCTCATGTGGGAGGTGTTCTTCATCGGCCCGTTCATCGCGCTGCACGGCCTGTTGTTGCGCAACACCTCGCGCGGCCGGGCCCTACCCGCGGGCCCGTACGGATTGCATCCCACCACGATCCACACGCTGGTCATCGGTAGCGCCTGCGTCGCCGTGATGGCGTTCCACATCGTCTTCACCCATCAGTCCGGCGTGTGGGACGAGTTCGTCGCGTCTTATCAGCAACGCCACGCCGCACCCTCGGCTGGCTACGTGCTCGAGCGCCACACGCACTGGATGGAGCTGCTCTACGGGCCCGCGCCGCTCGTGGTCGCGGCGATCTGGTACGTCGTGTTCCTCGCGCGTGCCTGCACCGGGCGCTCGCGGCTGCGCGACCTGGCCCCGCTCACGTTCCTCTACACCAACACGCTCTACATCTATCTCTTCGCCGAGGGCTCGTCGGTGCACATGTACCGCGTGTTCTTCTTCTCGGGCTTCTTCGCGCTCTGCACCGTCGATCTGGCAGACGACGTCGCGCGCTTCGTGCGCCGGCTCAGCGGCTCGGCCATCACCGGTGCCGTGTGTGCGGTCGGCGCGCTCGCGATGTACTTCAGTGCGGAGGTGCCGCTCTCGTTTCGCACCCTCGTCGAGAGCCGCGTGCTCATGGGGACGCTGGGCGAGGTGAGGTACACGCCGCACGACGACCAGTGGATGTTCGCCAAGGAGGTCACGAAAGCCACCGTCCCCACCGACCGCGTGATCCTGCACTACCCGAGCATGAGCGCGCGCAAGGAGCTGTGGTTCTACCTCGACCGCAGCATGGACGAGATCACGCAGATGGCGCAGATCGAACGCTATCGCAAGACGTTCGACCACTCCGTGCTGGTGTACGACGACAAGCTCATCTCGCCACCCGAGCGCGCGATCGCCGAGCAGCTGATGAAAGAGCACCCCGTGCGCTTCTACGATCGCTTCGTGATGATCGATCTGCGCGTGGCCGGCCCGCGCGTGGAAGGCTGGGGCTTCGACAAGGGGCCGATGTCGAGCGCGTATCGGTTCTGGGTGTCCCACGTGTACCCGCCGCTGCGACCGGTGCGGCGCGCGTCCGCGGCCGGCGTGTGCACCGCGTTGCGACTGGGGCTCCCGATCGCCAAGGATGAGCAAGCGCCGGTCGCCGACCCCGCCTTCACCGCCTGCTTGCAGCCGTACGGCGCGCTGCGCGATGCAGCCACCGGCGATACGATCCCGCCGCCTCCCAAACCGTAAGATCCCCGAAGCGTTGGTGTTACATTCGCGCGCTCATGCCGCCCGACGTCCTCATCAGCGCGATCGCGCCCGCCGACGATCTGCGCATCGCCTCCGTGGTCACCACCGACCTCGTGCGCGACGCTGCCCAGCGCCATCGGCTGTCCCCACCCGCCACCACTGCGCTCGGGCGCGCGCTCACCTCCGGTCTCTTGCTCGCGACCATGACGAAGGGTGCCGACGAGCGCGTCACGTTGCAGGTCATCGGCGATGGCCCGCTCGGCTCGGTCACTGTCGACGCCAATGCCTTCGGCGACGTGCGCGGCTACGTGCGTCATCCGCACCCCGATGCAGAGCTGGCACCCGATGCCAGGAACGGCAGGGACTCGCTCGTGCTGGCGATGGGCATGAGCGGCACGGTGCACGTCACGCGCGACATTGGCCTCGGTGATCTCTACCAGGGTCAGACCGCGCTGCTCTCCGGCGAGATCGACGAAGACCTCGAGCTCTACCTGCACACCAGCGAGCAAGTGCCCTCGGCGCTGTCGTGCGAGGTGATCCTCGACGACAACGGTCAGGTGATCCGCGCGGCCGGCATCCTGGTGCAGACGCTGCCGGGTGGCGATCCCGAGATGGTGAGCGAGATCAAGACGCGGCTGCACGGTGGCGCGCTGCATCGCCTGCTGAAGACCGAGGAGGTATCCGCCCTCGCGATCGCGCAGCGGCTCATGCCAACCCACGGCGTGCAGCTCTTGTCCGACCGCGCCGTGCGCTTCAAGTGCAAGTGCTCGGAGGAGCGCATCCGCAGCACGTTGCACCTCCTGTCGTTGGGCGAGCTCGACGAGATGATCGCCGACGGGAAGGACGCCGAGATCACGTGCAACTTCTGCAACACGCTCTACAGCGTTAACACCGAGGGCCTCGTCGACATCCGCAACGAGGTCGCCGGCCCGCGCGACACCAACTGACATGACCAAGCTCGACGATCGGTTCCGGGTGAATGAAGAAGTGCGAGCCGCCCAGGCCGAGCACCTCCCCGTCGTCGCGCTCGAGTCCACGCTGGTCGCGCATGGTCTGCCGTGGCCCGACAACTACGAGGTCGGTCGTGCCCTCGAGGCGACGGTCCGGGAGCATGGCGCCGTACCAGCCACCATCGCGGTGGTCGGTGGACGCATCGTCATCGGCATCACCGTTTCCGAGATGGAGGCGATGGCGCACGCACAAACCGCCAATCCCAAGTCGTGGCCCAAGACGGGCGCGGCCGATCTCCCGATTCGCATCGCGCGCGGGGACAACGGCGCCACCACCGTGTCGGCCACCGCGTACGCAGCTGCGCGCGCGGGCATTCGCTTGTTCGCGACGGGCGGCATCGGTGGCGTGCACCGCGGAGATGCGAGCGATGTCTCGAGCGACCTCACCACCATCGCGCAGACCCCCATCGCGGTGGTGTCGGCGGGGATGAAGGCCATCCTCGACCTGCCGCGCACGCTCGAAGTGCTCGAGACGTTGGGGGTGCCGGTGGTGGGCATGCGCACCGACGAGCTCCCGGCTTTTTACACCCGCTCGAGCGGTCTCCCCCTCGAGCACCGAGTCGACGGTGCAGAAGAAGCCGCGCGCATGCTGCACCACCACTTCAGCATGCGACCGGGTGGCGTGATCCTCGCCAACCCCATCCCGAAGGCGCACGCGCTCGATCCCAGCCTCATCGAGCGCGCCATCGAGACCGGCATCAAGGACGCCGAGCAAAAAAAGATCCGCGGCAAGGCCCTCACGCCGCATTTGCTCAACTACGTGGCCATGGCGACCAACCGTCGCTCGCTCGCTGCGAACCGCGCGCTCGCCATCGCCAACGCCGAGTGCGCGGCGCAGGTCGCGTCGGCTCTGCTGCTGTTTGATCCGTCGTGACGTTGTCGTGAAACGAGTCCTCCGCGCGGCGGCTGGCGATCCGGAGCGCTTGCTGGCCTTGCTGGTCGCGCGCCTCGAGATCAGCCTCGGTATGGCGAGCGCGATGATGTCGTCGGGGGCCGTGGAGCTGGCCGGCAAGAAGGCGACCGGCGACGTAGAGGTGGCCGTGGGTACCCGCATCATCGCGTTCGTGCCCGACGAGGTGCCGGGCCCCCCGGAGCCGACCATCGCGTATCAAGATCAGCACGTGCTGGTGCTCGACAAGCCAACCGGACTGCGAAGCCAAGGCGTGCGCGGCGACGAGGCAGACACGCTGCTCGTGAAGGCGCAACGCATTTGCGACACCGCGAGCCTGCTGCACCGGCTCGACCGGGACACCTCGGGCCTCGTGCTGTTTCCGCTCACGGCGCGCGCCCGCGAGACGCTACAACAAGGGCTCACCGACGGCACCATCGACCGCATGTACACCGCGCGCGTGCAAGGTCGTCTGGATCAGCCCACGCGCATCGCGCTGCGCATCGCGAAGGATCACCACGACGCGCGCCGACGCATCGCGCGCCCCGAGAACGACACGCTGGGTGATCCGGCCGTGACGAAGGTGACGCCCATCGAGAGCAGCGACGCGAACAGCCTGGTGCGGCTCCAGCTCGAGACGGGTCGCACGCACCAGATCCGCGTGCACCTCGCGGCCATCGGTCATGCGATCGTGGGCGACCGGCTCTACGGCGGGATCGAGCACGAGCGCTTGTGCCTGCACGCGGACGAGCTCACGTTCCTCCACCCGCGCAGCAACACGCCGCAGATCGTGCGCTCGCCAGCGCGAGGCTGGTAGCCGTCTCGGCGCGCTTCCGAGCGGCCTACCGCCGCCGTGCCCGCCACAGCTGGCCAGCCGCGAGCGCCCGGAGATCCAGCCCCATGCGCTTCGCCGCCTTGAGGAGGTGCGGGTTCCCGCTGGCCAGGAGGCTCGCAGACTGCTCCTGCACGCGAGGCCGATAACTCGGATCGGTCACCTGCGGCGCGCGGCCAATGAGAGTGCGCAGCGACCCCTCGAGATACGTGAGGTCACGCTTGGCGTCGATGCGGACCTTCGCATATCGGGACATCTTGTCGACCGCGCGCAAATACCTGAGGGCTTGCAGCTCCGGCTCCACGGCGAGGTTGTGTGCATTGATCAACACGTCGAAGTCGAACGTTTGACCGACGAAGAACCGCTCGGTACGCTGCCTGCGCGATGGCGAATGCAAAGATGTGGTGTGCGACGGTCGGGGTGGCGATGGTGCTGGCGGCGGGGCTCGGCCACGCGGAAGCGCCTGCGCTGCAGAAGCTGGCGCCGCCCGAGGGCCGCTTCTTCGACGACCCGATGGCCGTGTCCACCGATGGCAAGTCACTCGCGACGATCTCCACCGATGCCGCCACGGCGGCCAGCCTGCACGTGTTCCCGTTGGACCCGAAGGTCGGCAAGGCGCTGCGTGTGGATGGGGTTTCCCTCACGGTGACGGCGCTCGCGTTCCTCGATGCGACGCACGTGCTCGTGACCTTCAAGCAAGACGGCACCGAGCGCGTCCTCGCCTCCGTCGCCACCATCGGGAAGGATGCGATCACGCTCGACAAGAAGCGCCTGGGGCCCGCGAACGCGATCGAGCGCGTGATCCACGACGGCAAGCCGATGATCTCGGTGTACCAGCACGTGGTGAAGAAGCTCGGCGGCGATCACGTCGTGACGCTGTACGCCACCGACGGCGGCAAGCAGCTCGCCAAGCGCGTGCTGGTGGAGACGGCGGAGGGCCTCTTGCGCATAAAGTCGGGCGAGCTACGTCCGCTGTGGTGGGCGCGCGCCCACACTCAGCTCGCGGCGCAGAAGATCGGCGAGTACGACAAGGCGAAGGACATCCGCCGGCCCGATCGCTTCATCCGCGTGGACGTGACGCAGGACAAGGTGCTCGTCGAGGAAGAGATCGGCGACCTCATGAAGTTCACCAAGGCCGTCCTCGATCACAAGGCACAGCCCGACACCGAGGCGTTCGTGCGCAGCTCCGACGATCGCAAGGAGCTCGTGGTCACGGACGGCCTCGTACAACACGCGCTTCCGCTGCAGCGCCCCATCTCCACCTATTCGCTCGAGAGCCTCACCGGCTTCGCGCTCGACGACAAACGCCTCATGCTGGCCCTCCAGGTGGAGCCGAACAACCCAGCGGCGCTCGCGCGCAAGTCTCCCGACGTCGATGATCTCGACGTCTACGCGATCGACCGCGCCTCCATCGGCAAGACCGACATCTTGGTGCCGCGCCTCCTCAGCGTCGCCGGCCAGGGCCGCTCCGCGCGCTTCGCTGCCGGCGGCAACACGCTCGCGGTGCTGCGCAAGGCGAAGGGCTTCGACCGCGGCGGCGTCGGGATCGACGTTTTCGTGCTGCCGTAAGCGAGAGCTTAACCGACCGGGGAGCGTTCGCGCCCGGCGGACCACGCATACGGCACCACCGCGAAGGCCGCCAGGACCGAGAGGCCGCCGAACACCACGAACAACGAGTCCCAGCCGTAGTGCTGCGCGACATACGCGGTGAGGGTGCCCTGTAGGATCGCGCCCACAGAACCGACGCCATTGATGAAGCCCGCTGCCGTGGCGGCCGCCGCAGGCCCGCCCAGATCTTGCGCCGCCACGCTCGACACCAGCGCGTCCGGACCGAACAACACGAAGCCGATGAGCGCCATCCCGGCGAACGCAGCGACGGGACCAAAGAGCGCGACCTGCGGGTACACGAAGCTCGCGGCCGCGAGTGCAAGGGTCAGCGCGATGATCATCCAGCCGCGCGCAGGCCCCGTCTTGTCGAACAACCACCCGCTGCAGATGGCGCCGACCACGCCACCGATGTCGAACGACATGGAGAGATAGCCGGCCTTGCCTGCGCCGTAGTGCAGTTGCTTTTGATAGAAATACGGGAGCCAGAACACGATGCAGTAGCGGATGAGCTTCACGCAGAAGTACGCGGCACCGAGGGACCACACGAGCGGCTGGCGCAAGATGGCGAAGGAAGCCTCTTCGCGCGCGGCGGTCGAAGACGCGGGCGGCTCCCACAACAGCAAGTAGACGCAGACACCGACGGCGGCCGTGAGCGACGCCGGTACGAAGAACGCGGAGCGCCACCCGTAGTGCGTGAGCAGGTACGTGGCGAGCGCCGTCGCGGCGATGCCGCCGACTTGATAGCAGGTGGCCCACCACCCCATGACCGTGCCGCGATTTCCCTCGGTGTACATGGACGCCATCGCCTTCACGACGCCGGGCCAACCGGTGGCTTGCACGAGACCGTGGAGGGCAAACGCGATTGCAAACACCGACGCGGTCGAGCCCATGCCGAAGGCGACCGAGGTGATCGCGACGGCGAGCATCCCGAACCCGATCAGCCGCCGCGCGCCGATCCGATCGCCTACCAGACCGGAAGCAAATTGTCCGGCGGCATAGGCGACGAGATAGCCGGTGTCGATGCGGCCGAGCGCGGCCTCGGTGAGGTGGAGCTCGTCGGCGATCGTGGCCTTGCCGACGGCGAACGGGCGACGGCACAGGTAGTACGAGCCGTAGGCCAGCCACGACAGGATGAAGATCTGCACGCGCTGGCGCGTGGTGGCCTGCTGAGCGGGCGCGGACAAAGTGGCGCAGCGTAGCGCGTCACGCCGGCCACCACCACGTGCGCCGACGCCGCTTCGCCGCTATTTCAACGCGGCACACGCGACTTCTCGATAGTCGCCCGTGGCTCGTCGCTGCGTGGGACCGAAGCCGTTCCCCTTCGCGAGCTGCTCGAAGGTCACGTCGAAGATCTTACAGCTCTTGGTTTGCCTCACCGCGACGGCGGCGGCGATGGTGCGACCCACCAGCACTTTGCGGTGATTGAAGAGCTCGTCAACCTCGCTCTCGGCTACGCGCTGGCCGCGACCAAAGATCCGACCGGCGCGCTGGCGGCGCTCGCGGCTGCGCAGCCCGCGCTCGAGCGAGAGTACGGCCCGGAGCATGAGGAGGTGGCGTCGCTGTGGGAAGCGCGGGCCGACGCGTACGACGAACAGGGCAAGGTCGACGAGGCGCTGAGCGCCTACCAGAAGTCGATTGCGATCCGCCGCAAGGTCCTCGGCCCGAAGCACGAGAGCGTGGCCGCGGGCCTCTACAACCTAGGCACCACGCTCAACAAGCGCGAGCGTTGGGCTGAGGCGCTGCCGTGCCTGGAGGAGGCCGAGAAGATCTACATCGGCGCGCGTTCGAAGAGCCACGTCTCCGTAGGGATTTGCGCTTTCGAACGAGGCCGCGCGCTGCGGGGGCTCGGGCGCCATGCCGAGGCCGTGGCCGCGCTCGAGATGGCGCAGCCCCTCGTCGAGAGGCAACTGGACGATGCGACCGTCATCGCCGAGCTCCGGCGGCTCCTCGCAAGCGCTCGCCACGATGCGAACGGCAAGACACGGTAGCGGCCAACGTGTAGAGTCGCCGACATGTATTTCCAAATGTTCCAACAGATGAAAAAGCAGCTCGGTCAGCTCGACAAGTGGCTCGCCACCGCGGCGACGTACGCAGAGACCAAGAAGTTCGACCCCACCAACTACGCGGGTCTGCGCCTCGTGGTCGACCAGTTCGACTTTGCACGCCAGGTGCAGACGGCCTGCGATACGGCCAAGCTCGGGGCCTCCCGCCTCACCGGCAAGGACGCGCCGAAGCAAGAGGACACCGAGAAGACGATCGACGAGCTCCGCGCCCGGGTCGCCTCGATCGTCACGTACCTCGGCACGTTCACCGCGAAGGACTTCGAGTCCACCGCGACGCGCTCCGTCACCCAGCCACGCTGGGAGGGCAAAACGATGACCGGCAACGACTACTTCTTCGAGCACGTCGTGCCCAACTTCTACTTCCACCTCACGACGGCCTACGCGCTCCTCCGCCAGAACGGCGTCCCCGTCGGCAAGCGCGACTTCCTCGGCCCGCTCACCCAGCAACCACCCAAATAGGCGGGTTGCTAAACAGCAACGCATTGTTCGGAGATCAAAGGTTGCGTTGCTGTTTAGTCTATCTCATCGGGCGTGCCGCCCGCCCTGCCGGCCGAGCCGTCA
>JAYUBF010000041.1:0-24347 GCA_043741435.1 Myxococcales bacterium
TCCAAACCCCTATCGCTGCTCGACATCATCCACACCCAACTCTTTGGTAACTCTCAGACTTCCTCGCCGAGCTGATCTTGGACCCGATCACCACCAGAAGAAGCACCGGAAATCAACCCCAGCGGGGCGGACATAATCGCTGGCCCGTTAAGGGCGGACATAATCGCTGGCCATTGACACGCGGTCGGTGGGACCTCGCATACGCTAGCGAGGCATCGTATGCTGTAGAGACGATGCTGTTTCGTGTGATGACCCCAGCCCAGGACAGCTGGCCTCGTTGCGGCCGCTCTCGACGGGAGCTTGGGGTCAAAGTCCCAGGAGATATTTCGCCGGATGAACGCGGCAACGTCCTGCCCGATACCGGTGGGATGTCGATCGCGCCGTGCTCGATGTGGCGTCTGCCAGCGCACCGTCGCCCATCGGGGATGGGTTCCGGATCAACGGGGAAAGCGGTCGATCGAGTGTACCGTCTGTCCTTGGAAAGCGTCGTCGACAAGCCCTTGTTCATCCGCGCCGATGCGGATCGCCCTTTCGACCATGCCTTGATCGAGCCTCTGACACCTACAACGCTTGTTTCGTACGAAGCAGCGCTCGAGCGCACCCGCCTCGATTGGGTTTGTGTTTGGCCAACATGACGAGTCCTCGTCTCAATTCCTACTTGTTGCTCGAGCGCGCCATGCTGGCCCTCGATGACGCAGACGATGCCATGGCCGACGAAGTTCGCGACGCGATGGACCCGCTATGGCATGCACTGTCAGAGGATGAAAGAGCGTTTCTGAACAGCCGTGAACTCGTCCGAGTCAGGGGATTTCAAGTCGACGTGGGGGACCTCCTGCTCGAGCCTGTTGAGGCCCTTCCCATGCAGGAGCACGAGAAGTTGGAAGACATCGACGGCTGGCAGATTCCCGTGGTGGGTGTTGCAGCATGACAACCGTCGTCGTGGGCTCGAACACCTTTGCTGGCTGGGAGACCCTCATCGGGCTGCGCGGTCAGCCGCTTGTGGCGATCGGGCGCGATCCGCTGAGGGTCACGCTTTGCACTCCCGCAGGTCTCCCCTCGGGGCGAATCGTGCGAGTGATCGAAAATCAGTTGGGTGGAGACTCTTCTCCCGACGTGCACGTCACGCAAACCGACAAGAGCGTCGCGATCTTTTGGGGAGCGATGCCGTTGCTGATCGCAACCGTTGTCGACGATTCCACCATCAGCCTCCGCCTGGACCTTCGTCCCGTTGGGATCAATGTCTTCGACGATGGCGGCATTCTTCACATCGCAGGAAATCAGTTCGCCCGCAATTCGTTTCGCGGCACCGGCACCGCGATCGGCTTGGCGTAGCCTTCTCTTTGCCTGACCCAACCACCGACGGGAAGAGCAAGCGCGCGAAGAAACTCGCGGTTTAGATCTTCGTCGGTGCGTCTTCGAAGCCGGTGGTCACACGTTCGAATCGTGTCGGGCGCACCAGTAGTCGTTCACCACCCAAGACCTCGGACACCGCAGCCGCGCGCGGTCCATCTTGCTGAAGCTCGATGGCATGAGCTTTTTCGAGCCGCATGGCGTGCTCGCGCTGCTGTTGAGCGTCGCCGCTTGCGGTGGCGGCTCGACCTCGAGCGCCACCGATGCCGCGCTCTCCGTCGACGCGGCAGCCCCCGCAGAACTGAGCTCGCCGGCCGCGTTCGGAGGTCTCTGCGACGCGTCCGACAATTGTCCCGACGGCCTCCGCTGCCTCGCCGGTCCGAAGGGCGGTAGTTTTTGCACCAAGACCTGTCCCGCGACACAGAGCGGTGCGTGCAGCGGGACGCCGACCGGCACGGCGGCGTACTGCGTGGTCACGGATGCGACCCCGAATGGTGACAAGGGCTGCGCTTTTCTCTGCGGGGCGGCGGGCAAGAGCTACGCGTGTCCCGGCCTGTTGAAGTGCGAGGCGACCGACGACCCGCCGGGCACTGGCCAGCGGTCGTGTCTCCCCGAGTAGCGCGTGGCCGAGGAGCTCGCAGACGAGGAGCTCGCAGCCGAGGAGCTCGCAGCCGAATCTGCGATTCGCCACGATTTCGTCTTGACCACGAGCCCTCACCTGGGGCATGTACTTCCCGCTTCGGGCGCATAGCTCAATTGGTAGAGCAGCGGACTCTTAATCCGTTTGTTGAAGGTTCAATTCCTTCTGTGCCCACCACCTCTTCAGCGACAGGGGACCCGAATGGGTCCCTTTTTTCGTTTTGAGCGTTTGGGCGTTCAATCCAGCCCCACTGAGGCAGCCCGCCTCGCAATGCTCGCTGCAGCGCAGCCCAATCGCGGCGCCCGGATTGCATTGCAGGGTGCTGGAGGTGCAGACATGTATCCAGCGGCAGGCATTCTCATCTGGATCGCGCTCGGAGCGATGATCGGTTGGATGGCGGGCAAGCTCACGAATACGACCGGCGCGAACGGCGTGATGACCAACACAGGTGTAGGCGCGCTCAGCGCCGTGGTTGCGGGCTTCGCCGCGACGTTCTTCTTCCGCGGGGAGCGCAGCGACGGCGGCTTCTGGGCCGGCATCTTCATCGCTGCGGGTGCAGCGGTCGCGTGCGTGGCGCTGTTCCGGGTTCTATTCCCACACCGCGTGCGTACGCTGCGATAGCGACCCACAGCCCCGGACCACGAGCGACGTCGGCGGGACTTGCACCCGCCGGCGTCCACACATTACGAGTGCGAGCGGGCGGGCGTCCCGTCGAGCGGCGGCGTGACGACGTGGGCAACGCCACCCTCGCCTTCCATCCGCTCGAGGTCATGCTGGTCATCGTGCTTCTCCAGCTTGGTGAACAGGTCGCGCACCATTCCGCGAATCTGCGCACCCGTGCGCGGCGTGAACAACGACACGATACCGGCACCCAACAGCAAGCCGCCTACTCCGGTGAGAATAGGGGCCAGAACTCCCGAGCTACGACGCTGAAACAAACCCATGTGTGCACCTCCAGGCCGCGAGGGAGTGCAGACCGCGTGCCGACGCCTATTCGTAGCGGAGGCCATCGGCTGGTTGCAGGCCAGCGGCGCGCACGGACGGGTAGAGCGTGGCCAAGAAGCAGATGAGCATGGTGACGGCGACCGTGTAGCCCAGCTCCGCCACGCTGATGCGCACGGGCAGCTTGTCGATGAGGTACACGTGCGGATCCAGCGCATACCCGTAGCGCGACACCACCGCGCAGAGCAGGAGGCCGAGCCCGAGGCCCAGCGTCGCACCGATGAGCCCGATCGACAGCCCGGCCACCTGGAAGATACGCGCCGCGCCCGAGGGCGGCAGGCCCATCGACTTCAA
Organism: Myxococcales bacterium; assembly: GCA_043741435.1. Taxonomy (GTDB): domain Bacteria; phylum Myxococcota_A; class Polyangia; order Palsa-1104; family Palsa-1104; genus JBDTCO01. The sequence goes on from JAYUBF010000041.1 coordinate 3,287, forward strand.
GATGGCGACCTCGCGCGTCTTGTCGATCACCAGCATCGTGAGCGCCGCAATGATGTTGAACGCGGCGACTAGGATGATGAGTGTGAGGAAGATGACCAGCACCAGCTTCTGGGTGCGGACGGCGGTGAACAGGTTGTGGTTCAGCTCTTGCCAGTCGAGCACGCGAAACGGCGAGCCCCCCAGCTTGTCGAGCAGCGTGCGACCGATGCTGGGTGCGAGGTCCATCTCGTCGAGGCGCATCTCGACACCCGTCACGTAGTCGTTGCCACCCATCAAGGCCTGCGAGTCTTTCAGCGAGATGTACGCGAGACGCCGATCGTATTCGTCGAAGCCGGCGTAGAAAATGCCGACGACCTTGAACTCGCGCATGGCAATGTCGCCGACACCCGACGGTTGATCCCCGAGCTGCATGTCCGACGAGGGCACGACCAGTCTAAGGCGATCGCCCATCTTCACGCGGAGCTTCTTCGCGAGCTCGCGACCGACGAATATGGGCTTCGCAGGATCGTCCGCCGTCTGGGCTTGCTCGAGGTCGGAGAGCTTGCCCTTCTCCAGACGCTCGCCCACGTCGAGGACGGCGCCAGCGGCCTTGGGATCGATCCCCTTCACCAGCACGCCTGAGGTGCCGCGGCCAGAGCTCAGGAGCATCTGCTCGAACGTGAAGGGCGCCACTGCGGCCACGTGTGGCAGGGCAGCCGCGGTCTTCATGACGTCCCGGTAGTCGCCGAAGTCGCGGCCGTACTTCATGACGAGGATGTGGGCATTGACGCCCAGCACCTTCTGTTTGAACGACGCCTGGAATCCCGTCGTGACCGACAACACGACGGTCAACGCCGCTACCCCGAGCGCGACGCCAACGATCGACACCGTGGTGAAGATGGAGCAGAAGCTCAACACCAACGAAAAGCAAAAGACGATGGCGCTCGGTACGGTGAGCAACGCGCCGAGCTTCACCTGGGAGAACTGAAACAAGGCGAGCTGTCCGGCGATGAGTCCGATGAGGCTGAGCGCCGCCGTGACGGCAGCCGCCCGGCTGGGCCGGCGCCGATAGAGATAGCGCCAGCCGAGGAACAGCTCATACACGTTTCAGCGGCCCTTCCAGCTCGGCGGCCGCTTTTCCAGGAAGGCGGTGAGGCCCTCGCGCGCATCATCGGTCTGCAAGACGGCACCGAGCTGTTCTTCGAGGTAGCGCAGCGCGGGCTCCAGCTCGAGGTCTTGCACCTTGTGGAAGGCCTGCAACCCGAGCCGCATGATCGCGGGAGACTTGCTGAGCAGCTTATCGACGAGCATCTGCACTTCGGCGTCGAGCCGCTCACGTGGTGCCGTTCGCGTGACGAGACCGATCTCCTGTGCTCGCGCCGCGGAGATCTTGTCACCGGTGACGAGCAGCTCGAAGCCGGCCTTGCGGTTCACGTTCCGGAAGATCGTTGCGGTGATCATCATGGGCCACAGCCCGACGTTGATCTCGGGCGTGCCGAGCTGGGCATCGTCGGCGGCGACCGCGAGGTCACACGCGACCACGAGGCCCAGGCCGCCGGCCAGGGCATGACCGTTCACCTTTGCGATACTCGGCTTGCCGAGGTGTGCGAGCGCCAGGTTCAGATCGACGAACGTGCCCGGCAGGCGGAACGTCTCTGCCGCCGACTGCAGCGGCGTGCCGCCGGAGCTGCCTGCTTCCGCCATCGAACCGAGATCACCGCCCGCGGAGAACACCTTGCCGGCGCCGGTGAAGATGACGACGTGGACCTCGGCGTCGTGCTTTGCTGCGTCGATCGCGTGCAACAGCTCACCGATGGTCGACGGCCCGATAGGGTTGCGCCGCTCCGGTCGGTTGAGCGTGATCAGCGCGGTCTTGCCTTGCTTCTCGTACGTGAGGTCGGTGTAGGCCATAGATCGAATCGGCTACGCGCCGTCCTTTTCATGCTCTTCGATGCGCTTCTCGAGCTCAGCGATGCGATCGCGCAGCGCGCGAATTTCCTTCTCCACACCCGCGAACGGCGAGACCGCTTCCACCACTTTTTGCACGCGCTCGTCGATCTTCCTCTGCCAGTCGTCGAGCGTGCTCTGCGAGCGCTCGAGCAACGCCTTCACGGTTCCGGGCGACTCGTGGTTCTCCATCGCTGCCGTGGCTTCGTCTTCGATGGGGGGCGAGCCAGCGTCGGCAACCTCTGCCTCGCCGTCTTTGTCGTCCTTGTCACGACGGAACACGGCGCGCACCTTCTCCTGCGCCTGCGTGGCGATGTTGGATATGGAAGCCCCGCCCGACTGGATGATGTTGCGCAAGGCAGCGAGCGGCAGGAAGCCACCCTTCTTCTCCTCCTCGAACAGGATCTGCGTGAGCGTGAGCGCGGTGAGATCTTCCTTGGACGTGTTGTCGACGATCTTCACGTCTTCACCGGCGCGGATCATGCCGGCGATCTGGTCGAGCGTGACGTAGCGGCTGCGCTGCGTGTCGTATAGCTTGCGGTTCGCGTACCGCTTGATGATTCGGGTCTCCGGCATGCGCTCCTCGGTCCAAAAGGCGCTAAGCTCGGAACGTACCATGAGCGAGCCCGATGATGCAGATGCGTCCGTGAGCGCGCCGGGCCAGCAGATCTCCGTCGCTGCGAAGCAATTGAGCCGCCACCTGGCCGCCTTGCCGGAGCTGCGCATGCGCGAGGCCGTGCTGACCGAGCGGCTGCGGGCGCTGCCGCCGGATGTCGCCGCGCGTCTCGCAGGTGAGCTCGTACGCCGCGCGCCCACGGGCACCCCGTACGACGTCGCGTTGTTGGCGCTGACCAGCTTGCTCGAGCAAGACCGTCTGGAGTACGAGGCGCGTAGCGCGATCTACAACGAAGCCCGTGCGCAAGGCGACATCGTCCTGGTGCGGCTGCTCCTATCGCCTCAGGACGCGCCGGTGGGTAACCCTACGGCGGCGCCGATCCGGCCCGACCTGACACTGGGTGAGCGCAAGTCACTGGCGCGCACGCGCCGCCGCGAGCTGCTCGATCGGATGCTCCGCGACCCCGACCCCAGCGTGCTCACGATCTTGCTCGAGAACCCTCGCGTCACCGAGGCCGACGTGGTGCGATTGGCTGCTCGTCGGCCGACCACGCCGGAGCTGCAGCGCGTGCTATTCCGTTGCGCTCGCTTTCGCACCCGCTACGTGGTGCGACGCGCGCTCATCCTGAACCCCCACACCCCGAGCGATCTCGCGGCGCAGCTGACCTGTTTGCTCAACGCGACCGACCTGCGACGCGTGGTGCAGGACACCCAGCTGAGCGACGCCGTGAGAGCCTCAGCTCGTGCTCAGCTCGTGCTCGTCACTACCAGGCCGAGGCCGACATAGGATTGTTCTGGCGAGCGACTACGACTTCTTGACGTCGACGTGCTCGCCGGAACGGGTCGTATCCGACAGCTCGCCACCCTTGGGCGAAACGTCGATCTCGTCCTTGCCACTCGATGAGCGCTTGAAGTTCTTGATGCTGCGCCCGAGCGCGTCACCGATTTGCGGCAGCTTTCCAGCCCCGAAGATCACGATGACGATCACCAGGATGATGAGAAGCTCTCCCATTCCGAGGCCCATCTCCCCAGCTTAGCACGCTCTTTCGGGCAAGCAGTCAAAACTTGAGGGAGACGGTGCCTGCGACTAGCCTCGGAGACTTATGTATCGGCATTTGCGGTATGCGCTCGTTGCACTGTGGGGGGCTGGTCTTTGGCCGGCCGCCGCCCTCGGTGCTCCGTCCGCGAAGGCGGGCACGCCGGTCGGTGAGGACGACGCGGTGCAGCGGCGTGCGATCCGCGGCATGCCGGTCGAGTCCACGCACGAGTCGGAGCAACTGCGCGCGTTGCGCGAGTTCGACGAGGCGAGCTTTCCCAAGTCCATCGGCCACGACGACGACGATGAGCGCCCGGATGCGGACGCGCTCCGCTCGCCGGGCGCGCCGCAAGAGCAGCCGGCAGGGACCAGCATTCCGTGGTTGTCGTCGCTGCGCATGCCCGATATGTCCGCGCGACTCGACCCGCGGGTGCTTCGCTACCTCGAGTTCTACAAGAGCGATCCCAAGGGCCGCGCGATCATGCGGTCGTGGCTGGTTCGTCAGGGGCGCTATCGCGCGTTGATGGAGTCGGCGATCACCGCCGCGCGGCTGCCGCTGTCCCTCCTCTACGTGTCGATGATCGAGTCGAGCTACGATCCCCACGATCGCTCGCATGCGGGTGCCGTCGGGCTCTGGCAGTTCCTGCCCGAGGGGGCTCGCATCTATGGGCTGCGGGTGGACCACTGGGTGGACGAACGCAAGGATCCCGACAAGGCCACCACGGCGGCGATGCGCTACCTCGGCGACCTCAAGACGCGCTTCGGTTCATGGCCGCTCGCGCTCGCCGCGTTCAACGCTGGGTACGGCGCCGTGCTTCGCTCCATGCACAAGTACAACAGCAACGACTACTGGGAGCTGTGCCGTCACGAGAACGGCCTCCCGTGGGAGACCACGCTATACGTGCCGAAGGTGATGGCCACCGCGATCGTCGGTGAGAATCGCGCGTTGTTCGGATTCGACGACGTGGTCACCGATCCCTCGTTGAGCTGGGAACGCGTCTTCGTCGACAGCTCGATGAGCTACGCCGCGATCGCGACCGCGGCTGGCGTGTCCGACTCGGTGATCGCCACGCTCAACCCGCACCTGCGTCGCGGTCGTACCCCGCCCGGCGAGAGCCGCTTCGAGGTGCACGTGCCCCGCGGCACGGCGCAACGCTTCCTCGGCGCGTACGAGAAGTCGAAGGAATCGGTGCGCGCGTACGCGCTGCGCTTCGGAGAGCGGCTCGACGACGTCGCGCGGTCGCTCTCGATGTCGACGAAGGCGCTGAAGCAAATGAACGGGCTCGCCGACAGCACCGAGGTCGAACCTGGGATGTTGCTGGTGGTGCCATCGAACAAGGAACCGACGCCGGCCCCGCCCTGCGCCACGGTGGTCGTCGCGGTCCCCGACAAGGACTCGGTGGTGAGCGGCAAGAAGCGCGTCTTTTACCGCACGCTCCCGACGGACACGCTCGGCGACGTCGCGTCGTTCTTCGGCGTGCGCGCTGCGGACCTGCAGCGGTGGAACAACCTCGACGCCGACGCGCGCCTGGTCGGCAACCTGGTGCTCCAGGTGTGGGTGAACAACGATCTCGACACGGGCAAGGCCGCGCTGATCGATGCGACGCGCGTCCGTGTGGTCACCGTGGGCTCCGACGAGTTCTTCGAGCTGGAAGAAGCCAAGCGCGGGCGCGTTCGCCTGACCTACGTGGTGAAGGCCGGCGAAGACTTGAAGCACATCGGGAAGAAGTTCGGCCTGACCCCCGCCGACATGGAGCGCATCAACCGCTTCGGCGAAAAACACAGCGCGTTGACGGTGGGCCAGAAGCTGGTCGTGTACCGGGCGATGAGCGCGACCGAGAAGAAGGCCGCGATGTGCAAGCTCGTGCCGGGGGGTACCGACAGCGGAGCGGTCTCGACCAAGGGCGAAGCGCCCGACGACGAAACCCTCGACGAGGAGCCACCGAAGCTGCGCGGAGCTGATGCAGCGAGCGAAGTGCCAGAACCCGTGAACGACGCAGCACCGGTCAACCCCCAAGCACTTCCACGACCGCCCGTTCCATAGCGATGGAGCGCTGGGTGGTGGAGGACGACGCAGGGCAACGCCTCGATGCATTCGTGGCGCAGCGGCTGTCCGTGAGTGCGAACCGAGCGCGGCGGCTCATCGAAGCCGGCCACGTTCGCGTCGACGGAAAGCTCGGCAAGAAGGGCCAGGTGCTGGCGCGCGGCGCCGAGATCACGGCGCCCGAGCCAGACGCGCTGCAAGCGTCACCGGTGCCGCAGCCGGATGCGCCGCTCACGATCTTGTACGAGGACCATCAGCTGGTGGTCGTCGACAAACCGGCGGGCTGGCCTTCGCACCCCTTGCATCCGCGCGAGCTGGGCACCGTAGCCAACGCGCTCGTCGCGAGGGTACCCGCATGCACTACGGCGTCGGTCGATCCTCGTGAAGGTGGCCTCGTGCATCGGCTCGATGCCGTGACGAGCGGTGTGCTAGTCGCGGCCAAGACGCGCGAGGCCTACTTGGCGATGCGCGCCGCCTTCTCCGACGGGAAAGTGAGCAAGACCTACTGGGCGCTTTGCGACGGGGTGCCTGCTCGCGCGACCGCGACTGTCGATGCACCGCTGCTCACCCGGGGTGGCATTGCCAAGATCTCGTACGACGATGCCAACGCGCTGTCCGCACGCACCGACATACGCGTGCTGCTCACCGGGCCCGACGTCACGCTCATCGAAGCGACGGCCCACACGGGTCGCCTGCACCAGATCCGCGCGCACCTCGCGTACCTGGGTCATCCGCTCGTCGGTGATCTGCGCTACGGCGCGAAGGTGCGCGAAGGCGTACCGGAGCAAGCGATGCTGCATGCCTGCGCAATCGAGCTGCCGCACCCCACCGAGGGTCGCTTGCTCCGCGTCGTCGCGCCGGTGCCCGCGGATCGCGTCACGCTGTTCGAGCGCCTCCTCGGACGCCCGCTGCCGGCGTAGCCCGTTCTAAACAGCAACGCATTGTTCGGAGATCAACGGTTGCGTTGCTGTTTAGTCTATCTCATCGGGCGTGCCGCCCGCCCTGCCGGCTGAGCCGTCAGGGTCCCTCCCTGCTCACGCGGCGACTTCGCCGCGACGCAGCCTTTGGCTGCTCAGTTTTGACTCGCGCTCCGCGCGACTCTGGTTAGTTGAGCGTCGCGAGCTCGGATTCGATCAGCAGATAGAGCGTGCGACACAGCGTGAGCAGCTGCTCCGGCTGCTCGTAGCGGCTCATCCACTCACCGACAGTGCGCTTGCCGTCGAGGCGTGACCATAGCTCGCGGGGGCCGGCGCCGACGCGGAACTGCTCAGGGGTGGGGCGTAGGGCTTCGCGACGCACGGGACGCGCCTCGGCGACTTGATCCAGCGCGCGGCGGACGCGCTCGACAGGGAGGCCCGCGACGCCGGCGCCGATGATCTCAAAGGCGTCGAGACCGAGTGGGAAAGACTCACGCGAGTTGATGCTGCCGCGCAGATACTGGAACGTTCCATCCTGCCAGGAGAAGACGTCGATCATCTTCTCACGCACCTGGCGGGTGAGGTAGCGGAACACCTCGAGCGGACGCAGCAAGTTGAGGCCGACCAATGTGTCACCGAGCTTGCCGCGAAAGCGCGGCAGGATGGCGAGCGCCATCGAGAGCTCGCCAGGCGAGATGACGCCTTGTTGCACGAGGTACTCGCCGAAGCGCTCGTGCGGGCTGTTCGACGCGATGAACTCCGGTGCCCCGTCGACGAGGTAGATCTCCTTGGTGATGGTACCCCGGTTGAGCACCAGCTGGCCGGTCTCACGCGCCGCCGCGAGGCTCGCGAACAAGCGCACGGGCGAGGTGGTGCCGAAGTCGCCCACCATGTCGATGCCCGAGGGTTCGGCGGGGGGGTCGTACTTCTTCTGCGATCCGGTGCCGATGCGCGCCACGATGGGCTTCTCGACGCGCTGCGGAGGATCATCCTTGTGCGCCGCTTCCTCGATGGCGATCTGCGCGGCGCGCGCGATGACGGACGGCTCTTCCGAAGCCTTCGCCACAGCAGCTTGCCGCTTCGCCGCGGCCTCAGCCTTGGCTCGAGTGTCTTCACCGACGAGGCTTCCGTCGGCCGGCGGCGTAGCGTCGGGCTTGCCACCCTCCCACAACCCTTCAAGGTACGCCGAGAGATCGGCGCCCGTCACGCGTTGGCGTGAGTCGAACAAGAAGTCGAGGAACGCTTCGCGCGCGGCATGCGCGGTCGGGAAGCGAACGTCCGCCGACTTCGCGAGCAACCGGTTCACGAGGAGACGCAGCGGGCCCGGGATGTCGCCGCCGTAGCGATCGAGCCGCTCGAGGCGCGCGTCACGCACCATCAGCAGCACGTCCAGATCGTTGGGCGCGGTGAACAGACGTCGGCCCATCAGCATCTCCGCGATGACGATGCCGACGGCGAAGAGATCCGCGCGCGCATCGAGATCGCCGCCGACGACCTGCTCGGGCGCCATGTAGCCGTACTTGCCCTTCAGCGTACCGGCCTGCGTCTTCGACTGGCGCTCGCGCTCGGAGGCGCGCGCGATGCCGAAGTCGCCGAGCTTCACGTCGCCGCGGCGCGAGATGAGGATGTTCGACGGCGAGATGTCGCGGTGCACGAGACCGAGCGGTCTGCCGTCGTTGCCACGCTTGTCGTGCGCGTAGGCGAGCGCGTCGAGCACCTCGGTGGCGAGGTGAACGGCGAGGCGAACGGGCAAGCGCTGTCGTCGGTGCGCGCACGCACGCAAGAGCCCGAGCGCGTCGAGACCCTCCACGTGCTCCATCGCGATGAAGTACTGACCGTCGACCTCGCCAAACTCGAAGACCTGGACGATCTTCGGGTGCTCGAGCGCGCACTGCAGCTTGGCCTCGTCGACGAACATCGCGAGGAACTCGGGGTCTGCTGCGAGGTGCGGAAGGATCCGCTTGATGACGACGATCTTTTCGAAGCCGTGCGCGCCCGTCTGCTTGGCCTTGAAGATCTCGGCCATGCCGCCCACGGCGATGCGCTCCATCAGCTGCCAGCGCCCGAATGGCCCGGTTCGGAATGGCGGAAGCGACGCGGCGACGCTCATGCCGGCTTCACACCCAGCAAGAGCTGGTCGACGCAGTGGTGCATTCGTCCATCATAACACGCCAGATACACACGAGACGCGCTTACGCGCTTACTCTGGCGGGTCGGACGTGCCCTGCCGCGACGGTGGGGGTGCGCTCGCAACGGGAGGGGCCGACGCCTGGCCACCGCCGGCCGACTGTTGCCCGCCTTGCGGTTGCCCCGCGTGTTGCGGCCCACCGAGCTGCTGCGGGCGACCCGGTTGGTGCCCGCGGTGCTGCTGCCCGCCTTGACCCTGGTGACGGTTGCCGTCGCGCCCTTGCTGCTGACCGCCGCCTTGGCCCCCTCCGCCGCCGCGGCGGCGTCGGTTGTTGTTGCTGTTGTTGTTCGGATTGTGCCCACCGCCGCGATGTCCACCCGGTCCGCGAACTGGGGCTCCACCGGTCTGCTCCAGGCCACGGACGTACTCGATGAAGTTCGCGCGGTCGTCGAGGATCTGCGGGTTGTGACCACGGGTGAAGGGACGACGCCCACCACCACCACCACCACCACCACCACCACCACCACCACCATCGACGCGGTTGCCGTCGCGATCGGCACCGCCGCTGCTGTGGCGTGCCTCGGAACGGTTGCCGACGTCGTCGTCGTGAGACTGCGCGCGGGGTGCGCGTTGCCCTGGCCGCGCGTTCTGCCGGACCGCGAGCGCTGCCGCGAGGAGCTCGGACACGATCTGGTCGAGCTCGACCCCTTCGCTGCTGGCGAGGTACATGAGGTCGCGATGAAGACCGCGCGACACCTTCGCGTGAACCTCTCCGTTGTGCTCGACCTCGTCGACCGCCTTCGGAGGCGTGCTGCCGTGCGAGAGCATGTTCGCCAGCTGCGAGTCGATCTCTTCTTCCAGCTTGGCGATCGCATCCTTGCGCGAGGGGCCATCGCCGGTCAGGTGCTCGAGCTCTGGAGCGCGCGCGGTGAAGACGCCGCGCTGAGGATCGAAAGAGACGACGACGCGGTAGTTGGGTTTGCCCATTTTGAGGGCCTAGCTTTTCAGCCGCGACGGAGGCGTGTCAAGCGCGCGCTCGGACTTCGTGGATTTCGCGAACGATCGCTGTGGCAACGACAAGAGCTGAGTCGTCCTCGTCACCGTCGGACGTTGCATCTCGTCCCGAGCGCTCTGAACAGCAACGCATTGTTCGGAGATCAAAGGTTGCGTTGCTGTTTAGCCTGTCTCATCGGGCGTGCCGCCCGCCCTGCCGGCCGAGCCGGCAGGGTCCCACCCTGCTCACGCCGCGACTTCGCCGCGACGCAGCCTTTGGCTGCTCAGTTTTGACTCGCGCTCCGCGCGACTCTGGTTAGAGTGTGGAGATGCGCTTCGGTGACCTCTCGCTCCGACTGGTGAACGGCGGCAACTTTCGGCTCGACGGCGGTGCGATGCACGGCGTGGTGCCGAAGACGATCTGGTCTCGGCTCGTCAGCTGCGACGACAAGAACCGTTGCAACTACGCCACGAATTGTTTGCTCGTCGAGAGCGCGGGCCGCCGCGTGCTCATCGAGACGGGCAACGGCGACAAGTTCTCGCCGAGAGAGAAGGACATCTACGGCATCGATCACGATCAATCGACGGAGCAGAACCTGCGCGCGCTCGGCGTGGAACCGGAGTCCATCGACCTCGTCATCATGAGCCACCTGCACTTCGATCATTCGGGTGGCACCACGCGTCGCACTGCGAGTGGCTTTGCGCCGGTGTTCCCGCGCGCCAAGCACGTCATCCAGGCGCGAGAGCTGCACGATGCCACCCACGCGCACGAGCGCAATCGCGCGAGCTACCTCGCCGAGAACTTCTTGCCGCTGCAAGAAGCGGGTTTGCTGCAGCCCGTCGATGGGGAGGTCGAAGTGGCGCCGGGCGTGCGCGTGCTGCCCACGCCGGGTCACACCGCGGGTCATCAGTCGGTGGTGGTCTCCGATGGCAACGGGCACAACCTGGTGTTCTTCGGTGACGTGATTCCCACCGCGTTGCACCTGCGCTTGCCGTTCATCATGGCGTACGACCTCGACGTGGTCGGCACGCTCGAAAGCAAGCGCAAGCTGCTCGACCGCGTGGAGAAGGAACGCTGGCTCGCGGTGTTCGGCCACGAGCTGGAGACGCCCGCTGGATATCTCGGCCCCGACGCGAAGGGCAACCTCGCGGTAACCGAGCCCGTCGCGCTGAACTAGACAGCGTCGCGCGGGTACGTCGCCGAGTACGTCGAAAGAAACAACACGCGCCTGCCGTCGAGGCGGCCCGTGTCCGCGTCCGCCATGAGCGCCGCCATCGCTTTGCCGGTGTACGTGGGATCGAGCTGCAGGCCCACGCCCGCTGCTGCTTCGACGGCCCGCATACCCGCGATCGTCGGGTGGCCGTAGCCCGCGCCAATCTGGTCGTGCACCACGCGCAATGGCACGAGAGGTGCGTAGACTGATTGCAATCGCTCGACGATGCGCTCTTCGAGCCTACGCGTCGGGCCGTAGCCGCACACCAAGCGCTCCACCACGCGGACGGCGGTCACTTCGTCGGGCGCAGAGCTCGAGCCACGCCACCCGGCCAGTAGACCAGCGACGGTGCCGCCGGAGCCCAGCGCCGCGTACACGGCGTGGGGGCGGGGCACCTCGCCGCGTTCGATCTGTTCGCCGATCTCGTCCGCCGCAGAGACCCAGCCGAGCGTGCCGGTGACCGACGAGCCGCCGCCAGCGATGTAGTACGCATCCGACGACATGCGATCGCGCAGCAGCCCGGGGAGCCAAGGGAGAAAGCTGCTCGCTACGTGCACGTCGGCGCCCGTCGCGCGATCGGCGACGATCTGCGCGCGCACCTCGTCGTTCATCGGCTGTGGGAACAGGTGCAGTGTGCAGCGGAGGCCCACTTGCTGCGCGTAACGCGCGGTGGCGAGGGCGTGGTTCGACCCCCAGCCTCCGATGGTGACGACACGCGTCTTCCGCTGCGCGATGGCCTCCCCGAGCAGGAACTCGAGCTTGCGCACCTTGTTCCCACCGTAACAGGCACCCGCGCGATCTTCGCGCTTCACCCACAGCTCCACGGAAGGCGGCAGCAAGCCCTCGACGCGTTCGACGCCGGTGGGAAAGCGTCCCAGCGAGACGAAGGGCGTGTCGGTGAGATCAGGCCGACGACGAAACAACGCGGGCGCGCTCACGGTGTCAGGCAGGCCACGTCTCTTCTACGGTCGTCACCACCATCTCCACCAGGCGAGCGTACAACCACTCGCCCTCCTCCGCCGTTGCTGCCGCCGGGTCGCCGAAGTACGCCTGATGCGCCCCCGCTTCTTCGAACGTACGCTTGCCGTCCTTCATCGCGCGCGCAAGGTTGATGGGCAAGGCTGGCAGCTTGGCTCTTGCCTCGTTGCGAACCAACGGGCGGCCTTCGGCGCTCGCCAGCAGCAGCGAAGTCTCGTAGCTGCCGGCGTGGCACTCGGCGCGCTTGTACTCGTCGGACAACGTGCGGCCCCAGCGAGGCTCGAGTTGGTCGGGGAAGGCGACCTTGAGGCGGGTCGCAGCTTCGATCGCGGTGCGTGCCTGACGCAGCACCTCGGCGTGCGCCGGATCGAGATGGCTGTTCACGAAGCACAGCGACGGAAAGCCCATGCGAATGAGGCCCACGCCCACGTCGCGCACCAGCGCGAGCGCGGTGTCGCGCGGCAGCGACAGCGTGCCCGCGAAGCCCGCGGCGTAGTCGGCAACCGAGAACGGGATGGGTGTCGCGATGACCGCGGCGCGACCCTTGGCCTGGAGCTGCTCACCGGCGCGGCGCGCGAGCTCGAGCGACAGCAGCGTGTCGGTCGAGAGCGGCAGGTGCGGACCATGCGCCTCGAGGGCACCGATGGGCAACAGCACCACGGGCTCGAGAGCACGCAGCGCCTCCACTTCGGGGTACGTCAGGTGCGGCAGCGACGGGATCATTTGGTAGCAAGCTCGCGGCGCAAGATCTTGCCGCGGTCGGATCGCGGGAGCTCGGCCACGAACTCGATCTTGCGGGGCGCCTTGTAGGCCGCGAGCTCGCGCTTGCAGTGCGCAATGATCTCGTCGGCGAGCCCGGGACTGGTGGCGCCATTGGCCACGACATAGGCCATCGCCTTCACCAGGCGCTCTTCGTCCTCGTAGCCGATGACCGCGGCCTCGACGACCGAAGGATGCTTGAGCAGCGCGCCTTCGACCTCGACGGGCGAGACGAAGATCCCTCCGACCTTCAAGAGGTCGTCGGCGCGACCCGCGTAGAAAAAGTAGCCCTGCTCGTCGCGACGGAAGAGGTCTCCCGAGACCACCCAATCGTTGCGGAAGACCTCTTTCGACTTCTCATGCGCCTGAAAATAGAACAGCGCGGCCGAGTCCCCCTTCACCCAGAGATTACCGATCTCGCCCGGCGCTGCCTCCTCACCGTCGGGCCGGACAATCTTCGCTTCGTACCCGGGGACCACCTTGCCGAGCGACCCGGGCTTCACGTCTCCTGGCATGTTGGTGATGTAGATGTGGAACAGCTCCGCGGAGCCGATGCCGTCGAGCACCTCGCCACCGTACTTGCGCGTGTAGCGGTGGTGGAGCTCCTCGGGGAGCGCTTCGCCGGCCGAGATGGTGGCACGTACCGTGTGCAGCGCGTCGTTGTCGCCCTCGTGTGCGCACATCTTGTTGATCATGGTGGGCACCGACGTGAGCACGGTGACGCTGTACTTCCTCGACAAGGCCTCGATGCGCTCCGGTGTGGCGCGGCCGCGGAACAACACGACCTTCGCACCGACGGCACATGGGAACATGAGGTTCGAGCCCGTGGCGTAGCCGAAGAAGAGCTTCGGCACGCCGAGCGTCACGTCGCTGCCGACCATGCGGAGCACGCGCTTCGCGTAGCACTCCGTGTTGAACGCGAAGTCGTGCTGCAGGTGGACGGCGGCCTTCGGCTTGCCCGTGGAGCCCGAGGTGAAGAGCCAGATGGCAAAGTCGTCGCGGCTGGTGAGGAAGTTGGTGAACTGGGCCGATGCGGCACCGACGGCGGCGTCCCAGCCCAAGACCTTCTTGCTGGTGCTGAGCTCCGGCCCCCACGCGATGACGTGCTGCAACGTGTTGCAGCCATCGATCTGCGACGCGGCCTTGCTGGCGACGGTGGCGTCGGCCACGAACACGCGAGCGCGCGTGTACTCGAGGTAGTGCGCGTAGTCGGACTCGGGCAGCTCGGGGTTCACCATCGCGACCACGGCGCCTGCCTTGAGCACACCGAAGAAGGTCGCCGCGAACTCGATCGAATCGAAGAGACCGATGAGCACACGATCCTCGGGGCGAACGCCGAGAGACACCAGCGACGAAGCGACGCGATTCGCGAGCCGCTGCAGCTCGCGGTACGTGATCTTCCCGTGGTCGTCGATGACGGCGACGCTCTCGCCATAGCCCTCCGCGATGCGATCGTCGAGGAAGTACTGCGCGAGATTGAAACGCTCGGGGAAGGCGAGGGCTTCACGTAGCTCGGGAGACAGACCGTCGGGAATCATGAGCGCAATCTACCGCTTTTCCTCCGCTTCAGATGCTCGTCGAGGACGGCTCCGCTTCACTCAACGGGTGGTATCAGTCGTCGGTGGCCGCTCTCGTCGAGCGAGACTCCGGGCTCATCGAGCTGCAGGCGGTCCCACAGCTTGCACGTCACGGCCTTGTGGCGCTGATCGAGCGCTTCGCAATAGTTGGTGTACGTGCAGCGACGCACGTCGCCACCGCGACCGAGTCGCACTTTCTCGAACCAATCTGGATCCGCCAGACTCTGCCGCGCGGCCGCAACGAAGTCGGCACTGTCGCTGTCGAGGATGGCCTCGGCTTGATCGAACGCGTGGATTCCGCCGGCAGCGACGACGGGCGTGGTGTGACCGGCGTCGCGTACCGCCCGCCGGACGCGCTTCGTCGCGTCGATGTTGCGACCGAATGGACCTCGCGCGTCCGAGATCCACGAGGGCATGCACTCGTAGCCACTCTGGCCCGTGTAGGGATAGGCGGCCTGGCCGACCGCAGGCTGCGCGGCGTCTTCGAATTTTCCGCCGCGCGAAAGAGATAGAAAATCTGCACCGGCCCCGGCGAACGCGACACCGATCGTTTCCGCGTCGGCGACGACATTTCCGCCCGCGATGATCTCGTCGGCCAGATAGCGCGCGCCGATCACGATGCGTGGCGCTACACGCTTCCGAACGGCGGCGAGCACCTCCAGCGGCAGGCGCAAGCGATTGCCCAAGGTGCCACCGTAGCCATCACTGCGAACGTTCTTTGCGGAGAGGAACGACGCCATCGTGTACGCATGCGCGTAGTGCAGCTCCACCCCGTCGAAGCCCGCTTGCTCTGCGCGCTGCGCTGCATCGGCAAACAGCGACGGCAGCAACCGTGGCAGATCGCGGATGTGCTCGCGCTCTACGTCCGTCACACGCTCGCGCTCCCCATGCTGCAACGCTTCGAGCTCGCGCGACGTAAGGACCGCCTGCAGACCCGCGTCGTCGAGTGCGAGGAGTCGTGTGCGCACCTCGATCTCGTCGCTGAAGCCGAGTTTGTCTCGATGCGCATTGGTGATCACGAGGTGCCGCTGCAAGAACTTGTCGCGCGGCGGTCGCCTGCGGATGGACAGGAAGTCGATCAGCTGAACCAGTAGCAGCGTCTGGCCCTGAGAGCTCTCTCGCACGACATCGACGAGCTCACGCAGTCCCGGCAAGAAGCGATCGTCACCGATGCGCAAGAGCGGCCCCGACAGCACCTCGCGGATACCGGTGGCCTCGACCACCAGGACGCCGGGCTTGCCGCGAGCGAGCGCGCGATACCAGTTCAGCACCTGCGGCGTGACCTCGCCCGTCTCCGCGGCGCGCCACGGCACCATGGCCGGTACCCAGGTCCGTCGCTGCGCGGTGCGCGGACCGAGCGGCGCCGACGAGAACCAGCGCGAGCCTTGCGCCTCCTCGGCGCATGGCCAACGCACCGGCGCTTGCGGATGCTTCAGCCGCTCAGCCGGGACCCACACGCGCTACTTGCCGTTGGCCATGCGCAGTCGCTCGACAACCTTGCCTCCAAGGATGTGCTGCTCGAACACTTCCTTCGCGTCGTCGACGCTCGTGAGCGTGTACCAGACGTCCTCGGGGTACACGACGACCGCGACGCCGTGCTCGCACTGGTCGAGGCAGCCCGCCACGTTCGCGCGGGCGGTGCCCTTCAGGCCGTGCTTGCCGATCTCGCCCTTGAAGTAGTTGCGGATGGCTTCCGCACCCTTCGACTTGCAATCGCCCCTCGGGTTTCCGGCGTCCCGCTCGTTGGAGCAGACGAAGATGTGTTGCTTGAACTTTCCCACCGATGCTCCTTCGATTTGACGGGCGTTACGCCAGCGCTTCGCGGGCGATGACCAGCTTCTGGATCTCGCTCGTGCCTTCGTAGATCCGCAACGCGCGCACTTCTCGATACAAGCGCTCTACCACTTCCCCTTCGACCAGACCGGCTCCGCCCCACAACTGCAGCGCGCGGTCGACTGTGCGTTGCGCTGCTTCGGTGGCGAAGAGCTTGGCCATCGCCGCCTTCTGGCCGATCGCGCGCGGCAGCAGCAGCGTGCCCGGTTGCGCGGCGAAGTGCAGGTCGATCGCCTCGGCCGCTTCGAGACACAGGAGGCGCGACGCGTTCACGTCCACGACCATCTCTGCGATCGCGAGCTGCGTGGCCTGGAAGTCGGCGAGGACGCGACCGAACTGCTGGCGCGTCTTCACGCGTCGCTTCGCCTCGTCGAGGGCTCGCTGCGCCATGCCCACGGCAGCGGCACCGACCGAGGTGCGAAAGAAGTCGAGCGTAGCCAGCGCGAGCGACAGGCCATCGCCTTCTTCGCCGATGCGCGCGCTCACGGGGACGCGCACGCCGTTCAGCTTCACGCGACCGATGGGGTGGTCCCCCAGCACGCGCATCGGCTCAATGGCGAGCCCAGTGCGCTCACTCTCGACGGCGAACGCCGTCAACCCACGCTTCTTGTCGTCGCTGGTGCGCGCGAACACCACGTAGCGATGCGCGAGCCCGGCGTTCGAGATGAAGCATTTCTCGCCGTCGAGCTGGTACTCGTCGCCGACCCGGGTGGCACGAGTCTTCATCGCACTCACGTCGCTGCCGGCCTCGGCCTCGGTGATCGCAAAGGCGCACACGAGCGTGCCGTCCGCGGCACCGGGTAGCAAGGCGTCGCGTTGCGCCTGCGATCCCGCGCGCGTGACGGGAAAGGTGCCGAGGCCTTGCATCGCGAACATCGCGTCGGCCAGTGACGAGCGCTCCCCGAGCTGGAAGCGCAGCTGCACGAGGTCTCGCAGCTCCACTTGCTCGCGCAGCCCGCCCTGGGCCAGCGGTACGCACGCGCGCAGCAAGCCCAGGTTGGCCAGCCGTCGCAGCACACGCAACGGATCGCGGTCGGTGGACAGCTCCTCGTCGACGAGCAGCAATGCCTCACGGGTGCTCGCCGCCAGCTCGAGGTGCCGTTGCTCGAGAAAGCCCATGGCCTAGTGCCCCACGAACTTGGGCTGTCGCTTGCTGGAGAACGCCTCGAAGGCCTCGCGGAAATCGTCAGTTGCCATGCAGATCTGTTGCGCTTGGGCTTCGGCCTCGAGCGCTTCCTCGAGTGACATCCCTGGCTCGCGGTTGAGCATCTCCTTCGTCATCCCGAGCGCGAACAGCGGCCCCTGCGACAGCTTCGTGGCCAACGCGATCGCTTCCGGCAACACCTGCTCTGGCGGCACCACGCGATGCGCGAGACCCATCTTCAGCGCGTCGTCGGCGAGGATGGGCTCGCCGAGCATCAAGATCTCCGTCGCGCGCGCGAGGCCGACGACCTGTGGCAGCAGCCACGCGGCGCCCATGTCAGCACCGGCGAGCCCCACCTTCACGAACAGGAAGGACGTCTTCGATTTTTCCGACAGCACACGGAAGTCGCACGCGAGCGCGATGACGGCACCAGCACCGGCAGCGACGCCGTTCTGCGCGCACACCACGGGCTTGCGCAGCTGGCGAATGGCGCCGATGAGCGCGCCCGTCATCCGCGTGAACTTCATGCGCTCGGGCGGCGACATCGCGAACAGAGGGCCGATGATCTCGTCGACGGATCCACCCGAGCAGAAGCCACGACCCTCGCCGGTGATGACGACCACCTTCACGGCGGTCTCGTGCTCGAGCGCCAGGAAGAAGTCGCGCAGCTCGGCATACACCTCGAACGTGAGCGCATTCAGCTGCTCGGGGCGCGACAACGTGATCATAGCAATCCCCGTCGCAGGGTCTACCGAGTAGCGGAAGGAGTTGGGCGTGATGCTCATGGGCTCGTGGCTCCGACGGCGGCCATGCCTTCGATCTCGACCTTCGCGCCCGGCTCGAGCAAGTCGGCCACTTGCACCAACGCCATCGCCGGAAAGTGCCGGCCGAGGTGCTTGCGATACGCAGCACCGATGTCCTTGAGCTGCGCGTTGTACTCGTGCTTGTCCGTGACGTAGATGCGCAGTGACATGAGGTCCGTCGTCGCACCGCCCGCCTCCTTCAGCGCGACGCACAGGTTGGCCAGCGCCTGATCGAACTGCGCCGCGAATACCTCGCTCACGATCTTGCTGTTCTGATCCCAGCCGATCTGCCCGGCGAGCGCGATCATCTTGCCGGTGCCGACGACCGCGTGAGAGAAACCAACGGCCCTCGCGAGCGACGGTGGATTCACGATCTGCGTGGACATCAGGCGAGCTCCTTCTTGAGGCGCGCCGTCTCCTCGAGGAAGCGCGTGACCTCGTCGTCGGTGGTGTAGAAGTGCGGCGAGATGCGGATGCCACACCCCGGTCGGTGATCGCAGAAGAAGCCACCACGGTTCAGCTCGATGGTGACCTTGTCGGCGCCCACGAAGTCGAAGCAGATGGTGCCGCCGCGCTGTGAAGGCTCGCGTGGCGTGTTGATGGTGTAGCCGGCTTCGTCACAGCCCCAGATGATCTTCTGCGTCATGCGCAGCGAATTGGCGCGGATGCGCTGCACGCCGATCTCGTGGATCATCTCGGCGCCCGCGCGCGCTTGGTACAGCGCGACGATGGCCGGTGTGCCTGCCATGTAGCGCCAGATGCTCGGCGCGTAGCGTTGCTCCGGCATCGTGAACGCGAACGGCTTCTCGTGGCCGAACCAGCCCGTGTTGCGTGGAGAGAACGATGCAATCCGATCGGGCCGCACGTAGAGGTAGCCCGCACCGGGCCCGCCACAGAGCCACTTCACCGAGCCGCCGCACGCGAAGTCCACCCCGAGGGCTCGCACGTCGACGGGGACAGCGCCGGTGGACTGGTAGCAGTCGAGGATCACGATGGCGCCCACTTCTTTGGCGCGCGCCACCACCTTCTCGACCTCGGTCACCGTCGACGAGCGGAACAACACGTGCGACAGCGGCACGGCCACCGTGGTCTCGTCGATCTCCGAGAGGAACCGGTCGATGCCGAGGTTCACCCCGTCGGGCGAAGGCACCACCACCACATTGGCGCCGCGGCGACGCTCTTCGTACCAGACGTAGCTGACCGTCGGGAACTCGAGGGCGGAGTAGACGATCTTGTTCTTGCCTGGGACGTACTCGAGGCACGAGGCGAGCATGGACTGGATCTGCGAAACGTTGGTCGCCATCGTCACCGTGCCGTCGGGCGCGTTGATGATGCGGCCCACGCGCTCAGCGGCGGCCATGATCTCCGGGATCCAATCGTCCCAGGCGGTGATCCCTTTCTCGACCCAGAGGCGTGCGAAGTCGGCGAGGTTCGCCTCGGTCTTCTTCGGCATCGCGCCCAAGGAGTGCGACACCATGTACGTCGAGCGCGACAGCGCAGGGAACTGCTCGCGATACGTGGCGAGCTCGGCGAGGCCGCTCATCCGTGGTACCCGTACTGAGCGCCCGACGGATTTTGCGCCGCCCACTCGGCGAACAGCTCGTCGCGTATCTCCCACAGCTTCGGGAAGAAGCGGTGGCGCATCCCTTCGGCCAGCAGCTCCGACGGCTTGCCCTTCAGCGACGGGGTTCCAGCACCGATCTGACGGAACACCAGCTTGAGATGACGCTCGCGCCACAGCTGCAGTGCCTGATCCAGATCGAGCATGGCCTCGGCCAGAGAGAACAGCTCACCGTGCTCGTCGGGTTTCTCGTGGAGCATCCGCAGGGTCACACCCCGTCGAGCCAGCAGCCCTTCGAAGGCAGGCCAGATGCGCTCGGGCAGCCGACACAGCTGCTTGAACCCCGGCGACTCCTGACCCGACCCACGACCGAGCGCGTTGCGGATGGTCATGTAGTCGCGCGGCGCCATGGTGTCGAGGAGTACGATCTGATCGAGGATGAGCTTCTGGATCTCGCCCACCCGGTGCAGGAGGCGCAGCGCCTTCGGCAACGCGTCGGTGCTCATCTCGGCCGCGGCCCGCTCGCCTTCGTGCACGGCGAGCTTCATCCACAGCTCGGCCACCTGGTGGACGATCTGGAATTGCAGCTCGTCCGGGCACGACAGCTCGTCTGCTGGCTTCTGCAGCGCGAGGAGCTCATCGGTGCGAATGTATTTCTCGTAGTCGGTCAGCGGCGGTGACATCGCGTTGTGGCGTAGCACGCGTGCGTTTGCACCGGCAAGGCCAACCGCTCGTGTCCAATGGCGCGAAGGTCACGGTGCGCGCGCTCAATCCGCGACGCTCTGTGGCTCAATCTTGCGCGCGCCGGAGCGCCGCCTGCTCGCTAGCCAGAAGTGCCTTCGTGCGAATGGCCTTGCTCGTAACGGGCCCCGAGCTGCTCCGAGCGTCGCGTCCAGCATGAACCGCCTCTCTTCGAACGACCCGGAGCTTGAGCCGATCCACGTCGCTTTTAGGAGAGTCGGATGAAGTCTCGTCGCCCGCCCACCGGCTGAGCTGTTTCGGCCCGAGCGCCTGCTGCGTGGGCAAGGCCGGTCGAAAGGGACAACAGCATGCAGCAGGCGAGCAAGCTCACTCTGATATGTCGCTTCATGGATGCACCTATGAGCAATTGAAGGGCCAATCGCAAGCGGCACAACTGCCCGAGAAGCCTCGCAGCGTCTCGCTTTGGCTGGGTCCGGTCGACCGCGCGCTCGGGCCACTTGACGCCGCTTTCTGGGCGCTCAGGAGCTCACAGATGCCCTCGTTCTCCGTCAGCGAGAGGCGCACGCGTGCCGGTGCGCTCTCCTGCTCGACCCTATCGCTGAAGGGTGACTAACGGAGACGGGGGCCATCGTTGAGTAAAAAAGTTGCAGGTTGGTGGAATAGGTGATCTAAGACAGGAGCTGCCGTCGCTGTTGCTGCGATTGGGCCGCACCGCGCATGCCACATCGTCAATGCAAAGCCGCAGCCATCAAGGCGCACGTTGCCCCCGAGGCCGCACCGCCGCCGACCTTGCTCGACGAGGTTTCACCGCTGATCCAGATGGAGCGGGAG
>JAYUBF010000042.1:0-24231 GCA_043741435.1 Myxococcales bacterium
GTGAGCGGCTCGATCAGGTACCGCCACGCGCCGGAGTTCTTCGGCTCTTCCTGGACCCAGCGCAGGTGGGTCAGCTTCGGCAGTTGGGCGAGCAGCGCCATGAGCTCGGGCACCGGCAGCGGGTAGAGCTGCTCGAGGCGGACGATCGCGACGTCCTGACGCTTCAGCGTCCGTCGCGCATCGAGGAGGTCGTAGTAGACCTTGCCGGTGCAGAGCAGCACGCGCTTCACGTTGCGCGGATCGGTCTCCGCGTCCGCGATGGCGCGCTGAAAAGAGCCGTTCGCGAGATCGGCCGTCGTGGAGACCGCCTCCTTGTGACGGAGCAGGCTCTTCGGTGTGAAGATGACCAGCGGTTTGCGCCACGGGCGCAGCACCTGACGGCGGAGCAAGTGGAACAGCTGCGCGGGCGTCGTGAGGTTGCAGACCTGGATGTTGTCGGACGCCGCCATCTGGAGGAAGCGCTCGATGCGCGCGCTCGAGTGCTCCGGGCCTTGGCCCTCGTAGCCGTGCGGAAGGAACATGGTGAGGCCGGAGAGACGTAGCCACTTCACCTCGGCCGAGGCGATGACCTGGTCGATGATGACCTGCGCGCCGTTCACGAAGTCGCCGAACTGCGCTTCCCAGATCACGAGACCGTCGGGATAGTCGAGCGAGTAGCCGTATTCGAAGCCGAGCACGCCTGCTTCCGACAGGGGTGAATCGTAGATCTTGCAGCGGCCCTGGCCGGTGCGAAGGTGCTCGAGCGAGATGTACTCGTGCTCGGTCTCTTGATCGACCACGCACGCGTTGCGGTGGCTGAAGGTACCGCGGCGCGAGTCCTGGCCGGACATGCGGATGACGGTGCCGTCCCACGCGATCGACGCGAAGCCCAGCATCTCGCCCATGCCCCAGTCGAGCGGGATCTCGCCGCGGCCCATCTTGCCGCGTTGGTCGAGCACGCGCGCGATCTTCGGGTGGGGCTTGAAGTCGGGCGGGAGGTAGACGAGGCGCTCCGTGAGCTCGCCGAGGCGCGTCGGCGTGATGCGCGTATCGGGCTCGTTGTAGGTGTCGGGGCCACCGTAGTAGCCGTCCCACACGCCGTGCAGCGTATCGACCTTGGGACGCTGCTTCGGACGCGCCGAGTGCAGCTCCGAGAGCCGCGCGTGCTCGTTGTCGACGATGGCCTGCGCTTCGCTCTCGGTGATGATGCCGCGCTCGATGAGCGAGCGCGCGTACACCATGCGCGGCGTGGGCTTCTGCTCGATGGCTCGATAGAGCAGTGGTTGGGTGAAGCCTGGCTCGTCGCCTTCGTTGTGGCCGTACTTGCGGTAGCAGTACATATCGATGATGACGTCGGAGTTGAACTCTCGACGGAACGCCATCGCGAGATCGACCACGTAGGCGACCGCATCGGGGTGCTCGCCGTTCACGTGGAAGATCGGGGCGCCCGTCATCTTCGCGATGTCGGTGCAGTAGGTGGTGGAGCGCGAGTCCATCGGCGCCGTGGTGAAGCCGATCTGGTTGTTGACGATCACGTGCACCGTGCCGCCGGTGCGGTAGCCGCGGAGGTTCTGGAGATTGAGCACCTCGGCGACGAGGCCTTGTCCGGCGAACGCGGCGTCGCCGTGGACGAGGATGCCGAGCACCTTCTCGAACGCCTTCGCACCGCGGCGACGTTGCTTCGCGCGCACGCGACCGACGACGACGGGATCGACCGCCTCGAGGTGGCTCGGGTTGAACGCGAGCGACAAGTGGATGCGGTGGCCCTTCGAGGTCACCCGGTCCGACGAGTAGCCGAGGTGGTACTTCACATCACCGCCGCCGAACATGGTCTCGGGATCGACGTCTTCGAACTCGGTGAAGATGTCGCCTGGGCTCTTGCCCATGATGTTGGCGAGCACATTGAGGCGCCCGCGGTGGGCCATGCCCAGCACGGCCTCTTCGATGCCCGACTCCGCGGCACGCTCGATGACCTGGTTCACGAGCGGGATGAGCGTGTCGCCACCTTCGAGAGAGAAGCGCTTGGTGCCGACGAACTTCGTGTGCACGAACTGCTCGAAGAGCTCGGCCTTGGCCAGGTCCTTCAGCATGCGCAGCTGCGTGTCGCGATCGACGCTCGACTGACCGAGCGACGGCTCGATGCGCTCCCACAGCCACGTGCGACGCTCACGCTCCGGGATGTGCAGCGCCTCGAAGCCGATAGGCCCGCAGAACGTGGCGCGCAAGCGACGGAGGATCTCGCCGAGCGTCGCTTCCTCGACCCCGCGCAGGCCGCCGGCCGGCATCACGCAGTCGAGGTCGCCGTCGGTGAAGCCGTAGTTCGCCGGATCGAGCTCGGGGTGGAGATCGCGGGCGAGCTGGTTCAGCGGATCGATCTGCGCCCGCAGGTGGCCGGCCTTGCGGTAGGCGTCGACGAGCGAGTAGACCTTGGCGAAGCGTGGCTCGTAGCTACCGGCGCGTCGCTCGAGGAACACGCCGTTGCCGTTCGTGTACGCGTGGCCGTTGCCGTTTTGCGGCGGCGTGTACACCGGAAGGTCGTTGCCGCCGCTCTCGAAGACGCGACGCCAGCTGGCATCGACCGCGGCGGGGTTTTCGAGGAATCGTTCGTAGAGCTCGTCCAGGAACGCGGCGTTCTGAGCAAGCTCGAGGAGGTCGTTGGCCATTGCGAGTGGGATGATACATAAAGCCGAAGCGTCGTCACCCAAGGGAGAACGCTGCCGGCCTTGCCAGTTGGGTGAATCGGTGTCAGGCGCCAAGCGCCGAGCGCTTGCCTACCGGGACATGCTGCGCTGCGCGCGGGCCAGCACCTGCGCCTGGTAGTCGAGAGGGCTCTTGGCCTTCAGATCTCGGTCACCTATGCGATTCAGCATTTCGCGCGGCAGGCCGGTGTGGCCCATCACGAAGACGGCCTTTTCGCCGCGGAAGAGCGGCATCAGGACCCGGCCGGCGCGGCTGATGGCGATCGGCACGACCGGCGTGATCGTGCTCCAGTTCACGCGCGTCTCGTTCGATCGAGGATCGACGCGCATCTCCATCGCGTAACCGATGTGACGGCGGTGGCCGCCGCTGCTGATCATATAGAGCGCGTTCTCGTTGGCGAAGCCCGGCGCGCCGATCTCGAGGGTGGTGCGGAGGAATCCCATCGTGCTGTCGGGCACGCCCTCGGCGGCCTTGGCCACCTTCTTCTGCGCCGCGATGAGCGTCTTCTTCGCCGCAGCAACGGCGCGGACACCATTTGGAGAGACGAGCGGCATGATGTCGACGGTGAGCTGTCTCATGCGCCTCATCATCGCGTTCGCGCTCGGCGTCCCAGCGGGGAGCTCACCCGCGGTCGCGGAGCCGCCGGCCAGCAGGGCGAGGGGAATGAGCAGGAAGGCAGAGACTGCAGCGGTTCGCATGTACCGCTCATCCTGAGCAAGCGATGGGCCAAGGCATCTGCCCGATGCATCCAACAATTGCGGTACCCTGGCCCACCTTCCCCATCTCCATTTCATACACCGACGGCTATAGCAGCCAGTAGAGGCCTCCATTATGGATAGACGCATCGAGCGCGACTCGTTCGGCCCCATCGAAGTGCCCGCGGACAAGCTGTGGGGGGCGCAGACGGAGCGATCGCTACATCACTTCGCGATCTCGACGGAGCGCGCGGCGCCGGAGCTGGTGAGCGCGCTGGCACGGGTGAAGCGAGCCGCGGCGCGCGTGCACACGGTGAGTGGCGCGATCGAGCGAGCGAAGGCCGATGCGATCATCGCTGCCGCGACCGAGATCATAGACGGCAAGCACGCGACCGAGTTTCCTCTGTCGGTGTGGCAGACCGGGTCCGGGACCCAGAGCCACATGAACGTGAACGAGGTGATCGCGAACCGCGCGTCCGAGATCCTGGGCGGCGAGCGCGGCGAGAAGCGGCTGCTCCATCCGAACGACGACGTGAACCGCGGGCAATCGTCGAACGATGCGTTCCCGACAGCGATCAACGTGGCGGCGGTGAGCGCGATTGTAGAGAAGCTGCTGCCGTCGCTCGGGGAGCTACGCGCGGTGCTGAGCGGCAAGGCGCGCGAGCTCGCGTCGATCGTGAAGATCGGCCGCACGCATCTGCAGGATGCGACCCCGGTGACCTTGGGTCAGGAGATCTCCGGGTGGGTGGCGCAGCTCGCGCACGCCGAGGTGCACATCGAAGCGGCCTTGCCGCATCTCTACGAGCTGGCGATCGGCGGCACGGCCGTAGGCACCGGCCTCAACGCACCGAAGGGCTTCGGCGTCGCCGTCGCTGCGGAGCTGGCGAAGGACACCGGACTTCCCTTCGTGAGCGCGCCGAACAAGTTCGAGGCGCTGGCCGCGCAGGACTCGGTGGTGCATGCGCATGCCGCGCTGAAGGGGCTCGCGGCATCGCTCATGAAGATCGCGAACGACGTGCGCTGGCTGGCGTCGGGACCGCGTGCGGGCCTCGGGGAGATCACGATCCCGGAGAACGAGCCCGGCTCGTCGATCATGCCGGGGAAGGTGAACCCGACCCAGTGCGAAGCGATCACGATGATCGCCGCCCAGGTGATGGGCAACGACGTTGCGATTTCCATCGGTGGCGCCAGCGGCAACTTCGAGCTGAACGTGTTCCGGCCCTTGCTGGCGCACAACATGCTGCAGACGATTCGCCTGCTCACCGACGGCATGAACGGCTTCCGCGAGCACTGCGCCGAAGGCATCGCGCCGAACTCGGGGCGCATCGCGGAGCTGTTGCAGCGTTCGTTGATGCTCGTCACCGCGCTCAACCCGCACATCGGCTACGACAAGGCGGCCGAGATCGCGAAGCGCGCCCACCACGAAGGCACGACACTGAAGCAAGCCGCGCTGGCGCTCGGCTACGTGAGCAGCGAAGACTTCGATCGCTGGGTGAAGCCAGAGGACATGGTCGGCGAGGGCTGACCGAGGCGAGATCGGCTACGATCTGAGCGAATGCATGTCGGGTTGATCGCCGCGTGCCTGGTGGTGCCGCTCCTCGCGGCCCTGCGGTCGTCGCACGAGCTGCGTCGATGGCTGCGGGGGACCGGGAGCCTCCGGCAGACGATCTCGAACGCCGGCGTGGGCCTGGTCTTCGTGCTGGTGCAGCTCCTGCTGCGCGGCGCGCTGCTCGCTGCCTTCGCTGTCGTTGCGTCCTTGGTGCCGTGGAAGCTGCCCGACCATGACGCGTCGTATTTGCTCGCGTTCGTACTGCTCGATCTCGTGTACTACGTGCAGCATCGCCTCGAGCATGCGGTGCCGCTCTTGTGGGCCATCCACTCCGTTCACCACCAGTCGCAGGACTACAACCTGTCGGTGTCGTTTCGCGTCGGTGCGCTGAGCTCGCTCTCGACGCTGGGCTTCCACGTGCTGCTGGCGCCGATGGGTGTGTCGGCCACGCAGTACGCGGCGGTCGTGACGGTGCACGCGGTGCTGCTGTTCACGCTGCACGCGCGCACGAAGTTCCGCGTCGGTCCGGGCAGGCTGTTCAACGCGCCGGTGTTCCATCGCGTGCACCACGGCGCCGACGATCACTACATCGACAAGAACTTCGGAGGCGTCTTCCTGCTGTTCGATCGCGTGTGTGGCACCTTCGCGCCCTACGTCGACGAGCCGAAGTTCGGCGTCGTCCGGCAAGAGGTGACGAGCGATCCGCTGACCGCCAACGTGGCCCCGTGGCAACAGCTGGTCGAATCGGTGCGCGCGCGGCCGACGTTCCTGCTGAAGGTGCGCGCGCTGTTCGTGCGCTGAAGAGCCGCCAGCTGCAACCTCGCTCTCGCGAGGGTGAGCGCCGGAGTCTCCTTCTCTGCGCCTCCCAACGTCTGCTGGGCCAGCTCGAGCAGGCCGCACTCGATACACAGCACCGCGTGCAGCGCGCGCAGCTCCGTCAGCGACGCGAGAAGCTCCGCTTGCATCGGCACGTCGGCGTCTGCTGGCGAGTCTGCGTACGCCTCGATCACCGACCGCAGCCGGTACTCCAGCTCGTGCGGGTCGGCGCGGACGTCATCGAGCGCGCGCTTGGCCTGTCGCTTGATGCCTCTTCGCGAGAACAACCGGATCGCGACCGAGCTGGCCATCGCGAGCGGGAACAAGATCACGGGTACGAGCGTGTAGGGATCGAAGCTCATCGTCGGCGAAGGCTACCGATACGGCGTGAGTCCGCTCTTCAAGCGTAGCGCAAGCCTGGTAGCGGGCTCCTCCGGGAACATGCGGCACATCGCATCGACGCGCGACGGATGCGCGCGCTTCAGGGGGAGACAATCGTTGGCGAGCGCGTCGGTAGCGTTTCCCCCTGCCAGCGCGATCTGCGCCACCGTGTCTGTCTTGAGGAGCGGCGGAAACGACTTTACGTCGGTCGTGAGATAGAGCTGCTCGAGCGTGGGCGCGGGCTTCGCGCCACGCGATAGCTGCATCCTCATCGCGGGGAGTCGCTCGTGGCCCGGCTTCGCCTCGGCCCTGCTCAGCTCCTCGTCCGCGATCGTCAAGTCGCCGCGCTCCAAGGCGACCATTGCCCTCAGGAGCCGCAGCTCACCTTCGAGCCACATGCGCTCCTCCTGCTGCATCGGCGCGCCGTTCCCGAAAAGGAGCTGCAGCATCAGCTGTGGTCGCTCAGTGGGCGATCTTCTTGTACTTGATGCGGTGCGGTTGATCCGCGTCCGCGCCGAGGCGACGCTTCTTGTCGGCCTCGTACGCCTGGTAGTTGCCCTCGAACCACACCACGTTGCCGTCGCCTTCGAACGCGAGCATGTGCGTGGCGATCTTGTCGAGGAACCAACGATCGTGGCTGATGACTACGGCGCAGCCCGCGAAGCCCAGCAGCGCTTCCTCGAGTGCGCGCAGCGTGTCGACGTCGAGGTCGTTGGTCGGCTCGTCGAGGAGCAGGACGTTGCCACCGGTGCGCAGCGTGGTCGCGAGCTGCAAGCGATTGCGCTCGCCGCCCGACAGCTCCTTGCCCAGCTTCTGCTGGTCCGTCCCACGGAAGCCGAACCACGACGTGTAGCCGCGGGAGCTGATCTTCCTGCGCTCGAACTCGAGGTAGTCGGCACCGAGCGAGATCTGCTGCCACACGCTCTTGTCGGGATCGATGGCATCGCGCGACTGATCGACGTACGCGAGCTTCACCGTCGGTCCGATCAGCAGGCCGCCCGAGTCCGGCTTCTGCTGGCCCACGATCATGCGGAACAGCGTCGTCTTGCCCGCACCGTTCGCACCGATGACCCCGACGATGCCGCCGCGTGGTAGGCGGAAGCTCAGCTTGTCGATGAGGAGGATGTCGCCAAAGCCCTTCGACATGCCGTCGGCCACGATCACGTCGTCGCCCAGGCGCGGTCCGTTCGGGATCTGGATGTCGATCGCGTCTTCCTTGCGCTCGGTGTCGGCCCTCGACAACAGCTCCTCGTACGCCGCGACGCGCGCCTTGCTCTTCGCCTGTCGTGCCTTCGGTGCGGCACGCACCCACTCGAGCTCGCGCGCGAGCTGACGCTGGCGCGACGACTCTTGCTTCTCTTCGTCCTGGAGGCGCTTGCCCTTCTGCTCCAGCCACGAGGAGTAATTGCCCTTCCACGGAATGCCAGCGCCACGATCGAGCTCGAGGATCCAGCCAGCGACGTTGTCGAGGAAGTAGCGATCGTGGGTGATGGCCACCACGGTGCCGGGAAAGTCGTGCAGGAAGCGCTCGAGCCACGCCACGCTCTCGGCATCGAGATGGTTGGTGGGCTCGTCGAGGAGCAGCATGTCCGGCTTCTCGAGGAGGAGACGGCACAGCGCCACGCGGCGCTTCTCACCGCCGGACAGGACCTTCACGTCGGCATCGCCGGGGGGAAGGCGCAGCGCGTCCATCGCGATGTCGAGCTGGCGGTCGAGCTCCCAGCCGTTGCAGACGTCGATCTTGTCCTGCAGCTTGGCCTGCTCGGCCATGAGCTTGTCCATGTCGGCATCGGGATCGCCGAACGAGTTGGACACTTCCTCGAAGCGCTTCAGCAGCGCCTTGGTCTCGGCGACGCCGAGCTCCACGTTGCCGCGCACGTCCCTCGTCGGATCGAGCTCGGGCTCCTGCGGGAGGTAGCCGATCTTGATGCCGTCGGCGGGGAAAGCCTCGCCGATGAACTCTTTGTCGACGCCGGCCATGATGCGCAACAGTGTCGACTTACCGGCACCGTTGCCGCCGATGACGCCGATCTTCGCGCCGGGATAGAACGAGAGATAGATGCCCTTTAGGATCTCCCGCTTCGGTGGGACGATCTTGCGGAGCTCTTTCATCGTGAAGATGTATTGCTGGGCCATGGCCCGGGATGATGGGAAGTCGAGTCGCTCCCGTCAACCTCGCCGCGATCCGCCGTCGGAGCGGATGCGGGGCGGCGTCGCTCTAAGAGGTAGAACTAAGCCCACCTTATTCACGCCAGTGTCGGAGAGGGCGTCGAGAAATCGAAAAATCGGCAGATGTATGGTCAAGGGGTGGTCTGCAGCGGTTGATGGTGAGCGGCGTCTGCGCTCAGGGAGCGATGTCGATCACTTGAGGGCGGCCAAGAGGTCACCACGGCGAAAAATAGCGACGTGGGGTCATAGCTGGTCACACGCGCTCTTGCTGGCAGGTGAAAACGATGACCAGCGACAGCACATGGTGCTCAGGTTTCAGGGAGCCGGAGCAGACGGAGCTGGGCCCACAGCGCGGTTCACAGCGAAGCAGCGGCGTGGTTGATGACGAGGACGGCGCGGCGTCCATGCAGAAGCACACGCGCGGCGACGCGAAGGACGCGCTCACGCACGCGCTGCAGGCTCCAGCCATCGCCGGTGGCGCGGGCGATCATCATGCGCACCGCGTGCACGACGTTGTACGCGAGCGCGTTGAGCAGCAGCACGACCTCGTTCTGCGCGAAGGAGTCGCCGGGGGGCGTGCGCTGGGTCGGGGTCTCGCCGCGGTAGTGACTCTTTTGTCGCGGTGTCGACGACAGCGCCGGACGTAGCACGTTCATCAGGTCGCTCATGCGGCCTTCGGCGGTCCCGCGCTGTCGGTAGTGTTCGAGGAGCGCCTCGGCGTTCATCTGCTCGCTGCCACAGTTGGTGATAAGCCAGAAATGGTGCAAGAACAGATCGTCTTGCGGTTCGAGGACCACGAGCACGACCCGGCGCTCGCGCGACCACGACTCCGCCCGGTAGCTCATCTCGTAGAACCAGGTCCGCAGCTCGGGGGCGGTCTCCCCGGTGGGCGTCCTTAGAAGAGGCCCGCAACCATGGCGACAACGAACGAGCCACCGACTCAGCCGTACCAGAGCAAGCCTCCCGGCCTCTCGTTCCCGTACTGGCGCAAGCCTGTGCTCCAAGATGCACGCGGGCAGCTATTGCCCGGGCGTCGACGGAGTCGAAGAGCGCGGCACGTTCACGAGGGGCAGCCCAGGAACCTGGGAGGTCCAGCCGTTTCCACGCAGCACGGTGATCGGAGCCCAAGGTTCGCGCCGACGTCGTCGAGTTCTTGAAGGGACTGGACACGTTCCACTGATCTGGGCTCCGCGAACGTGAGCAGCTGGGTCTTCGCTGCGTTGCTCGGCCTTCTGGCTGGCGGAGCGCTCGTGCTCGGCGCGGTCGTGACGCTGCTCGTCGAGCTCCCGCATCGCCTCCTCGCTGCAGTTCACCCCCGGCGTGAACGACTACGCAACGGGGAAGCGCTCGTTCGCGTTCAAGAACGGACGGCGAGCGGCGCGAACAGCCATGCCGGCAACACGGCACCTGAATCGTAGTGGTGATCGCCGGCGGGCACTTCCACCAGCCCGTTTGCGCCCTGCATCGAGATGAGCGCAGCCGAGCCCTGTCGAGCAGCGAGGTCGGCTCTCAGCTCCGCACCGACGGGCGAGATCCGCGCGCGCAGGAACGTGCGCCGGTCGCCTGCTACCGTCAGCGGCGCGACCAGGGTCGCGTGTACGTTCGCCGCGTCGAACGCAGGCTCGGCGCCGAGCATGCGGCGCAAGAGCGGACGCACGAACAGCAGGAACGACACCATCGCCGACACTGGGTTTCCCGGAAGCCCCACCAGAGGGCGGTCGCCCAGCTTCGCCAGCACCATGGGCTTGCCCGGCTTCATCGCGACCCGCCACAGGAGCACGTCACCGCGCGCGCGCGCGATGGCACCGCGAAGGTGATCGTGTTTGCCGACGGACGCACCGCCACTCGTCAGCACCAGATCGGCATTCACCGCAGCGAGCGTAGCGGCCAGGGCCGATTGGTCGTCACCGACGAGAGGCAGCATGGTGACGACGGCACCGGCTTCATGACAGAGCGCCGCGAGCGCGGGCCCGTTGGCATCGTAGAGCTGGCCCGCAGCGAGCGCTTCACCGAGCGGACGCAGCTCGCGGCCCATCGAAAGGATGGCGACGCGAGGCTTTCGCGCGACGCGTACACGGGCTCGACCCTGCGCCGCGAGCAGTGCAACGCCGGCGGCGCCGAGCTCGTCACCCGTGCGCAGGAGTCGCTCGCCGGCCACGAGCTCGCTGGCACGCTCGCGCACGAATTGCCCGGAGCGCGGCGTCGCGGACAGGAGGACGTGGTCACCGTCGAGCGCAACAGCCTCGATCGGAACCACCGCATCTGCGCCGGGCGGCAGCCAGGCGCCGGTGGAGATGGGGGCTGCTTCACCGATGGAGACGTGCTCCATGCGCGGCGCGCCAGCAGCCGACTCCTCGACGATGCGAAGCCGCAGCAGGTCGCTCACGCGCACTGCAAACCCATCCATGGCCGACGTGGGCCACGGTGGCACGTCCTGCGCGGCGTACTGATCCTCGCGCAGGATGCGACCGTGCGCGTCGGCGACAGAGACCTCTTCGTCGCCGACGAGGTGACCCGTTGCGAGGACCGCTGCGCGTGCTTCTTCGACGGAATGCATGATCGGCAGCGGTCCCGGCGCGACGGTCAGTTCACCGCAACGAGCTCCACATCGAAGATCAGATCCGCGTTCGGCGGGATCGCGCCACCCGCGCCACGCGCGCCGTAGCCGAGCGCGGCGGGGATCTGCAGCTGACGCTTCTCGCCGATCTTCATGCCGGTGACGCCCTCGTCCCAGCCCTTGATGACCTGGCCCACGCCGAGCGCGAACTGGATGGGCTCACCGCGATCGAGCGAGCTGTCGAACTTCTTACCGTCGGTGAGCCAGCCGGTGTAGTGCACCTTCACCTGGTTGCCGGACTTGGCGACCACGGCGCCTTTGCCGGGGGCGAGCACGTAGTACTTGAGGCCCGACGCAGTGGTGGTGGGCTTGCCGGTGACCTTTGCGGGCGCGGCAGGCGCGCCGGCGAAGGCAGAGAAGGCGGTGAGAAAGACGGCAGCAACGGACATGCCAAGGGACAGAATAAACAGCGACGTGCGTACGGAGCGCATGCGGACCTCTCTACGAGTAATGGGGAGGAAATCACGCGGACGCTAGCACGGCGCGGTACGATGTCGGTCGGTGCCCGCCTCCGTCAGCATCGTGGTTCCTTGCTTCAACGAGCGCGACAATCTGCCGTCG
The DNA here is from genome assembly GCA_043741435.1 of Myxococcales bacterium. GTDB lineage: Bacteria > Myxococcota_A > Polyangia > Palsa-1104 > Palsa-1104 > JBDTCO01. The sequence goes on from JAYUBF010000042.1 coordinate 11,468, forward strand.
GTGCTCGACGAGCTGTTGCGCTGGGGTCGCGAGGCCGTCGCGCGCGATCTGGTGAGCGGCTTCGAGATCGTCGTCGTCGATGACGGCTCCAGCGACGGCTCCACCGCGACGCTGGCGCCGGATGCGGAGCTGCGCGTGGTGCGTCACCCGACGAACCGAGGCCTCACCGCCGCGCTGCGCACTGGCTTCACGAGCGCGCGACAGGAGCTGGTGACCTGGGTGCCTGCCGACGGTCAGATCCGCGCTGAAGCGATCGCGTCCCTCCTGCGCGCGCGTCACGACGAGCCGCTGGTGATCTCCACGTACTCGCATCGGCCCGATGGCTGGTGGCGCGCGTTCATGTCGAAGACGGCGCGCGTTTTGGTGCACGGCCTCATCGGCTTCGACGGTCGACTCGAAGGGATCTACTTGTTCCGCCGCAGCCTGCTCGACGAGCTCGAGCTGGTGTCGACGCGATCGGCCGGTATCGTTGCCTTCGAGCTCGCGGCCAAGGTCCAGCGACTCGGCGGTCGGATCGCCACCACCGAGATCGACTGCCTGCCGCGGAAGAGCGGTCATAGCAAGGTGGCCGATGCACGCAACGTCGCGACATTCATCGCCGAGCTGATCCGGATCCGCGCGTCGTTCTGAGCTTCACCCCGGGCTCCCCGGGGCCAGAAGACGGCAAAGCAATGGGGGGTGGGGCGCAGACCCCCAGCGCGCAATGCGTAACCATCGGATAAGATGATCGAGTCAGCCGGTCTTGCGCTTGCAACCCAAGGTGCTCTGCGATGGTCGTCCTCTATGTAGTTCTCGGATTTATTTTCGCCAGCATCGTGCTCGTCTTCATCAGCGCCAAGATGGGCGGCGCGCGGAAGCGGGTAGTCCACACGAAGCTCATGAGCAGACGCGTCGGCGGCATTGCCGAAGCGCCGCGCAAGCGCCTGCTCATCCACAGCATCAACGACGATCGCTGCACGGGCTGCGAAGCTTGCATCACCGTGTGTCCGACAGACGTGCTCGAGCTCCTCGAGAACAAGAGCCGCGTACAGCGCTTCGGGGATTGCATCCAGTGCGAGCAGTGCGTGTTGGCGTGCCCCACGACCGCGCTCGTCATGCACTACGAAGGCACGCCGCCGCCACCGATTCGTCTGCCCGAGCTCGACGATTATTACCAAGCCATCCAGGGCCTCTATCTGATCGGTGAAGCGGCCGGAAAGCCGCTCGTGAAGAACAGCTCGAACCTCGGTCGCGCCGTCGTCGAGCACATGGTGGTCACGGGCATTCGCAGCTGGGGGGCCGAGGCTGCGGCGAAGGGCAACGTGGACGTGCTCATCGTGGGCTCGGGCCCTGCCGGCCTCTCGACGGCGCTGTCGTGCATCGCGAAGAAGCTGAGCTACGTGATGATCGAAAAGGACGAGCTCGTAGCCTCGACCATCGCGCGCTATCCGAAGGGCAAGCGCGTGATGGCCGAGCCCTACGACGTTCGCTGCGTCGGCCTCTTGCCGGTCTGGGACGCGCACAAGGACGAGCTGCTCGCGACCTGGCGCACCATCATCGAGCGTACGGGGATCAAGGTGCAGACGCGTGAAGCCGTGGAGGATCTGGAACGCGATCCGCGCGGCTTCTACACGGTGAAGACCACCAAGCGCGCCTACTCCGCGCAGTCGGTGGTGCTCGGCATCGGCACCCGCGGCAAGCTACGCAAGCTCGGCATTCCCGGCGAAGGCTCCACCAAGGTATCGGCGTTGCTCAACGACCCCGCCGATCACAAGGGCCAGCGCGTGCTCGTCGTCGGCGGCGGTGACTCCGCGGTCGAAGCGGCCATCGCGCTCGCGCCCTCCTCACAGGTCACGCTGTCCTACCGCGGCAAGCAGCTGTCCCGCTGCAAGGCGAAGAACCGCCAGCAGCTCGACGAGATCGAGGCCCAGGGGCGCATCCGCGTCCTCTTCAACTCGAGCGTCACGCAGATCGACGACGGTCAGATCACCCTGAAGGTGGGCACCGAAGAGCAGCGGATGCCGAACGATCACGTCTTCGTCTGTATCGGTGGCGATGCACCGGTGAAGTGGCTCGAGAAGATCGGCGTGCGCTTCACCGAGATGGAGCACATGGCGATGCGCCCGCCCACCGACCAGGTCGTCGAGGCCCTCACCGGTCCGCTCGACGAGATGACTCCGGAGCGCGCCGGCGGAGGAAGCTCGCAAGCCGTGATGGTCGACATGGACTCCTTCGACGAGGCGGCGGGCAAGCACGTGCTCACGTCGCGCCAGGCACAACGCGGTCGTCGCGGCGTGTGAAACCGCGCCTACGGGCCGTGGTAGTCTTCGGGGCGTATGGCCTCGTCCTCCCCGCCGAAGAAGGAAAGCCGTCGGCATCGACGCTACGAGCTGCTTGCTTCGGTGCAACTGAATCGAGGCGCCGACACCGTCGTTTTGCCGGCACGCAACATCAGCCTCGGTGGCTTGCTCATCGACGCTGACGGCAAGCTGAAGGGCTTCTCTGTCGGCGACGTGGTCGAAGTGCAGCTGTTCGATATGAGCGAGGATGGCGAGTCGGCGGTTCGTGCCGATGCGTCCGTCATCCGCAACGATGGCAAGGGCCTCGCGCTGTCTTGGGCGTCCACCGATCCGGTGACTGCGCGCAAGCTTGCCGATCTGCTGCAACGCCTCAACCCCACCTGAACGTCTCCGAGGTGAACATGTCCGCTCCCAACTCGCAGCTGGTCGTGCGCCGCATCTCTGGCGTGGACCTGCGCGCCGCCACCGAGCTCTTCGTGCACCAGCAACGCACTCGCGGAAATGCGGATTTGTCCGAAGAGCGCCTGCGCCCCGCGGTGCAAGCCGCGCTCGAGGACGCCGATCGCGTGCTAATGGTGGGCGCCTTTCACGAAGGCCTCCCCGGTTTCCAGCACGGCAAGATGGTGGGTGTCTTGATGATGAACCTGCTCGTGTCTCTCGAGCATGCGGAGGACACGCTCGATCTCGAGATGGGCGACGGCTCCGATCCCGAAGCTGCGACGCACCTCTACGAGAAGCAGGGGTTCAACCGTATCCAGCGCGGCCGCCTGCACAAGCGCCTCGCCTGAGCTGCGCGTGCCTCCTTATCGCACGTCGATGAAGGTCCGCTTCGGCGACGTAGACCACGCCGGCATCGTCTACTACCCGCGCTACTTCATCTATTTCCACGAAGCCTTCGAGGACCTCTTCAACGAGAACGGGCACCCGTACCACGAGGTGCTCGACGTACAGAAGGTCGGGTTTCCGACCGTGAACATCGTGTGCGACTACAAGGCGCCGTTGCGCTATGGCGACGCGCTCGACCTCGAGGTCACCGTCACACGCGTCGGCAGCAAGTCGGCCACGTTTCGCTATGCCGGCTATCGTCATCGAGACCGGATGTTCGCTTGCGAAGCGAAAATCACCGTGGCCTGCGTGCACATGGATACGTTCGAGTCGATGCCGTTTCCCGACTTCTTGCGTGAGCTCTTCGCTCGGTTCGCGGCGTGACCGACGCCCGCCCCGCGGCCACCGTCGTGGTGTTGCGCCCGGCGGGCAGTGCTCCGCCGGAGGTGTTGCTGGTGCGGCGCTCGCGTGGTGCCACCTTCATGGCCGATGCGTTCGTGTTTCCGGGCGGGCGCGTCGACGACGACGATCGGCGCGCGGCCAGCGCCTCGGATCCGCTCGGCGCGTTTCGCATCGCGGCCACGCGCGAGCTCGTCGAGGAAGCGAACGTGACGGTGTCGTCGGAAGACCTGGTGCCATGGGCGCGTTGGATCACGCCGTCGGCGGAGCCGAAGCGCTTCGACGCGCAGTTCTTCGTCGTCGCGGTCCCCGCGGGTACCGAGGCGAAGGTGGATGAGACCGAGGTCACGGAGCATCTGTGGATCGCCGCGTTCGACGCGCTCGCGCGCGAGCAGGCGGGTGATCTCAAGCTTCCGCCGCCGACGCTGCGTACGATCGAGGAGCTGTCGGCGCATGCCTCCGTCGAGGCGGTGCTCCGCGCACCCCGATCGCAGCAGCCGATCCAGCCGAAGCTCGTCGACAACCAGGGTGAGGTGACCATCGTGCTGCCGTGGGATCCCGAGTTCGCGTTGCTCCCGGGTGACGGCGTCGGCATCACCGGCGACAGCGTTCTGGCAGGCGGGGTGTCGCGCTATCGCTTGTCGATTGCGATATGATGTCGCGCCATGAACATTCCGCCCGACGACAACGGCAACAACACCATCAATCCCGGCCTGGGCTTCGATCCCAACGCGCCGCTGCCTCCCGAGATGTCGCTCTCGAAGAAGGGCAGCAAGATGCCCCTCATCATCGTGGGCGTGCTGCTCGCCGGCGGTGGTGGCTTCCTCGCGTACAGCGCGAAGAAGACGCATGCGGAGCGAACCGTCCATGCAAAATTCATGGAGGAGTTTCGCGACTTCGAGAAGGAAGAGCTCGGCAAGTTCTGGTCGTGCGCGATCGGGCCGAATGCCGACGGTACGACCATCGCTGTGCCGGATCAGATCACTACGAAGGTGGATCAGAACTTCGCGTCCGACTTCCGCAACTATCCGACGCGCGTGCGCGAGGAGTGCGCGCAGAAGGCGAAGGACGCTGCCACGAAGGCGAACGCGCTCATGATGTTGCCCGCGTATACCGCGCCCATCGATGCCTACGGCAAGTCGATCATCGCCATGTCCGATGGGCTCGAGGAGTGGTCCAAGGCCGCGCCGGAGCAGGTGCAGACGAAGATGGTCGGCAAGAACGTCGATGAGTACGGCAATGCGTGGCACTCGTTCGCGGGCGGGGCACCCTCGCCCGAGGTCATCGCCTACGATCAGTTCCTGCACTGCGCGGTGCCGGACGCCGACACCAAGTACAAGGACAGCCTCGAGCTGGCGACCAAGATCCACGACAGCTGCAAGGACACGAAGTACCGCGACAAGCTGCAGGAGGAGTGCGGCAAGCTCGTCACCGACAAGCCGGCGCAGCCGACGAAGAGCTGGAAGACGGCGCAGCAAAAGTTCGGCCCCGACGACGAGACGCGCGAGCTCTCCGCCATCGCCGACTGCCTCAAGAAGGCGCGCAAGGCCAAGCTCAAGGACAACCTGTCACCCGTCGGCCTGTTGTGGGTGAAGTTTCGCGAAGCGCGCGAAGTGGTCTTGAAGGTCGGAGCGGACGCACTGAAGGAGTAGCCGCGTGGCTCAGAGCTTCGTGAATGAGATCCGGTAGAGACAGGTGCCATCGGCGTACCGGTCGAGGTCGGCCTGGAACGCGTCCTCTCCGGTGATCTTCACGGCACCCGTGCTCTGCTGCGTCTCGCCGTTCCACTTCGCGGTGCCCTGGGTCCCCTGGATTGCGATCATGGCCTCGAGGAAGATCGTGTACTCCTCGGGGTTCCCTCCCCAAGGGTTCGTTTGGGTGACCGTCAAGTTGGGGGTCAACCGGTACGACGTGTTGCTGTAGCGGGTCAGCACGGCTGGCTTGAGGGACGTCATCTTGTAGACGGAGCAGGTGACGTCAGAGCTGAGCATCGCAACGTTGAAGGCGTAGTTTCCGCTCGACAGCGTCGGGTACGCCGTGCAGGTCGAGCCCGAGCAGGAGCAAACGTCGGTCAGGCCCGATAGCGCCTTCGTGCATGCGGCGTCGCAGCCTGCGGATTGCATGGGATTGTCCCAGCAAGGCGCTTCCTCTCCGTACACCGCGAGCGCGGCGGCGTACGTCGACGGGGAGGACCCGAGGATGCAGGACAGATACGCCTTGCAGGGGCCCGCGCCGCCGCCTCCCGCGTTCATCGACGGTCCGTTCATCGAGGGCGAAGAGCCCGAGCAAGCGCCAATCTGCGGAAACGCCTGCTTCACGGCGGAGAGACCGCTCTTGCAGGCGGCGTCGCACTGGGTGCGGTTCTGCGGTGTCGCGTCGCACGCGCCGCCCGTGCCGTACTGCGCTCGTACCTGATCGATCGTCACTGGTACGCCGTCGCGGCCGCGCCGCCAGTGGAAGCGACGGCGTCGACGCACGACAGGTACTGCGCACAGACTGAGGCGCTATCGGAAGAGGCGCGGCCTCCATCACACCCGGCCAGCATGGCGACGAGCAACAGGCTGGGGTTCAAAATCGTGAAAGGCGATGCGGGCGATGGTCGGAAGTAGGTCATGGTGGTGCCTCCGCCCTGTCCCTAGCGCCGGGGGCTGCACACCGATAGGAACTGGTTTTCAGCCGAGGCCGCCTTCACCTCGTAGCGACGGTCAGGGATTGCACGTCGAGATCGGCGTCCCCGTCGCGAAAGGCGGCGTCCGCGCCACGCAGCCGTGGTTGGAGGGACAATCGCCGTCTACCCTGCACACGATCCGGTCGATGCCGTTCGGGGTCTGAACGCATCGCGACGTCCGCGGCCAGCCGCTACTTTGCAGGTCGGTGCCGACGCAAACGTTGCCAGCCGCGCAGTCCTCCGGGCCATCGCAGGCCAACCCTTTACCTGCGCAAGGGTATGCCTGGAGCGGATCTGCACAACTGTTCAACCAGGCACTGGGATTGCTCGAGCTCGGCTGCGATGCGCAGCAGACCGTGAAGGTCGGGCACGTCGCCTGGCCGCAAGGCACTGATGAAGACAGGTAAGCGAGATCCGGTGCGAGGGATGGAGTCGCAAGGTCCGAAGCCGGGGACGGCATCGCGAGGTCCGTCATCGCCGCGACGCCCGCAAGGTCGACTTCCTTTGCATCGAGATTTTCATCAGCGCACCCGACTCAGACGAGTGTCATCCCAAGTGCGATTGCACAGCGCATCATCATTTTGTCTCCATCACCTGACCCTCACCCGTCACGAACAATACCTTCTGGTAGCCCATCTCGCGCAATTCTTGGATCTGCTTGCCGACCTTCTTCGGGTTGCGCTTGGGCTGTACGATGGCGGTCCCCCCGTCGCTGCGGATCTTGCGCGCCTCTTCGTGTGCAGCGGTCGCGGCTTGCGGCGTCTCGGCCAGCAGCGCCACGCGCTCCACCTGTTTGCGCAGCGGCACGTTCTGCTCCATGAGCGCCACCACGATGCGCTCGAAGCCGATGGAGAAGCCCGCGGCCGGCACCGACTTCGACAGGAAGCGGCCGATCATCTCGTCGTAGCGACCGCCGCCCGCCAGCGCGTAGCCATAGCCCGGGTGCGACACCTCGAAGATCATGCCGGTGTAATAGCCCATGCCGCGCACCAGCGTCGGGTCGAACGCGGACGTCCACTTCGCGCCACCGACGCGCTTCACCTCGTCGCCCACGAGCGCGAGATCGGCAGCGACCGACTCCGGGATCTCGAGCGCGAGCTGGGCGACGAACGATTGCGGCGTCATCTCCTTTTCACCGGCAACGGCCAGCGCGCGATCGATGAAGTGGGCAGCCGGCTCGCTGCCACCGTCGAGCGCGAGCAACTCCTTCAGCACGCCTTCGCGCCCGATCTTGTCTACCTTGTCGAGGATCACGAGCACGGTGTCGCGTTGTTGATCGCTGTAGCCGGCCTTCGCACACAGCGCCGTGAGGATGCGGCGATCGTTGATGCGCACGGTGAACCCGTCGAGCCCGATGCGCGAGAGACACGTGCTGGTGGCCAGCGTGAGCTCCAGCTCGGCAAACGGCGCGTCCATGCCGATGAGGTCCACGTCGCACTGGTTGAACTGGCGGAAGCGGCCCTTCTGTGGCCGCTCGGCGCGCCACACGGGGCCGAACTGCAGGCTGCGAAACGGCAGCGCGATCTTTCCGTTGTGCGCCGCCATGAAGCGCGCGAGTGGCACTGTGAGATCGAAGCGCAGGCCCCCGTCGATCATCTCGTTCGCGTCGGTGGCGCTCGCGAGCTTGTCGCCTCGTTTCAGGATCTGGAAGATGAGCTTTTCGTTGTCGCCACCGCGGCTTCCGACGAGGACGTCGATGCGCTCGAGCGCGGGCGTCTCGATGCGCTCGTAACCCCACGACGCGTACGTGGTGCGGATGCGCTCCCACAGCTCGTCGCGAATCGCGCACTCGGCGGGCGAGATGTCGCGCATCCCGCGAAAGGCTTCGGTCCTCGTCTGTTCCATGAAGGGCGTGACTCTACAACCAACGGCGCGAGCGGAACCAGAAGAGCATGATCACGGGGATCGCCACGCAGGTGGCCAGCATGCCGACCAGCAAGTGGGTGCTCTTCCACGGCATGGCCTCGAAGTTCTGCCCGAAGAAGCCGGTCACGAAGGACAACGGCAGGAACACCGCCGACAGCAGCGTCAGCGACTTCATGATCTCGTTGGTGCGCTGCGAGACCATGGAGAGGTACGCCTCGAGCGCCGAGCCGAGGATATCGCGCGCCGCGTCGATGGACTCGTAGATGCGCACCAGGTGGTCGTACACGTCGCGGAAGTACAGCGCCGTGCGTTCGGTCACGTGCTTGTCGCCGCCGCGCCGCGACAGTACGGCGAAGACGTCGCGCTGTGGGGACAGCAGCTTTCGCATGAGCACGAGCGTGTGCTTGAGCGCGAAGATCTGGTGTAGGTTCTCGCGCTGCGCACGCTCGAGCACGGCTTCCTCGAGCGCTTCCAGTCGATCGCTGATCCGATCGATGTGCGCGAAGTGCGAGTCGACGATGCCGTCGGACACCATGTAGTACACGAAGTCGGCGCCGCGCTTGAACAAGGCCGTGTCGGCGCTCACGCGTTGCCAGATGACCTCGAGCTTTGCGATGGGTTGCAGATGCACGGTGACCAGGTAGCCCGGCCCGAGGAAGGCGTGCAGCTCGAGTGGCTCCATTGCCGTCGGGTCGTCCGCGTTCTCGCAGCGCAACGCGTGCGACACGAGGAACAAGTACTGATCGTATTCCTCGAGCTTCGGTCGCTGGTCAACGTGGAGACAATCTTCGATCGCAAGCGGGTGGAAGTGAAAGCGCTCGGCGAGGACGCGCATCTGCGCCTCGTCCTGCGCGGTGAGATCGATCCAGCGGATCGCACCATCCGGCGGTGGCGCGATGTCGCCAGCTTCGGTGCTGCCCTCGGGTCTGGCCTTCAGCTGGCCATCGGCGTGCAGCGTGAGGACGCGAAACAAGAGCTACTTGACCTCGGGGACCTGAGCCTTGAGCGCAGCGTCGAGGAAGCTCCCCGTCAAGGCGTGCGCGCGGTTGGTGGGGTTGGCGATCGGCATCGGCCTGGCAAGTGCGGGGAACGGCGGCTTGCCGCCCGATAGATCGTAGCGATGGTAGCCCTGGCGCTGCGTGAGCATGCTGTGCCCGGCCTCGTGAAATTGAACGAACGCAGCCGTGCGCCCACCGGTGCCGTTGCCGGCGAGCATACCTTGCGTCGCGGTCGTGCCCCAGTCGAGCAGATCGGGCGCCACCCCGTCGGTGAGCTGCACGGGTTGCAGCCCCAGGCCACGCGCGAGCGCGATGTTGGCGGGGTTCGGCACCACCTCGTCGCGCCACGCGGACAGCTGCAAGACGTGGCATGCCTTGTCGCCGGTCGCGTAGCTCTGCGCGCCCACGACGTACGGCGAGAACGCGAGCGAATCACCGAGGTCGAGTAGTGATTGGCCGAGGTTGTAGGCCCAGTCGGTGTCACCCGGGTCGACGCCGCCCGCTGCGTTGGTACCGAGGTTGGAGTCGAGCAGAGTGCCGAACAACGGCGCGAACGTGGCGCTGTTGAGGAGGAGCGGGAAGACCAAGCCGCCGCCGCCCACGTCGAGCACCGCTCCGACGAGGTTCGGCTGGAAGGCCGCCACGATGGTGCCGATCATCGATCCGAACGACTCACTCGCGTAGCCGACGGCGGTGTCGTCGAACTTGAGCGCGGCGAGGCGCGAATCGCGGGCGCCGATGGCCGAGAGATCGCCACCGCCGAGGAGGAGGTACGCCGCCTCGAGGTCGTTCACGGCCTGGAAGAAGTGCGAGCGCACCGAGCGTGGCGACAGCTGCGGGATGCCCATCGCCGTGTTCCCATTGACCGAGAAGAAGCCGAGCGACGCGTTGGAGGAGTACTCGGAAAAGCCGTCGGGCGCCATTGCGTCGGTGAGGTCCGTCAGCTTGTCCTGCGCGTCGGCGGAACGCGCACCGTGAAACGGCAGGTCGATGAGGATCGACGCGATGCCCTTCGTCGCCAGCGTGTTGGCGACGGTCATCATGTCGAGGCGCTGCGAGCCTAGGCCGTGCTGGATCACCGAGTACTTGAGGTTGGTGAGGTCGGCGCCCGTCGGAATGACGAGGGTGAATGGAACCAAGATGCTGCCCTTGGCCTTCGGTGCGCCCGCCGCGTCGTACTCCACTTGGCCCACGACGGTGGCGTCGATGCCCAGCGCATTCTTGGTGGCACCGCCGAGAAAGTCGGTGGCGGTGTACGAGCCTTGGATGACGTACTCGATCCCGGCGTGCGCCATGCCGCCGGCGTTGTCCATGCCGGGCTGCTCGACGGTGGCGACTCCGAAGATGGTATCGAGAGAGCCATTGTCATCGGTGGTGGGGGTGCGCGCCCAGATCTGCGAGACGGTCGCCTTGGGCTTGGCGCCGGCCAGGAGCGCCGCCCGAGCCGCGAGGTAATCCTTGGTGAGCGTGTGCGTGGTGAACACCGTCGCGGCTGCGACCTGCGCGGCGTCAATCGAGCCGTTCGCCAGCTTCGCGCGCAATGGTGCGTACACGTCGTGCGCATGCAGGAGCCGCGCTCCGGGCGCGGACTCCGACAGCAATGCGGTGAGGTCCGCCGACGGTGCGAGCGCCCCGAGGTCGGTCTTCACGTCGCGGGTGATGACGTAGGCGTAGGTGCAGGCTTCGTGGAGCACCGCGCCGAACACTGGTCGCGCGTACACGCGCTGCGGCTTGTCGCTCGCGCGAAGGTACGCGTAGACGGGAAGCTCGTCGGTGCCGGGTGACGATCCGTTCTTGCACGAGAGTGGATAGAGATGCACGTTGCCGACGAGCGAAGCGGCGTCGACCTTGCCGGCCGCCGTGTCGACGGGAAAGTACGCACCCGATGAGACGCCGAAGCCATCTTGCAGGGTCGCCAGATCGTTCAAGAGCGACGTGGTCTGCGCGCTGTCACTGAGCGGGAGCGACGCCGGCGCGATGTGTCCGTTCGCGTCCATGAAGAGATCGGACGGCCATGGCAGGGCGGAGGTGCTCTGCGCGCCCTCGGCGACAGTGAAGGTGAATGCCGGACCGTTGCCGTCCGGGTTCTGGCAGCCGACCAGGGACAGCACGGCCAGGGAGAGCACATAGCGAATGGAGACGAAGATGTGACGCTTCATTTAAAAAGCAGCTCCGTGGAGTAGAAAAGCGAAAGCGAATACTAGCCAACGTCGAGACGGACGCTGGTGTACGAAGGGTTGCCCGGGCAGGGCGGGTGCAGCTTGCGCAGCTCCAGCGCTACGTGCGCGGCGGGGAAGCGCGCGCGGATGCTGGCGATCATCTTGCCCGCGAGGGCCTCGAGCAACCGATATGGGCCGCCCTGACCGATCTCGACGAGCATCGCGCAGACTTCGTGGTAGTTGACCGTGTCGGCGAGCCGGTCGCTATCGACGGCGCGATCGATCTCGATGCTCATGTCGACGTCGACCTGAAAACGCCGCGCGCTCTTGCGCTCGGCCGCGCTGTGGCCGTGGTTGGCCTGAAACTCGAGGTTCCGGATCGAGATGGTCCCGCGCATCGGTAGGCCGGACGCTACTACAAAACGCGCGTCACCGTCGCGCGGACGGCTATCTGGCGACTATCTACCTTTGGGCGCGCCGGCGCGCAGCACGGGCGCCGCGCGTCGCACCACCTCGGCGTGGGCCACGCCGTTCGTCGCCAAGATGCCGCCATTGGTGTGGATGCGGTTGTAGTTGAACGCCCTGCCGGTCATCGTCGTGAATTTGCCGCCTGCGGCTTCGAGGATGGCCTGCGGGCCGGCGATGTCCCACACCTTCGCCTGCGAGTTGTCCTTGAAAGTGAGATCGTGCTCCCCGCGCGCGATGTAGCCGAGCTTTACACCCACGGAGCCAATCGGCATCTCCTCGACAATGCCGAGCGATTGCTTGATCCCATCGGTGAGCGGCGTGCGGTGCGAGTTGGAGACGATGAGCCGAAGCGCCGACATCTCGGTGCGGGACGACACCTTGAGCGCGCGCTCGCGCCCACCCTCGATGATGCGCGCGCCGATGCCGGGCGCAGCGAACATCATGCGATCCGCGGCGGGCTGGTACACCGCTCCGACGACGGCCTTGCCGTTGCCGAAGATGCGCCCCTTTTGCACGAGGCCGATTTGCACCGCGAAGCCATCGTGACCGCCGACGAAGTCTTCAGTGCCGTCGATGGGATCGATGAACCAGACGCGCTTGGCAAACGGCAGCTTCCACCAGTTGCTCTTGTCTTCCTCGGTGATGACGAGGTCCTTCGGATAGCGCTGGTGGATGCCGGCCACGATGTCGCCGGAGATCTCGCGGTCGGCCTGGGTGACCACCTCGTGGCCGTCTTTGTATTCGGCCGCCACCTTGCCGCGGTACTGCATGGCCTTGGCCCCGCCGGCCTGTGCCAGCTCGCGAGCGAGCGAGAGCTCTTCGGCATACGGCGCATCAGCGTACGCCGTGGCGCTCGAGGTCACGAGCAGAACGACTGCAATTCGGAGAAATGACGTCATCGTTGCCCATACAAGCAACGGATGGGCCAGGGGTGGAGACGGCGAACCCCGCGCAGGGTGATCGCACTTAAAAGTCTTTGACTCTGAATGCTTGGCGTGATCTTCAGTAATTGCTCAATAGGTCGAGGCGGAATCAGCGTACGCCGCTGCCCGGGGAGATTGTAGAGGGGAATCTGCGGCAGCAATAGGCTTGTTCAGGACAC
>JAYUBF010000043.1:0-2500 GCA_043741435.1 Myxococcales bacterium
GTCCACTGCACTGCGCGCGCGGTGCTCACCGAAGCGACGCAGGCACAGATAGTTCGAGATCCCTTTCATCAGCGTCGCGCGAAACGGCGTCGGCAGCTCCGCGCGCAGGAGCGGGATGTCCTTGTGGAAGATCTGCTCCTGTAAGTTTTTCGTCCCCGTCGAGATGACGACCTTCATGCCCGAGAGGATCGCGGGCACGAGGTACGCGAGGGTCTTGCCCGTACCGGTGCCCGCCTCGACCAGCAACGAGCGTCCGCTCGCGAGCGTGGTCTGCACAGCCTCGGCCATCTGCAGCTGCCCGGGCCTGCTCTCGTATCCGGGCAACGCGTGCGCCAGGAGGCCCTTGTCGCCGAGGACGGCGGCGATGCTGAGGGTCACGCGCCTTGTCCTGATCTTTCGGAAACCGGCAACAGGGGACCGGCAACGGGCAACGGGCAACAGCAGATCTGTTCAAACACGTTGCCGGTTGCCGGTTGCCGGTTTCCGGTCGCCTGTTGCATTCGATTCACTTGCGCGATGCCTTCTCGTCCAGGCCCGAGCGCCCGCTGCGTCGCTGGAGCTCGGCTTCCACATCGGCGAGCGTGCAGTCTGCTTCGCTCAAGCCCACGAGGACGTGAAAGAGAACGTCGGCGGCTTCGCAGATCACGCGCGTGCGATCTCTCGGTGTCCGCACGAGCTCTTCGCACAGCTCGGCCGCCTCTTCGGTGATCTTCGCCGTCGTTTTCTGTGGCCCACCGTCGAGGAGCTGTCGCGTGTACGACGTGGTCGCGGTTGCCTGCCTGCGCTCTTCGATCGTGTCTTGCAGGTGTTGCAGCTCGCTGGGCACGGGCTCTTTCCCATCGGTGCCGAAGCACGTGCGGGAGCCCGTGTGACAGGTCGGGCCCGCTGGCCGCGCGCGCACCAGCAGCGCATCTCCGTCGCAGTCTGGTTTCATCTCGACGAGGCGGAGCACGTTGCCCGACGTCTCGCCCTTCTTCCAGAGCTGCTTGCGCGAGCGCGACCAGAACGTGACCTCACCCGTCTCGATGGTGAGCCGGCGCGCTTCTTCGTCCATATAGGCGACCATGAGCACACGCCCGTCGAGCGCGTCTTGCACCACGGCCACCACCAGCTCGCCTTGTGGCCCGCCCGCCGTCACGCGGGCCTCACCGGGATGCCGCGCTCGGCCAGATAGCGCTTCACCTCGGGCACGCGCAGCTCACCGAAGTGGAAGATCGAGGCCGCGAGCACCGCATCGGCGCCGCCGTCACCGAGAGCCTCGGCGAGGTGCGCGAGGTTGCCAGCACCGCCGGAAGCGATGACGGGCACGGGCACCGCATCGGCGACGGCGCGGGTGAGCCGCAGGTCGTAGCCGACCTTGGTGCCATCGCGATCCATGCTGGTCAGCAAGATCTCGCCAGCGCCGAGGCGCGTGGCCTCTTCGGCCCAGGCCTGCGCGAAGAGCGGCGTCTCGTCGCGGCCTCCGCGCACGAACACGCGCCAATCGTCGCCGGAGGCGCGCGCATCGATGGCGACCACCACGGCTTGCGCACCGAACGCGCCCGCGAGCTCGGCGATGAGCTGCGGACGTGCCACCGCGGCCGAGTTGATGGCGATCTTGTCGGCACCCGCGCGCAACAGCTTCTGCGCATCGGCGACCGAGCGCACGCCGCCACCGACGGTGAGCGGCAAGAAGATGCTGTCGGCAGTACGGGCCACCACCTCGATGAGCGTGGAGCGACCTTCTGCGGTGGCGGAGATGTCGAGGAAGCACAGCTCGTCGGCACCCTGGGCGTCGTAGGCCTGGGCGCAGTCCACCGGATCACCGGCGTCGCGGAGCTCGACGAAGCGTACGCCCTTCTTCACGCGACCATCGGCGACATCGAGACAGGGAATGATGCGGCGTGCGCTCACAGCGGCGGGCCCGAGCAAACGCGCATGGCGTGCGCCAGCGACACGCGCCCGTCGTGCAGCGCCTTGCCCACGATCGCTTCCCGCAGGTCGGCGTGCTTGAGCGCCCGCAGATGATCGAGGGAGCCCACGCCACCCGACGCGATGACCGGGATGTGCAGCGCGGACTGGAGGCGTCGCGTGGCCTCCACGTTGGGGCCGCGGCCGGTACCATCGAGCGCGATGTCGGTGTAGAGCACGGCGGCCGCGCCCACGCTCTGCGCCTCGGTTGCCATCTCGATGGCGCTGCGACCACTGCTCTCGGTCCAGCCACGAATCGCGACGATGCCGTCCCTCGCATCGACGGCAACCACGATCTTCCCGGGATGCTTCGCCGCCGACGCGACGAGCACGGTGGGATCTTCCACTACGATCGTTCCGAGCACCACGCGGGCAGCGCCGGCCTCGATGAGCGCGTCGATCGCAGCGATCGATCGCAAGCCGCCCCCGACCTGCACCTGCACGTCGCAGAGGACCGCGCTCTTGAGGATGTCGCCGATCGCCTTGCGGTTTGGCGCGCCGGCATGACTCGAGCCGTCGAAGGCGCCGTCGAGATCGACCACGTGCAGAT
>JAYUBF010000044.1:0-8283 GCA_043741435.1 Myxococcales bacterium
CCTGTCGCCTGTCGCCTGTCGCCTGTCGCCTGTTGCCTGTTGCCTGTTGCCTGTTGCCTGTTGCCTGTTGCCTGTTGCCTGTTGCCTGATTCCTCTCCGTCCGAAGATGTGATGAATCATGAGCCATCGCCGTCAACGTCAACGATGGAATTCAGGGACACGCCCTAGATCTTGCCGACGAGGACGATCGGGCCGAGCGGCTGCGGACCGCCACCGGCCGGTTCGAGCGTGACGGCGACCGCGTCGGGCGGAGCGCCTGCGAGCAAGGCGGGATCGATCGCGGTGAGCAATGCGCCGCGGTGATCGTCGCCGCGTAACAGGCCGGCCGCGATCTTCTGATCGCCGCGGATGAACCACAGCTCGTAATCCTTGCCAGTCGGTGCCCGCAAGCCCTTGGCGACCAAGAACGCACGCTGCGATTCGGCGTGGAAGATCATGTTCGCCGTGCTGGCGGCGCCCCCTTGCGGCGCGAGGGCGACGAGCCGCGTGCCGCTGCGGGTCAACAGGTCGAGCGCGTCTTGTTGCAGCTTCGCCTCGGCGCGGCTCTGCGACAGCTCGTCGGCGCACCTGGCGTGCGCTTGCTGTGCTTGCGCGGCATGATCGCCGGCGACCTGCAGCGCGACTTCCATGTCGTGGCGATCGCGCGCGACCCACAGCACACAGAGCAGCAGGGCCGCCGCGACGGACCACGCCACCCACTCGGCGGAGCGTCGACGCGGCGCCGCTGCTGCTGCAACGGAGCCGAGGCGTGCCTCGATGGCTGGCCACACCGACGGCGAAGGCAGCACCGGTTCCTGCGCGAGACCGATCGCGGTGACTCGCTCCATCGCCGAGCGAAGCGCGTCGTAGCAGCCGTCGTGCGGCTCGCGCGACGCAAGGTGAGCGTCGCATGCAGCCCGCTCCGCCGGCTCGAGCGTGCCCAGCGCGTATTCGTCGACGAGCGCTTTCCACTCGGCACACGTCACGAGGCGCTCCGATAGCGGCCGAGCAGCCCGGCGAGCTTCTCCATCGCCGCGCGCACGCGGCTCTTCACCGTGCCGAGAGGCTCACCGAGACGCGCCGCGATCTCGCTTTGCGACAGGCCTTCGTAGTACGCGAGCTCGAGCGCATGGCGTTGCTCCGCCGACAGCTCGGCCATCGCCTGCTGGATCTGGGTGCGCTCTTCCCGGGCCTCGACTCGCTCGAGCGGGCTGCGCACGTGCGGCTTGTCGACAATCGCCTCGCCCTCTGCGCGATCGACCATGCGCGTGTTGGCGCCGCGTGAACGCAGCCGGTCGATCGAACGGTTGCGCACGATCGACAGCACCCAGGCCCGTGCCGAGCCGCGCGCCGGATCGAACTGTGCGCATCGATTCCATACGTCGATGAAGCTCTCTTGCACCGCGTCTTCGGCTTCGGCCCGTGAGCCGAGCACACGCAGCGCCACCCCCATCGATTGCGCCGACAACCGGTCGTACAGCGTCTTCAGCGCCGCGCGATCCGTATCCGCGATGCGGGTCAGCAGCGCCGACTCTTCATCCGCGCGCCGCGAGGGCAAGAGCGCTGCGAGGAGGATGCCGAGCACTGGGCTCTTGATATCGGACTGGCGTGGTGCGAGCAACATCTAACTAGGTACGGACGCATCTCCGTCCACGGATGTAGTGAAGTTTTTTCTAATCCGATCCGTCGTCTCGTTCGTACGCGTGCCCAGACGATTGTTTCGATTTCTCCAGTCCGGAGCGCATCTCCATCCGTAAAGCCTTGAACCATTATTGCTGGAGGACCCTGATGTCGACGAAGAATATGCTGCTGAGCGCGCTCTTGATGACGAGTGGTGGGATGACGATGGGTGCGTGCGGTGGCGACGACCCTGTCACGACGAAGGGAGACATGGCGACCTACACGCCGACCGGCACCGGCCCCGCCGCGAAGCTGAAGTGCGACTCGTCCGGAAAGAACGCGTTCGACACGTACGGCGTGAACGCCTTCGTCGCCGTGAACGAAGCCATCTTCGCGGGCGTGACCGCCGAGCTGACGGCCAACAGCACCACCAACCTCGGTGACTCGTTCGGCAAGATCGGCACCGGCAAACCACCGTCGACTGCCGACAACGCCACCACGTTCACCGGCAAGCTCGCCGCGTTCCTGGTGTTCGTCTATGGCGGCCCGACCAGCATTACCTACACGGACAACAAGATGTACAACGGCGTGCAGGACATGAAGACCGCCCACGCCGGTCTCGCCATCACCTCGGCGCAGTACGACTACTTCGTCACCAACGTGGTGGTCCCGGCGCTGCTCGCCAAGGGCGTGAAGCACGGCACCGGCGGCGCGGCGAGCCCCGACGACGTCACTAGCTGCTTCGCTCCGCCGCTGCTCGACGCCTCGTTCAAAGCGACCATCGTGGGCCAGTAGCCATGATCGCTCGCACCAGCGCGTGGCGTGCCCTGGGCGCCGCGTCGCTGTTCGCGGTCGTCGTGGTGGGCGTCATCGGCCTTCTCCACATGCCGATGGCGCGCCCACTCCTCGGCTTGCTCGGCCGAGCGACGAGGGCCGTGGGAGCGACGTGCCCACTCGGCTTCGATCGCCCGGTCGATGAGGCGATGAAGCAAGCGCGTCGCCGTCAGTTCGCGGCGCAGCATGCGGGACAAGCGATGGCCCAGTCGCGGCCTGCGCGAAACTTCGTGCTCGATCACACCACCCGTGCGGAGATCTCTGCCTGGGCAGAGGCAGAACACCTCACGTGCCGCAGCGGTCGGGCCATCGAGCTCGACTGCAGCATGGCCCCAGGAAGCCTCTGGTTCACGTTCGACGAGTCCGACCGCTTGGTAGAGCTCGTCGCCGTACGCCGTTTTGCCGACGCTGCGCAGGTGAGCGCCGAGCTCGACGCGCGCGCCGAAGATCTAGCTCGGCGCGTGGGCGAATCCACCCGCGTGGAAGGGGATGCCTCTCCCGCGGTGCTGGGCCATGGCCTTCTGCGCCAGGCCAGCCGCGAGTTCCGCTTCCTCGATTACTACGCGTTGCTCCGCGCCACCAACATGGGCGACGGCTTCGTGCTCACCGAAGAGTATCGCTCGCTCGTTCGCTGAAGGATCTGCGCCGGATCTTTTGCATCACCCACTGCTCGAGGTTGTTGAGAGGTGGACACGCGTGGAGCCCGCGGCAGCGACGAGAACAAAGCGGGCAGATGAACCTCTTCGTGGAGAGCTTGTCCATTTCATTCCTCCAGACTGAAAGAGAACGATCCTGGGCAAAGCCTTCCTCCTCTTTCGAGAAAGGCGCACCCAGGCTCGTGTTGTCGAGACGGTGTAGCTAGACGTTACGCGCGCGGAACGGCGTCAGGCGCCGGACGCTGCTTCTTGGTGCTGCCATTCACCGCCGGCTCCGCGTCTTTGCCGGAAGCCTTCGTCGCGTCGGGGACCACGGGAACGACGGGAGCAACCGGCGCACCGGCGAGATCGCCCGCGCGCGTGATGCTGTGCTTTTGCAACACGGCGGCTTCGATGTCGGCTGCGATCTGCGGGTTGTTCTTGAGGAACTCCTTCGCATTCTCACGGCCCTGACCGATGCGCTCACCCTTCCAGGCGAACCAAGCGCCGGACTTCTCGACGACGTTCGCCTCGGAGGCGAGATCGAGGATGTCGCCCTCCTTGGAGATGCCTTCGCCGTACATGATGTCGAACTCGACCTCGCGGAATGGCGGCGCGAGCTTGTTCTTCACCACCTTCACCTTGGTGCGGTTGCCGATGACCTTCTCGGCTTGCTTGATGGCACCGATGCGGCGAATGTCGAGGCGCACCGACGCGTAGAACTTGAGCGCGTTGCCACCGGTGGTGGTCTCCGGGCTCCCGAACATGACGCCGATCTTCATGCGGATCTGGTTGATGAAGACGACGAGGGTATTGCTCTTCGAGATGGTGCCGGTAAGCTTGCGCAGCGCCTGCGACATGAGGCGCGCCTGCAGACCGACGTGCGAATCGCCCATCTCGCCTTCGATCTCGGCCTTCGGCACGAGGGCCGCGACCGAGTCGACGACGACGACATCGATGGCGCCCGAGCGCACCAGCATGTCGGCGATCTCGAGGGCCTGCTCGCCATTATCGGGTTGTGACACGAGGAGGTCGTCGGTGCGAACACCGAGCTTGCGAGCGTAGACCACGTCGAGCGCGTGCTCGGCGTCGACGAAGGCACAGATACCGCCGCGCTTCTGCGCCTCGGCGATGACGTGCAACGTGAGCGTAGTCTTGCCCGACGATTCCGGTCCGTAGATCTCGCACACGCGACCGCGCGGCAAACCACCGGCGCCGAGCGCGATGTCGAGCGCCAGCGATCCCGTCGGCACCACCTGAACCTCGGGCGCTTTTTGATCCTCGCCGAGTCGCATGATGGAGCCCTTGCCGAACTGCTTCTCGATCGACGAGACCGCCAGATCGATTGCCGCGTCACGCCCTGCGCGCGTCGCGCCCGGGGTGCCGGTGGTCTTTTCTTCTGAAGCCTTCTTCTCTTCGCTTCTGCCCCACGCCATGTTTGATCTCCTGAGTGCTTCGTTACTTTTTCAAAAAGGGCACCCGGGCCCGGGCGAGGTACTCCACGCCGGGACGGGGTTTGCGCGGGCCACCTATATTATCTGGATTATCTATATTATCTATATTATCTGGCGCGCCTTCGCTTTGCGTTGTGAGCTGTGTCGTCAGCAGGCTCTCGTAGAGCACGATCTCGGGGACTCTGTCCGTAACCAGATCCACGTCCGACTTCCACTGTAGCGACGGACTGGTCTCGAGCACGCGCGCCACCGTCAGGTGCGGCTGAAAAGTCCTCGCTTCACGCGCGAAGCCTAGCTCGTGCATGTCGCTCTCGATCGCCGCGTGCAACGTGGTGAGCTGCTTGCCGTTCGTGCTGTCCGTGATGCCGACCCACAAGACGCGCGCCGGGTCAGTGGTACCGGGACCGGGGAACGTACCGAAGCCCTTGGCCTTGAGCTCGACGGGCGGCAGGTTCGCGCAGCGTTGCTTCATCTTCACGATGATCGCGTCCAGCGACTCGGGCGGGATGTCGCCAAAAAACTTGAGCGTCACGTGATAGTTCGCCGGCGGCACCCAGGCGAGCTTGGCGTTACCGCCCGACACTTTCGGCATCTCGCGCTCCACTGCCTCGGCCAGCCGGCGGGTCGTTCCCACCGAGAAGCAGAGTGCGAGGAAGGTGCGCATGTGTTCAGTACCCTAGATTTTGGGTATCCGGATGTCAACAAAAGATCCGACGGGTGCTATTTGGTCGGAATCGCCTTCAAGACGGCCTTGCCGTCGCGCACGGAAACATCGAAGCGAACCCCACGCACGCCCGGCTGCTCGAGCAGCTTCGGCGCCTGCTTCTGTAGTGTCGCCACCAGCGACTCGTAGCGAACGGGTGCGTTATCGCCCGCGGCAACGCGAGCCTCGGAGTATTTTCTGTGCAGGGCGCGCAGGTCGTTCTCGGACATCCCCGGTACGCCCGACGAGGGCACCGGCGGACGCGCGGCCTCCGGCGGTACCGGGGGTCTCGCTGCGCCAGGGATGGGCGGAGGCGACGCACGCCCGGGAACGGGCGGTGGACCCGAGGGCTTGGCGCCCTGTGGCAGGGCAGGCACGCCCGTGCGTGCTGGTGGCGTCTGCAGCGGTGCGCCGGGCTTCACCGGCATGCCTGGCGGCGTGAGGATCGGCTGCGGCTTGCCCTGTGTCGGCCGCATTTCCTCGGACGCCGGCGCCTCGGAGTGCAGCGCGCCTTTCAGGCGCATCTCGGCAGGCAGCACACGGCCCTTCTCGGCGGCGGCGCGCGCGGCCTTCTGGATGTGTCGTACGTAGGTGCCGTTCTCGATCTCGCGCAGGGTGCGGCTCCAGTACGTCGTGTACGACCCCCACTTCTGCAGCATCGTGTTGAACCTGTAGCGGAGCGCCGTGTTGCGGATGTAGCCCTGCTGCAGCAGCAAGATGGTGCGCGTGCACTCCTTGCGCGCGACCATGGGCTCCATGCGCTCGATGCCCATGAAGTACTGCTCGTAGAGCTGCTTCAAGCGCTCGATCTTGAGCGCCAGCTCCTTCAGGACCTCGGCGAGCTTCTCCGAGGTCTGCTGTGGGTCCGGCTGGTCAGCCACGGTGCGCGCGCTCACTCACGACGGTATCGTCGAGTATAGACCATCCCGGTGAACCTGGTATCTTGCACCGGCCGTGACGCTGCTGTGGTTCCTGGTCCTCATCGGACCGCTCGTGATCGTGCATGAGCTCGGTCACATGATCACGGCGCGCCTGCTCGGCATCGGGGTGTTGTCGATCTCGTTCGGCGTGGGACATCCGGTGTTGCGGGCCGTCCTGCGTGGCACCGAGTGGTCCGTCCGCATGTTTCCCATCGGTGGCTACGTGCGGCTCCTCGGCGAAGACAGCGATGAGCCGGTCCCCGATTCCCGCCGCGCGGAGTCGTTCGCGACCCGGCCACCTTGGCAACGTATGGCCGTCATCCTGGGCGGCCCGCTCGCCAACATCTTGCTCGCGGTGCCGTTGTTCTTCGCGATCACCGTGCATCAAGAAACAGCGCTGGCCTCGGAGATCGGCACCGTGTTCGCGGGGCTGCCCGCCGCCGAGGCCGACTTGCGTTCCGGCGATCGGGTGGTCGCCGTCGACGGGGAGCCCGTTCGCTACTGGGAAGAGCTCAACCAGCGCTTGCTCGTGTCCCCCGGACGCGAGCTGAAGCTCACCATCGAGCGCGCCGGCGTCGAGAAGCCCCTCGAGAAGTACGTGCGTCCGCGCGAGCACCTTCGCCCTGATGCGGCGCCGAGCGAAGCGCCGGTGGGCCTCATCGGCATCGCGCCGCACCGGCGGCTGCCGCAGGTCGGCGTCATCTCTGCACAGTCGCCTGCCGGTCTCGCCGGGATGCACAGCTTCGACGTGGTGCTGGCCATTCAAGGTCGCCCGGCAAAGTCACTCGCCGATCTCGATCCGTTGGTGAACCCACATGGCGGCGGAATGCTGGTGGTCAGCTACGTGCGGCCAGCGCGCAGCGTGGAGTTTGCCGCGGTCGGTCGGCTCGAGCCCGCCGTCGCCACTGTGGTGCCCACGCTCGAGCCTGTCCTCGCGGCGCAATCGCTCACGCCGTCCGATCGCGCGCTCGTCGCGAAACCGCGCGGTCACTACGACGCGGGCGTGCGCCCCGCCGATCTATTCGTCTACGACATCGAAGACGGCTCCTCGGCCGAAGGCCTGGGCCTGCGGCGCGGCGACTTGTTGCTTCGACTCGACGACGCGACGCTGACCTCGTGGGAGCTGTTCGAAAGGGCCGTCGAAGAACGGCCCACGGCCGAGCACCAGATCGTCTGGTTCCGTCCGCAGACAGCGATGGTGCAACAAGCCCGGTTTCAGCTCGCAGCGACGGTGGGATCCGAGCGCGGCGCGCGTGCTGCGCGCTTCGGTGCCGTTGGTCCGCAAGCACTCGAGCCGGGTCGCCTCATCGAGGTCGATCGCCGCATGCCGCGGGCGCTGGCGCGCGCGGTGGAGCGCACTGGCGCCGTGTCGATGTTGATCGCCCGCACGCTGCTCGGGGTGGCGACTCACGCGGTGTCGGCCAGCTCGATCGGCGGCCCGCTGCAGCTCGTGGTCGCCGCCGGCAAGTCGGCGCGCGAGGGTTGGACAGCGTTTCTCGCGATGGCCGCCTTGGTCTCGCTCAACCTCGGGCTCATCAACTTGATACCCCTGCCCTTGCTCGACGGAGGACAAGGCGCGCTGATCATCGTCGAGGGCTTGCTCGGGCGCGAGGTCTCGCTGCGCTCGCGCCGCCGCGCCACCGTCGTGGGCCTGGTGCTCCTGGTCGCGTTGTTCTTGTTCGCCTCGTGGAACGATCTGACGCGCCTCCTCGGACGTGCGCTATGAGCGCTGCCGTGCTCGCGCTCGATACCTCCACGCCGCTCGCATCGGTCGCGCTGCAGGTGGGCGACCGCATCTTCGAGCGTGCCGAGAGGGTGGCCACCTACTCCGAGCGCCTGTTGGTGCTCATCGACGAGCTGTTCACGGAGGCCGGTTGCAGCGCGCGCGATCTCGTCGGTGTTGCGGTCGGCGCGGGCCCCGGTTCCTTCACCGGCTTGCGCATCGGCCTCGGCACCGCCAAGGGCTTGTGCCTCGGTGCGAACGCGCCGCTCGTGATGATCTCGTCGCTGGAAGTCCTCGCCGCGCGCGCTCCGGCCGGCAGCACCGTCGTCGCTGCGCTCGATGCCTTTCGCGGCGAGGTGTACGTCGGCCTCTTCGACGTCGATGGCCAAGGGATACCGAGGGCCCGTTCCCCGGC
>JAYUBF010000045.1:0-2492 GCA_043741435.1 Myxococcales bacterium
ACCGCGGAGCGCTGGCGTGATCGAGAGCACTGGATTTCCGTTCAGTCGGGCTAGCCGCACCACGGTCTCGCTGCCGCGCGATGGCTCGACAACGACGGCAGCCTCGTCAAGAGAGGGCCGTTCGCCCGCCGGATAGAGGCGAATGCGCGCCCGCCGCCCCTGTCCCCATAGGGATCGCTCGGCCGCGAGCAGCAACGGCAGCACCGTTTCTCCATCGCGAGCCGCTGCGTCGGGCAGAAAGAGATCGAACTGCGCGGGTAGCGCCGCGACGAACGCACCAAACTGTCGCGGCCTGGTTGGCGCGGCGGCGGTGACCAGGTAGCTGTCCTCCTGAACTTGTGCGGGATAGGTCATGGGTTCATGAGTGCACAAACCGAAAGTCTCTTGCGAGCGCTGCGCGATCACGCGCACCTCGTTGTAAATGCGCAGCGCATCGGCCGGAAGCGAAAGCCGGATCGTACGGCGCGTGCCGTTTCCGAGCACGCTTACGCGGCGCAGCAACAGGTCGTTGAGATAGACGCGCATGCCGAGGAGTTCGTCCATCCGATCGGGAGCGACGACCATCTTCAGGATGAGCCGCTCGGGGATGCGGCCCGCGGGCAGCGTTCGCATGTCAAGCGGAATGCGCCAGTTCACGGAGCGGGCAAAGCCGCGCGCGAGGTTTCCCACGCCGAGCTCCGGCAGCGTTGGGTTGATCGTCCTTGGGGCCGTCTCGATAACGGTCAACGCCATCACATCGCCGGGGACGACGCCCTCGTGCGTGACTGCGGCAATGGTCTGTTGCGGAGCACGAACGAATCGCACCGAATGCCCCTCCTAAACGAGACGTGATGACGCGCGCAGTACCGTATCCATTTCGCTCGCGGTGAGAGCGCGGCTCGCGAGGGAGAAGACGACCTGCTGCGGAAGCGTCTCAACCGCTACCTCGCGGGGGCCAACCACTCCGCTATCGGGGTGCAGGCGAAGAGAGGACGCCGGATCGACGCGCACCTGAGCCGACGAGCGCGAATCCTCACCGCACCGGTCGCTGCCGGCGACGAGCCGCGCCTCGATTGCGAGCGCCACCGACCCGCCAGCGAGGTCTTGCACGCGCAGTGGCAACTCTACTCGCGCGCTCCGTCCAGGGCCTGCGGTTGAGCGCGTCACGACCGCGCGACGCTGGCCGTTCACAAAGAGCTGGAGATTCGCGTCGGGCAGCATGACTCCCCCAAAGGTGAATCCCAGGTCGATCATCCCCGGGCGAACGCGTGCGGCGCGCGGCACCGGGAGCACCAGCTCCAAACGATCGTATGGACCGTGAAGGACGAGCTGTTCCGCGCGCAGAAGTCCACCGATGACGCGCACGCGCGCGGGCTCCGCATCAGCGGCCCGCACGGGGCGCTGTGGAGGAAGAGCTTGCATCAGTGCCAACGCAAGGGCAATCTCAGTGACGAGCACAGTCCAATCTCAGGCATCGATCGCCCCGTGTACATCCTTACGATACTGTTGGTGGTGGTGCTTGTCGGCTTCGCGGTGAGCGGGCTCGACGATCTGGTCATCGATATCGTCTACTGGAACCGCCGGCTCGGCGACCGGCACGATCGTGGGCGCTACCTCAAACGGTCGCAGCTCGACGCGATTGCCGAGCAGCCCGCCGCCATTCTCACGGCGACCTGGCACGAGTACGACGTCATTGGGGAGATGCTGCGTTTCAACGCGAAGCGCATCGACTACGAGAACTACGACTTCGTGATCGGCACCTATCCAAATGACCCTCGAACGCAACAGGCCGTGGACCTCGTGGCGTCCGAGTTCCCCCACATCGCCAAGGGGGTGAACTCACGCGAGGGGCCCACGAACAAGGCGGACTGCCTGAACGTCGCCGTCGAGGCCCTGCGGCGGCGTGAAGCGGAGCGCGGCGAGCGCTACGCATTCATCGTCCTGCACGATCCGGAAGACGTCATGCATCCGCTCGAGCTCAAGCTCTACAACCGGATCTTCGCCTCTCGTGGCGACATCGACATGATTCAAACCCCGATCTATCCCTTCGTCGCGAAGATCTGGGAGTTTACGGCGGGGGCGTACATGGACGAATTCGCGGAGCAGCACACCAAGAATCTCTACGCGCGCGAGTGGGCCGGAACGTTTATTCCTTCCGCGGGCGTCGCCACTGCCATCCGCCGCGACGCGCTCGACCGGATCGCGGAAGGTGACAAGCCCTTCGGCATCCAATCGCTCACCGAGGACTACGAGATTGGACTGAAGCTCGCCATGGAGGGCATGCTCGCGGTGTTCGTGCGCCAGGTGCTCGCGTCCACCCAACCCGACGGCACGGTGAGACAAGACGTCATCGCGACGCGCGCCAACTTCCCCCACACGTTTCGCACGGCCATTCGCCAGCGTACGCGATGGACGCTGGGCATCGTTTTCCAGGCGCGCGAGCACTGGGGTTGGGTTGGAGGCTGGCGCATGCGCTGGATGCTCTTTCATGACAGAAAGGGCCCTTGGTCGTA
>JAYUBF010000046.1:0-24029 GCA_043741435.1 Myxococcales bacterium
TGCCGGCGGCTCTCAATCGAGTCGCTGAATTCGTGCAGTATTGGGCGATTTGACGATGTGGCTGCCTTGGCTGCCGTCACTTTTTGAGAAGTTACTTTCCTGACCCGCACGGTGGGATGGCGTCCCGGGTCCTGTGTCAACGAGGGAAACAGCGGGCGCACAGGGCGCCTCGCCTCCCTTCGGACCGAGGAAAACGATGACCAAGAATCTGTTTTGCGTGGCTTTGTTGGCGATGACGATGACGGTGGGCTGTGGCGGCGACGCGCTCCCGACGGGAGGGAGTGCGGACATGTCGCCGCCGACCGGCAACCCCGACCTCTCGTCAGCGCCGTCCGATCCGACCGCGGCGTGCACGGCGGCGGGTGGGGAATGCGAGGCCGTCTACCCGGGCAGCTGCCCGCATGGCCACTCGATCGGCCCCGACGCGTGTGGCGGCGGCGTCGGATCGTTCTGCTGTGTCCCGGATGCGCCACCAACGTGCAAGCCGCTCACGGGCTCGGACGGAAGCGCGAACCCCGCGAGCGTGTACTGCGCCGAGCTCGGGTATGCCACCGTGGACAGCATGTGCGCGTTTCCCGATGGAACGAGCTGCGACGCATGGGCTTTCTTCCGTGGACAATGTGGGCAGACGCACTCGTTCTGCGCGCTCCACGGTGGACAGGTCACCAACGTGCAGACCCCGACGTCGACGTACGCCTCCTGCGCCGTCGCCAACGGCAAGACGTGCGCCGAGCAGGACTTCGCTCGCACTTGTGTCTGCCAGTAGCGAGCGGTATGGGGCTGGACGATGGGCGCGCGTAAAGCAGGCTGGAAGACGGTGGTTGTCGGTGCGTTGCTGCTCGTCGGGAGCGGCTGCAGCGAAGACGAACGAATGCCCATCGGCCTGCCCACGCCTCCGCAAAAGTACTGCGAGGGCATCGGCGACACGCTGCGCAACGATCAATGCGTGTTCGCCGATGGCACGAGCTGCGAGCTGTGGTCGTTTTATCGCGGTCAGTGCGGCCAGGCGCACTCGGCGTGCAATCTCCACGGCGGCGCGGTCAGCTCGGTGACCACCGATCTCGGGACGTCCACGTCGGTCTCGGCGCAATGCACCACCGCGAGCGGCAAGCAGTGCGCTGAGGAAGATTTCTGGCGAACGTCGAGCTGTCCCTGACCCCGACGTGGCGATTACGCCACGACGCCCGCACGCCGGAAGACCTGCAGCACTGTTTCATCGAAGGGAACCGCGACATCGGCGCGCACGTAGTTGATGCCGTGGGTCGCACAGTGATGCGCGACGCCTTCGCTCAACGCGCGATGCCGGGTGCGATAGGCCGCGAGCATCTTTTCGTCGACGGTGATCTCGTACGTGGCGCCCGACTCCACGTCGTGCAGCTCCACGTCGCCGAGGAGATCGGGCTCGGCTTCCGCGGCCGACCAAACCTGGATCGCCGTGGGCTCGTGGCGCCGGAAGCGCAGGAGATCGAGCGCAGCCGCGTAGCCGTCGAGGTCGTAGAAGTCGGAGATGAGCACCACGAGCCCTGGCCGCGGCGCGCGCTGCACGAAGGCCTGCACGGCGGCGAGCAGCGACGTTTCACCACTGGGCTCGAGGCTCTCGAGGAACCGCAGCACTGGCAACACCGCGCCGCGACCGCGCGTGGGTCGTACGACCGGCAGCGTTCCACTCGAGAACGGCACGAGCGAGATGCGGTCGAGGTTGGCCAGGCCCACGTACGCGAGCGCAGCAGCGATGCGCGCGGCCTGTTCGAGCTTGTCGCCGACGCCCATCGAGGCGGAGCGATCGACCAGCAGGTAGATGTGGAGATCTTCCTCCTCTTGATAGAGCCGCACCAGCAACCGCTCGAGGCGCGCGTAGATGCCCCAGTCGACGTAGCGCAGATCGTCGCCGGGTGCGTAGTCGCGGTGATCGGCGAACTCGATGCCGGCGCCCACCTTGCGACTGCGACGCTCCGCGCGGAGGCCGCCGCCGAAGACACGACGAGCCACGATCGACAGGTACTCGAGCTTGCGCAGGAACGCTTCGTCGAAGCGACGCGCGGCCATGCTACGCGGCGGCTCGCGGCAGCTCAGCCAAAATCGCGTCGATGATCCGATCCGGGTCGATGCCTTCTGCCGCACCTTCGAAGTTGAGGATTAACCGGTGGCGAAGCGCGAGCGGCGCGATCTTGCGGAGGTCGTCGGTCGACACGGCGAAGCGACCCGCCATGAGCGCCAGCACCTTCGCGCCCAGCAGACACGCTTGGGCACCACGCGGCGACGCGCCGTAGCGAACGTACTTGCGCACGAGGTCGGGGGTGCCCGGACCGGGATGCGTGTTCTCGACCAGCTTCACCACCAGCTCCTGCACGGGCCGCGCGATGGGCACCTGGCGCGCGAGCGCGGTGAGCTCGAGCAATCGCTTGCCGTCGATCACGCGGGTCGCACGCGGCGTGGCCTCGCCGGTGGTGCGATCGAGGATCTGATGGAGCGCCTCGCCACGCGGAGGATGCACGCGCAGCTTCACGAAGAAGCGATCGAGCTGGGCCTCGGGCAGTGGGTACGTCCCCTCCATCTCGAGCGGGTTTTGCGTGGCCAGCACGAAGAATGGTGACGGCAACATGTGCGTAGTTTTGGCGACGGTGATGCTGCGCTCCTGCATGGCCTCGAGCAGCGCTGACTGCGTCTTCGGCGTGGCGCGGTTGATCTCGTCGGCCAGCACCAAGCTCGCGAACAACGGGCCACGCTGGAACTCGAACCGACGGCCACCATTCGGGTCGTCGATGAGCACTTGCGTGCCGAGGATGTCGGCAGGCATGAGGTCGGGCGTGAACTGCACGCGCGAAAATGGCAGGTCGAGCGCGTCGCCCAGTGTGCGTACGAGGAGCGTCTTACCGAGCCCGGGGACGCCCTCGATGAGCACGTGGCCACCCGACACCAGCGCGACCAGCGTGCCCTCGACCACGTCCTCGTGGCCAACCACCACGCGCGAGATCTCGGCGCGCAGCCGTCCAATCTCGGTGCGGAACGCGCTGACCTGCTCCTCGACGTCGGACATGGCGTCAACCATAGCAAGAACCCGTCAAAACGCCTGACCGAAGCTCACCGAGAAGCGCGGCGCGTAGCCACCGCCCGGGGCCAGCTCCATCGGGAAGGCGAGATCGAAGCGCAACGCGTCACGGTTGAACTGTGGGAAGAGCACGCGAAGCCCGACGCCGGCGTCCTGATGCCAGCTGGCGGTGAGGAACGAGGTCGGTGCATCACCACCGTCGTAGAACACCACCGCGCCGATGTGCACCGTCCACAAGTTGAGCGCCAGCGTGCGCATCTCGACGTTGATGCGGTAGTAGTTGTTGCCGACGATCCCGCGCGGCGCGAAGCCTCGCAGTCCGGTGTCGGCGCCGATCGAGATGCGCGCGTGGGTCAGGTCGTTGCGGCGGAATTGGAACGCACCGGCGACGTGGAGCCGGAAGAACTTGAGGAGGGGCGAGACCTCGTGGAACGACGCGCTGTACACCTGGTTCACCCAGCTCTCCGTCGGGACGATGCCGCCTTGCAGGCGCGCACCGGCGGAGAAGCCGAACGAGAAGAGGTTGCCGCGACCATAGTAGGTGGCGCCGTAGCTCGCGCTGATCGAGACGTAGCGAGAGTTGAACCCGAAGATGGGGTCGGCGAACCGCACGTACAGCGACGTGGTCGGCCCGAGCCGAAAGTCCTCCGACAGCGCGAACGTGTTGATGTTCTGCAACCGCACGTAGCTCGCTCGATACGCAGCCACTTGCAGATACGGTCCCGACGCGTTCTCACTGCGCGGCAAGATGCCGAGGTAGGCTCTACGTGCGCCCGCGGACAGGGTGGTGGGAAAATTCTGGAGCAGCTCGTACAGCGTGCCAGCGACGAGGAAGCCAGCGGTGATGTTGAGCTTGTCGACCACGCCGAACGAGCGCGTTACCTCCACCGACGAGGTCCACACGCGGTCGTGGTAGGCATCCGGGATGAGCTCCTCGCCGTACTTGAGCTGGCGCAGATTGCCACCGATGAACTGGCGGCGGATCTCGTCGATGAACGATCCCGAGGCCGCCCAGGCCCAGCGACTACGCAGGTTGTAGAGCGGTCGGCCGAACGACGCTTGCGCGAGCGCGCCTTCGCGTTCGCCGGTGTTGCGATTGATGAACAGGTCGCCGAGCAGGCTCAGCGCGTGCCGTGAGCCCCGGATGCGCGGGTCGACGAAGCCGAGCCCGACGGTGTGGCGGCCGGGATCGAGGGCGTACTCGACCGAGAACGTCTTGTTGCGGCCGGCGATGTTGTTCTCGGCGATCGAGAAGGACAAAGCGTCGAGCCGCGCTTGATCGATCGAGAAGTTGGTGTTGAAGCGCAGCGTCCAGTTGTCCTTCGTGACCACCAGCACGATGACGCGGTCCGGTGAGCTACCTTGCGCGACGACGATGCGTGCGACAGAGAGAATGAACAGGTTGCGCAGGTTGCGACCGCTCTCTTCGATGACGTCGCTGCGCAGGAGCTGCCCAGCCTTGAAGAGCAGCTCTTGCCGAATGACGTACGGCCTCGTTCGCACGTGGAGGTGGTTGAGCCACGTGACGTTTGCGAGGATGGGATGGAGGATGGGGATCTTGTAAGGGATGCCGTAGTCGCCCGGCATGATCACGTCGTTGGCGACGACGATCACGCCTTCGATGAGCTTGCCTTCGGGACTCGGATCGATCGCGAGACCGGTCTGCCGCAGCGCCGACTGCACGAGCGTCTCCTCGTAACGACGGCGCACGTCGAGCGAGTCGGCATTCACGCCGCTCGCCATCAGCAGCAACACAACGGCCGCGGGCTTATTCACGCGGTCGGATGAGCTGGAAGTAGCGCTTCACGTAGTAGCGGTAGCCCGGGGGCACGCTCTCCTGCGACATCACTTCCTCGACGGCGGACGCGTAGTCCTTGTAGGCATCGCGGTAGCTGCGATTGGCGAAGCCACGCTCCGAGGCGCTGAGGATCGTCTGCGACTTGCTCGGTCCGTTTCCCGTTTGCCCGCGCGCGTGGATGATCTTTTGCTGTGTCTTCAGCTTCGTGGCGTCACCTTGCACGTTCGGATCGTGCTGGTCGCCGATGCCATCTCCCGGCCGCTGCGGCTCATCCCCCTTGCCGCCACCTTGCTGATCGCCCGGCTGGTCGCCGCTGCCGGGGTTCTGCCCTGCGCCCGGCATTGGCAGGAGCAGGGTGTTCTCGCCCGGGTTGTCCCCGCCGAGGAGGAGCGCGTTTGGTTGGCCGCCCGCCCGCTCGTCGAACTCCGAGAGCCTTTGCTCGCGCTCGTCAGTTTTGCCCTTGCCGCCTTCGCCCGACTCGGCGCGACCTGCGCGGCGCAACACTTCCTTGAGCTCCGCGATCTGCATGGACGCGCGGCCGCTCCCACCGAGCTTCTTGATCTCGTCCTCCATCTTGCCCAGCTCCTCGGCCATCTTCTTCATGGCCTCGGGGGACATCTTGTTGCGCAGCTCCTGCGCGGCCTTCTCCAGGTCGCGCGACAAGCGCTGCAGTTGCCGCCGCTGCTCGGACTGTTGCTGCTTCTCGCGCTCGAGGCGTTCGAGCTCGCGTTGATTGCGTTGCAGGCGGCGTTCGTTCTCCTGGTCTTCCGGATGCTCCTGCTGCTGCTTCTTGAGCTGGCGCTGCTCCTCCTCCAGCTGCTTCATCTTGTTGTCGCGCTCGGTGTCGGACCTTTTTTGCGCCTCGTCGAGCGCCTTGCTCGCCCGGTCGAGCGCACGGGCCAGCTCTTCTTGCGCCGCATCGTTCTTGCTCGACGACTTGGCTTCTTTCGCGCGGGCCTCCGCCTCGGCCGCGAGCTTCTCCAGCTCCTTCTGCGCCGTCGCCAGATCGTCTTTGGCGATCGCTTGGGCAAGCTGCTTGGTCTGCGCGGAGGAGGCCAAGGCGCTTTGCATCGCCTTCAAGCGCTCGCTGGGCTTCGGCAGATCGCCGGGCTTGGGCCCGAGGTTCTGCTCGAGCAGCGCGAGCTGCGCGAACGCCTCGCTCCGCGACAGCTGTTTTTGATCGACGGCTTGCAGCAAGGCGTCGAGCTTTTGCGCCAGCTCGGCGAGCGCCGGATCTTGCTCGGCCTGCGCGTCGCGCGCGAGCTTGCGCACGGCTTGCCGCTCGGCCTCCAGCGCATCCTCTTCGACCACGAGGTGTGACCTGGGCTGCGGAGCCCGCGGTACGGTCGCGGTGCGGGCGGGTTGGTGAAGGAAACTAGCGCCGACGAGCGTGAGCACCGCGACCGGCAGCACGCGGGCTGCCCGGGGTGCGCGCAGGATCACGACGCGCTTCGGGTCCACCTCCTGCGATGCGCGCGCGGCATCGCGCACCGCGGCCTGCATCAGCTCGCTCGGCTCGAGCACGTCGAGGAACGCGACCGCGGAACCCAGGCGATCGGAGAGGTGGAGGCGTTCGTCTGCCTCGGCCGCCGCGACGGCCTGGGGCACTTCGCGCGTGCGCAAAAGGACGTACACGGCGGCAACCAAGGCCGCGGCGATGGCGGAGGCCACAACAGAACGTGTCGACACCCAACCCAGGCGGTGAGATGCCACGATGATCGCCGTCGCCACGAACAACCCGACCAGCGCATGCGCGGCATGCACGAGTCCGGCGGCCAGGCGCATGCGAGCACCGACGCGGCCCACGGCCTGCCGCAATTGTCCTTCCGCCGTACGCTGATCGACCGCCGACACCCTCGGGAAGCTTACGGGGCCTGGCGTTTTGCGCCAACTGCCGCCTGTCCTGTCGCCGCAGTGCCGTAGCGCTCGCTGCGCCGAGGGGGTACGCTGCCGGCGGCCATGACCGTTCGTGTCGCACCAGCGCGAGCTCTCGCGGCCGCCTTGGTGGCGGTTGCCGCGCTCACCTCGGCACACGCGGAGCCGCGCTTCGATGCGCAGCAGCTGCACCTGCCGGCAACGTCGTCCGGCTACATGGCGATCGACGACCCGGGCGTGCTCGGGCATCTCCGTGGCCAAGCCGGCCTGATGCTGTCCTACGGGCGTGACCCGGTGCTTTTGCGCAGCACCGACGGGGCGATCCTGCGTGATGGGCATCTGGTGCAAAACCAGACTGGCCTCGAGGTGGTCGGCTCGGTCGGGATCCTCGACCGGCTCGAGCTTGGCCTCGCGATGCCCATCCTCCTGCAGCAGAGCGGCGATGAAGCGGCGGTGGTGAACGATGCTGCCGGCACGTTGCGGGATGCGCGAGGCGTCGCGTTCGGCGATCTGCGGCTCGACGTGAAGGTCCTCGCGGTCGATCACACTTTCGGGCACACTTTCGGGCACACTTTCGGGCACACCTCCGGGCACGGGGTCGGTGCGAGCGAGCCTGCTCGGATGGCGCATCGCTTGCGCCTCGGCCTGGCCGTCGGGGTGACCGCACCCACCGCCAGCACGGCGCTCGCAGGCGACGACAATGCGACGGGACGCCCGCGCCTCCTGTTCGAGTGGGCCTACCGGCGGCTGCGGCTCGCGATGAACGTCGGAGCGATCTTCCGCGCCCGCGTACGAGCGCTGGGCCTCGACATCACGCACCAGGTCACCTGGGGCGTCGGAGCCCGCGTCTTGCTGACGCGCGGCTTCGAGCTCATGGCCGAGAGCCGCGGTGCCGTCGGTGTGGGCTTGCCACCCGGTGCCGTGTTCGGCATCGGTGAGGCGCCAGCAGAGCTGGACGTCGGCGTGGGCTACGAGCACCGCATCGGCCTGCGGATCTTCCTCGCCGGTGGCCTCGGGCTCGGCAGTGGCTACGGGGCCCCGGTGGGTCGCTTCATCTTCGGTGCGCGCTTCACCGTACCCGAGCCGCCGACGGAGCTTCCCTGGGCGGAGCGAGATACCGATCACGACGGCCTCCTCAACGGCGTGGATCAATGCGCGAACGAAGCGGGGCCGCTCGCGAACCAAGGTTGTCCCGACACCGATCTCGACGGCGATGGCGTGATCGATCGTCTCGACCGCTGCCCCGAGCGCGTCGGCGTCGCCGACAACGATGGCTGCCCCGACCTCGACTCCGACGGTGACAACGTTCCCGACCGCCTCGATCGGTGCCCCGATCGTCCTGGCACGCGCGTCACACAGGGTTGCCCCATCGACGATGCCGACGGCGATGGCGTCCCCGATGCGAACGACCGTTGCCGCGATCGC
Source organism: Myxococcales bacterium (assembly GCA_043741435.1). Classification (GTDB taxonomy): domain Bacteria; phylum Myxococcota_A; class Polyangia; order Palsa-1104; family Palsa-1104; genus JBDTCO01. Next base: position 8,148 of record JAYUBF010000046.1, read on the forward strand.
CCGGGCACCGTCGAGAACGACGGTTGCCCCGACCAAGACTCAGACGGCGACGGTCTCGTCGATCGGGTGGACACGTGTCCGTTCGAGGCCGAAAGCTACAACGGTGTCACCGACGAGGATGGCTGCCCCGACCTGGGGCCGGCGCTGGCCGAGATTGGGCCGGGGCAGATCTTGCTGTTCGGCACCATCGCGTTCGAGCGCAAGAACGGCGAGGAGAAGCTCGCGCCGAGCTCACTGCCCACGCTCGCTGCGGTGGGCGCGTTGTTGAATGCCCATCGTGAGCTGCGGCAACTGCGAATCGACGGCCACACGGACGATCGCGGGAGCGCGATCGACAACCTGGAGCTCTCGCTGGTGCGCGCGAAGATCGTGCGCCACTACCTGGTCGATGCGATGAAGGTCGAGGCCGCGCGCGTATCGGCGCAGGGCTTCGGCGGCGATCGTCCGCTCGGCGACAACGCCACGCCGCAGGGTCGCGCGCGCAATCGCCGCATCGAGATCACCATCCTCGAGCTCGCCAAGTAGTTCGTGCCCCGCGCACCCTTCCTGTCGCTTCTTGCTCGATCTGCGCGCATGCCGCTCGTGGGGCGCTTGCTCGCCGACGGCGTCTCGGTGTCGCCCGGAGAACAGTTCGGCAGTGACTTCGTCGGGCACGCGCGCATCTGCTTCTCGGCCGTGCCGCTCGATCGTCTGCGCGTGGGCCTCGAACGCCTCGCGCAACACCTGGCCTGAGCGCTACAGCCGAAGCTCGGTGTACGTGAAGTCGTTCGGTTCGATATCGACGGGAAAGCGACGCACTTCGTCTCCCGTGCGCACCTCGAGCTCGGTGCCTGCGGAGCAGTTCAGGTTGTATTCACCCGATTGTTCGACGTCGTGCCAGAGTCCACCCGCGCACCGCACCTCGGTGGCGTCGGAGAAATTTCCGCGCAGCCGACCGACCACGACGGCGGAGGCTTGCACCGTCAGCCTGACGTCTTCGTTGCCCGCACCGACGAGGTTCATCACGGCGCTCTGTTGTTGCTCGAACACGGCACGAATGTGCGTGGGACCGCGCACCACGAGCTCGAAGCGTCCGTTTTGATCGCTGGTGATCGAGTCAGCCGAGATGAAGCTCGTCTCGCCACGGTCGACGAGCTCGAGCTCCGCGTTCGGCAACGGATTGCCTCGTTCGTCGAGGACCAAGCCGCGGATCAGGCGCTCACCGAGGACGCGGAGGTCCGCCGCCTGCATCGCTTCCGTGCCGCCAATGGTGGCCAGTAGCACCGGCTCTTCGTCCACCGTGGCTTCTTCTTCCTCTTCGGAGTACCGCACCTCATAGCGGCCCGGGTCGAGGCGCGGTGCCTTGTAGTGCCCCGTCTCGTCGAGCTCGACCCACGAGACGCGGTCGCCACGCGCGCCGTCGAGGCGGCGCACCTGGACGTAGCCCGTTGCCGCATCGCCGTTCCCCGCAAGCACGCGCCCGGTCAACGAAGCGCGCGGCTTCAGCACCATCTTCACGGCCACCTCGCGCGGACCGTCGGCAGCGAGCTGGATGCGTTGCTCGTCCGCCTTCGCGTCGTCACTGCATGCCGACACGACGATCTCGGAACCGTCGAGGTGCACTTCCACTTTGCCGTCGTCATCGGTGGGCATGGAGAGGTCGAGACGACCACTGGAGACGACGACCTCGGCGTCCTTGACCGGCGAGCCATGGGTGTCGACCACCGTGACGACGATGTTGCGCTGGTCGGCAGGCATGCGGAGCACGAGGTCGCTCGCCGGATGATCGATCTTCAACGACGCGCGGTAGCCGAGGCGACTCGCGACGAGCTCGAGCGGGCCGTCCGGCATCGAGCCCACCTCGAAGTGACCGTCCTCTTCTGCATACAGGCTGACGATCTCCACGGTTTCGCCGGGACGGAACACGCCGATGCTCGCCGACGTCGGCGCACCGTCTGCCGCAACGACGCGGCCCCGAAGCCAGGCGCTGCCCGTGAGGGTGAGCTCAAGGCCCGCGACGGTCTCACCGGGCGCGACCGTGATCGGCTCCAGCATCGCGCTCGACCGTTCTCTATCGCTGGCATGGATCGCGTAGTCGCCCGGGCTCACCTGCATCTGGAACTTGCCCTCGTCATCGGCGCGGAAGGTGATGGTTGTGACGAACGCAGGGTGGATGGGATCGTACCTGCGTCGAGAACCGCCGAGGTCGTAGCCGTTCACGAACGCTTTCGGCACCGGACGGCCGACCGAGTCGCGCACGATGCCTTCGATGACACAGGGTTCGTGCGATTGAGGTGGCCGCATGCGCAGCCCCGGCAACGCTGGCAACGTGGGGACCATGCCACTCGCGTTGGCGTGGCTGCCGGCCTTACCGACTCTGTTCACCGTGGTTTCAGCCGCTTGCGCGGACGCGGGGCCGACCGCGGGGGGATGCAAGCGCGCGAGGGCCGTGACGCCGAGAACCAGCATCGCCAAGCCCACGCCGAGCTGCCGCATACGCATGCCCCAGATGGACAAACGCACGGAGGCGAAGTTCCGGTTTATCCGGCCAATAAACGCCGGAACATTGAGGTGCTAGCTGCGTACCGGGCCGCGCGCGATGATCTCTTGCGCGATCTCATCGGCGACGATCTCCGGACGAGCCTTGTCGCTCGCGCAGCGGTGGATGAGGTCGCGGATGGAGTCGTATACCTTCATGACGCGCGCGACCGTGCGGTCTTTGTCGTAGCCGGCGTACTCGGCCGCAACGTGAATGAGGCCACCGCCGTTGATGATGTAGTCCGGTGCGTAGAAGATGCCGCGCTCCGTGAGGATCTTGCCGGCGCCGGGCGTGCGCAGCTGGTTGTTCGCCGCCCCCGCGATGGCCTTGGCGCGAACCTTCTGCGCGCCGTCTTCGGTGATGGCGCCACCGAGCGCGCACGGGGCGAGCACGTCGCACTCGACTTCGAGGATCTGCTCGATGGAGACCACCTTCGCGTCGAGCTCACGCGTCACCAGATCGATGCGCGCCTTGTCGACGTCGGCGATCGTGAGCTTCGCGCCCAGCGACGCGAGCTCCTTCGCGAGGTAATAGCCGACGTGGCCCACGCCCTGGATCGCGACGTGGAGATCCTTCAAGCCATTTTTACGACCCAGCGTGTGCTCGGCGACGGCCTCGATGCCGCGACGACAACCGAGCGCGGTGAACGGGGACGGATCACCCGCGCCGCCGAGCTCGGGCGAGGCCCCGAGCACGTGCTTGGTCACGCCGCGGATGGTGTTCATGTCGGCCGGGCTGGTGCCCGAATCCTCTGCCGTGAGATAGCGGCCGGCGAGGCCGTCGATGAAGCGGCCGAAGGCTTCGAATAGCTTCTTGCGATCGAAGTCGGGTGCCATGAGGTTGGCGGGCGCGAGGATGACGGACTTGCCACCGCCGTGCGGGAGCCCTGCGTGCGCGGCCTTGTACGACATGCCTTGCGCGAGGCGCGTCACGTCGTCGATTGCGTCGGCTTCCGTGGGATAGCTGCGAATACGGCAGCCTCCGATCGCGGGCCCGAGGCGCGTGGAGTGGATGGCGACGATGGCGCGCAATCCCGAAGCCGCGTCGTGAGCGAAGTGGATCTCGCCGTAGTTGAGTGCTTCGAGAGTGGAAAATAGCTCCAAGTGGCTTCCTCCGTGAGGGGACGTGCCGACGTAACGAGTCGCGGTTATATCGAGCGCAACTGGCCCGTATCAATCGAAATCTAAGCGAAAGCTGGGCTTGTCGCCGCTCGGGACGTAGGGCCATGCTGCGCCGCATAAAATGGCCGACGAGATATGGACCATCCTGCGCGTCCTCGGTTGGACGCAGGGGCGCTTCACCGAGCGCGGCATCGCCACGGCCCGCCTCGACGCCGAGCTCCTGCTCGCGTTCACGCTCGGTCGCGAGCGCATCGCGCTGTACACGCACTTCGACCAGCCGCTCGCGCCCGAGGAGCTGACCCGCTTCCGCGAGCTCATCAAGCGTCGCCTCGCTGGCGAGCCGGTCGCCTACCTGGTAGGTCGCAAGGAGTTCCGCTCGCTCGATCTCGCCGTCGACGCCCGTGTGCTGGTGCCGCGGCCCGACACCGAGACCCTGGTCGACGTGGCGCTGGCGCTGTTGTCGCCATTCGGCGCAGCGACGAGCCCTCCGCGCGTCGTCGACGTGGGCACGGGCTCGGGCGCCATCGCGATCGCCATCGCGGTCGCGCGGCCTGATGTCATCGTCGAAGCCGTCGACGTCTCTCCCGAGGCGGCTGAGGTGGCAGCGGCCAACGCGCGCCGGCACGCGCCGAAGGTCGAGGTCCACGTCGGCGATCTGCTCTCGCCGACCCAGGGCCCACTCGATCTGGTCGTCTCCAACCCGCCGTATATCCCGAGTGCGGACATCGCCGGTCTCTCCATCGACGTGAAGCGGGAGCCACGCCTCGCGCTCGACGGCGGACCCGACGGGTTGGCGGTCGTGCGCAAGCTCGTCCCCGCGGCCCGAGAGCGCTTGGTCTCGGGTGGGGCGCTCGCCATCGAGATCGGCGCCGGCCAGGCCGACGACACCGCGTCGTTGTTCCTCGCCGCCGGGTTCACCGACATCCAGAAGACGAAGGACCTCGCCGGCGTCGAGCGCGTCGTCAGCGGCCGCGCGCCATAGGATTCTTGACCGGGGTTGTCGCCTCGTGTCCCTTAGCTAGCGACCATGCCCGACGACTCTCCGTCTACCGCCAGCACCTCGTCGGCGGCAGCACCGCGCGCGGTCAGCGCCGGTCGCGGCCTCCTCTTCATCACGGCGGCGAAGCTCTGGTTCATGGTCGCCGGCTACGCGATCCAGTTTGCGTTGCCACGCGCGCTCGGATCCCCCGCCAAGTACGGCGCGTGGGGGGTGGTGCTCGCTTGTGTGTCGCTCTTCAACAACGTCATCGTCACGGCCAGTATCCAGGGCGTCTCGCGCTTCATCTCGCAGGTGCCGGGCCGCGCCGGCGCGGTCGTGCGCGCGGCACTGCGACAAAACGTCGTCGGCGGCGCGATCGTCGCGGCGCTGTTCATCCTCGGCGCGCCGCTCGTTGCCGAGGTCGTGCTGCACGATCCCGCGTACACGGGCTATCTCCGCATCGCGGGCATCGTCACGTTCTGCTACGCGCTCTATGCCGTCTTCGTCGGCGCTGCGAATGGGCTGCGCCAGTTCCACGCGCAGGCCGGCCTCGACATGGGCTTCGCCACGCTGCGCGCGTGCGCCGTCGTCGGCGCGGCGATGCTCACGCACTCGGTGACCGCGTCGCTCGGTGGCTTCGCCGCAGCGTCGGCGGTGATCCTGGCCGTGTCGGCCGCCTGGGTCGGCGTCGGCCCGCGCGCCGGCGAGCCGTTCGATCCAAAGGTGCTGCGCGCCTTCTTCGCGCAGGTCGCCGGCTACCTCGTGCTGGTGAACCTGCTCATGTTCATCGATACCTTCTTACTGAAGCGGATGGCCACCATGGCAGCGGAGCATGCGGGCCTCGCCAACGCCGCGCTCGTCGGTGACACCCAGTCGGGCCTGTACAATGCGGTGCAGACCGTCGCGCGCCTGCCCTATCAGCTCATCCTCGCGGTCACGTTCGTCATCTTCCCGATCATCTCGCGCACCAGCTTCGAGGCCGACGCGGAGCGCGCCAAGCGGTACGTGGTGGTCACGATGCGTTACTCGCTCATCGCGGTGGCGCTCATGGCGACCGCGCTCGCAGCACGTCCCGCTTCGGTGATTCGCCTCTTGTTCCCGGTGGAGTACACGGCCAGCGCAGCCGCACTGCCACTCCTTCTCTGGGGCTACGTGGCGTTCTCGCTCTTCAACATCCTCGGCACGATCTTGAACGGCGCGGGCGAGGCCATGGCCTCGGTGCGCAGCGGCCTCCTCACCGTCGTGGTCTGCGGTGGCGCGGTGTGGGCCTCGCTCCGCTACGCGCTCGCTCACGGACAGGATCCGTGCGTGGCCGCGGCCGCCGCGACGGCATTGTCGATGACCGTCGGCATGGTGTTGGCCGGGGTCGAGGTCCACAAGCGCTTCGGTGGGGTGATCGGCCTCGGCACCCCCGTGCGCGTCCTCGTCGGTGTCGCCGCGGGTCTCGTGGTCGGTCGCGTCTGGCCGACCGCCGGCTTCCTCGGCGGAAAGGTCGGCACGTTGTTGTCGATGATCGCGGTCGCCGTTGCCTACCTCGTTGTGTTGTCGCCCGAGCTGAAGCCGAGCGCCTTGCGACAGCTCCGCACCGAGAGTCGCGCTCCGGCCAAGTAGGTCGTCGCTAAAAGTTGGCTCCGGCCCTCTGGAAGGCTAGCGTGTGGGTCATGCGTAACTTCGTGTGCCTCGCGCTCGTGTTGTGTGCCGGTTGCTTCGCCGAGGGCTACTCGATGAAGGACCGCGTCACCGAGGCCTCCAAGAAGTTCACGAGCGGCGTCCGCTGGAACCGGCCCGAAGACTCGGTGCAGTACCTGCCGAAGGACGAGCAGCACGCGTTCGTCGATCGCATGTCCGCGATGGAAGACGAGCTCGAGTTTGCCGATGCCGAGATGACGCAGCTCGATTGCGACAAGAAGCACGATCGCGCGACGGCGCGCATGACGTACACGTGGATGCTGAAGCGCCACGCCATCATCGAGAAGACCAGCACCGAGCAGACGTGGGTGGAGAAGAGTGGCAAGTGGGTGATGATCCACGAGGTGCGTCTGCGTGGCGCGCCGCTCCCGCTCTGGAAAGAGCGCCACGAGGTCGACCCGGAAGAATGGAAGCCAACGGCCGACACGCCCGCGAAGTGGGAAGGCGCCACCGCCGGTGGGCCGGGTCCCGGCACCAAGTAGTCCGAGCATTCCAAGTAACTCCTCCGGCGTCCTAGTCAGGCACGTCCAGGCGCGTCATACTACCTACCGTCGTCGCCGTACCTCGACCTCGGAGCCAGCCAGCTGTCGCCGTCGGATGATACGTTCGATTTCGTCGAACGCGCGCGTGGCGCGGTGGTCCGCAATCAGTATGCGGAGGCCGTGAAGATCTGCCGCCTGGGGCTGCTTTCGGAGCCCACGGTGGTCGAAGGTCGCATGCTCCTCGCGCTGTCGCTGACGGCGCTCGGCCGCTGCGACGAGGTGTTGCAAGAGCTGCGCATCGGGCTCGCGCAGGATCCGGAGCACGCCCTCGGGTGGCAGCTCCGAACCGAGGCGCTGGTGATGAAGAACGACTTCGCGCAGGCGCGCGACGCGCTCGATCGAGCCACGGCGCTCGCGCCCGGCGATCCCAAGCTCATCGGTCTGCGCGCAGCGATCGAGAAGGCCGAGCGCGAGGGCTTCGCTGCCCAGCAGGCAGAGTCCACGGGCACGAAGCGCTATCCGGCCGCCGCCGTCATTGCGATGCAGGCTCGCGCCGATGCGCTGGACAAAGAACGACGGCTCGCCGTCACGGTGCTCGAGCCCCCGTCGCTGAACGAACTGCCGCCGGCCGACATGCCGTCGAATGAGCTGCCGACGCGCGAGATCGTGAACCCGAAGAAGGTCGCGCTCGACTCCGACCCGTCGCTGATCGCGCAGCAGGATACGGATGCGCAGGGCGTCGTGATCCACACCGACCATATCCGGGAGATGCCGTCGCCACTGGGCGCGCTCGGGCCCGGGCGTCTTCCGGTGAATGCTCCGACGGTGCTCGGGACCCTCGATAGCGCGGGCATGCCCGTCTGGAGCACGGACGATCCGTCCGAGGTCGCGAGCCGCGAGTCGCAGCAGCCCACCAGCCTCGTTCCCGCCCAACCGAAGGAGGGAACGACCGGCGAGCAGCGGCTCACCAAACAAGTGCAGGCGCTCGAGCGCGCGCCGTGGAATCACCTCGAGCAATCGCGCATCGAGGCAGGGGAGGCGTTCGTCCGTCCGTCCGTCGAGGACCCTGCCGGCCTCGTCGTCGCTGACCCCTCGCTCGTCGAGGACCTCTCGTTGTCGGAGTTGGTGGAGCAGAACGACGATCCTTCGCTGGACGTCGGCCAGCCCTCGGATCCGTCCATCGACTTGTCCGTCGCTCAAGTCGTGTTCGAGCCCACGAGCGCCGACGAGATCCGGGTTGGGCCCGAGAGTGGAGCCATCCTGCGCCGGCTCGAGCTCGAGCCCCCAGACCACGGGCACCACGACCCGGTGACGCCGCCTCGCGCGCGTCCGCGTGCACTGCCGCAAAATTTCTTCGTACCTCTGCAGCTCGACCCGGACGATCCATCCGAGCAACCAGGCAGCGTGCCGTTGATGACGCCGTCGCCCGATCACGACATCGGGCACGACATCGGGCACGACATCCAGCGCGGTCAGCGACCAATGTTGGGTCACCTGCCGTCGGTGGAGCCAGTGCCGCAGCTTGCGCCGCCGTCGGGCGCGCGGCGGCCGAGGCGCACGCCCGGGCTCCTCAGCAAGGCAGTCGATGCGCTCGAGGTCGATCCCCACAGCGGCCGCCGTAACTGGCTCGCCATCGGCGCGATGCTCGCCGTCGCCGTCTCGGTCGCCGTGGTGGCGGGGCTCGCCTTGCGCGAGTGGCACCTTCGCTCGCGTGTCGATCTGCGACGACAGCTCGCGGCGCAGAAGCTGGGATCGGGGAACTACGCCGGCTTCCAAGCCGCCGAGCTGCTGTATCGCCAGATCCTCGTCGAGCGCGATGACCGCTTCGCCGTCACAGAGCGCGCGAAGGTGCTGGCGCGTATGTGCTTCGAGTTCGGTGAGCCCACCGAGCCCGCGCAGCTCGCGGTGCAAGCATTGCCGGTGCCCGGCACCGTCGACGATCGCGAAGCTGGCATCTATCTCGCGCTTGCCAAAGGCGAGCACGATCTGGCGGCGCGACAAGCAACCGAGCTGCTCAAGGATGCGCCGGGTCCCACCGCGCGTTATCTCCTCGGGCAAGCACTGCTGCTGGGTGATCGCTCGGAGGAGGCAGCCACGGCGCTCCGCGTGGCGGCAACGGAAGATCCGACCAACCCGGTGGTGCTGCACGCGCTCGGGCTCGCGGAGAGCGCCTTGCGACACCCCGATCGTGCGTTCGCCGCGTACGAGAGAGCGCTCTCGGCCAACGCGAACCACGTGGGCACGCTCATCGACCGCGCGCTGCTGCAGCTCCGGCAAGGCCAGGATCGCGACCTGGCCGCGGGTGCTTTCGAGGCCATCACCGGCAAGCTGGCGAACGATGCAGCGCCAGCGCAGCTCGCACAGGCCTACGTGGGGCTCGCCGAGATCGAGCTCTCGAAGGGCAACGTGGCGGCGGCACGTACGGCGCTGAGCTCGGCGGCCGCGCGGCGCAGAGACCATCCGCTGCTGCTGGAGGAGCTGGCGAAGGCCTACGCCGATGCATTCGAGCTCGAGCCCGCAGAGCGCGAAGCACGACGCGCTCTCGCGGTCTCTGGTCGGCTCACCCCGCGCCTCATCCTCGCCGACGTCGCCCTCCGACGATCGAGGCCGGTGCAGGCACTCACCATCCTCGAGGAATCGGGCGCCAAGCGACCCGAGGCCCTGGTCCTGCGTGCCCTTGCCAAGCTCGAGCTCGGGCGCTCGGCGGAGGCACGCACCGACGCGGAGATGGCATTGCACCTCGACCTGTCTTTGGTCGCAGCCTCCGTCGCGCTCGCGCGCATCGACCTCGCCGATGGAAAATACGACGCGGCCTCGCAGCGGCTCGAAACACTAGAGCAAAAGGGCAAGAGCGCGGAGGTCGCCTGGGTGCTGGGCCAGGTCTATCTCGCGCGCCGCATGCCCGATCGTGCGCGCACCTGCTTCCGCACTGCGCTGGTGCGGCAGCCGCTCTTGCTGCAAGCACGGCTCGCATTGGCGCGCCTCCTTCACGACGCCGGTCAGCTCGACGAGGCACGCGAAGAAGTAAATCGCATCCTCGCCACGCATGCCGCGTACGTGCCGGCGCGTCGGGAGCTTGCCATGCTGGCGCTCGAGTCTGGTGATGCCGTGGCTGCGCGCGATGAATACGATGCCCTGGCGGATCGCGATGCCGACGTCGACAATCTCCTCGGCGGTGCGAGGGCACGCCTCCTGCTGGGCGACGCGCGCGGCGCGGACGATCGCGTCGAGCGGGCGCTGCACCTGCATCCCACCGGCGACGACCTCGAGAACGCCACGATCTTGAAGGCGCGCGCGCTGCTGCTCGATCGCCGTCCCAACGAGGCCATCCAGCTCCTCCTCAAGTCGGTTCGCACGACGTCACACGGAGAGATTCTGGCGTTGCTCCTCGAGGCGTATCTCGACTACGGCCGTATCGACTGGGCCGAGCGCGCCACCGACCTGGCCCCGATCGCGGCGCGCACGGGCGTGGAGCTCACGCTGGCAAAGGCACGGCTCGCGCTGGCGCAGGCACGCCAGCAAGCCGCGAAGACGCTCGTCGAGGAGGCGCTCGCTCGTCTCAAGAATGGTCGCTCACCAACGTGGCTGCGCGCCCGAGCGCTGAGTCTGCAAGGCCAGGCCGAGCTGGAGCTCGGCAATGCCCGTGGAGCGGTGCGCAGTCTGCGTGCTGCGCTCGAGATCGATCCGCGCAACGCACGCACGCAGCACTCGCTGGGCTTCGCGCTGATCGACCTCAAGCAGATCGACGAGGCCGCGACGGCGTTCCAATCGGCGGTGCGAATCGATTCACGGTTCGCCGAGGCGCAGTACTACCTCGGTTGGAGCTGGCACTCGCTCTCGGACGCGCGCGCAGACGACGCGTTGCGTGCGTACCTGTCGCTGGAGCCGAAGGGCGCGCTGGCCGACGACGCCCGGCGCATGTTGGAAGGGGGTGACGTCACACCGACCAGTGATCCGCCTCGAACTCGTCACCTGGAACGTTGACCTGGAGTGACGAGTCGGCAGGGTAGCGCGCCAACACCAGCGCCCCGCGGATCACGCGAATGACGAGGCTCACCGTGCTGCCGGGCGTCGCTCGGAGGCGCTCCCACGGCACGCCGAGCGAGATGGCGGGCGTCGGCGTGGTCTCACGTTCGGCCGGCTCTCCATGGCCGAGCGGGCTCCACGCCTGATCTCTGGCCTCCGCCAGGTGCCAGCGAGCCTCCGTCCCCAGGCGCACCTGGAATCGCCGGCCACTGGTGATGATCTCGATGTCGATGTCGGCTCCATCGATCTCCACCACGCGTTGCGCCGTGGCCTCGAGGCGCAGCACCAAGCGCTTGCGGTCGAAGCCGAAGCGGATGCGCTCGAGCAGAGGGAGCTCGGCCATCGCTGCACCACGCGGCACGTCGAGAACCCCGGCGCCGAGCCACGCGAAGTAGCCACGCACGCCTGGTTCACGGCCGATGGCGGGACGAATCAGCGCGGTGGGAGCTTGCAAGCCCCCGGCTCCCGCCGATGCGACCTGCACGCCGTCGTCGACGGGATCCGCGAGAGCGGCGGGCGAAGGCTCACCGAGCGCGCGATAGGTGGCCTCGAGGTGCGCGCGAAACAACCGATCGAAGATGGGGTCTTCGGCGCTCGAGAAAGGCCCACCGAACCACCAGAACCAGTCCGAGCCCTCGGCTGGCAGGATGCGCGCGAGCGCGGCGTTGGCGACTTCCACATCGCCGCGCGCACGACGTTCTTCCACGCGTCGGCGCGCCTGCGCGAGGAGGTCCCACGCGCGGTTCTTCACGGGGTCGCCGATCCAGATGTGAAAGTCGGAGTCGATCCACGATCCACTGTGGAGCTGCGGCAGCGCCCCCCGATCTGGGCACGCGCCCAGGTGCTCGGAGATGGTGACCGCGCGTAGATCGTCGACCTGGCTCAAGCGACCGAACACCGCGCGCAAGAAGGGCTCGCCGGAGCCGTGGTAGCTCTCCCACGGGTTTTCCCCGTCGAGGAACACGCCCACCATCGCCGGCTCATCGCCCTGCGCGCGCGACTCGTGTGCGGCGTGGCGTGCGCGCCCCAGGAGATCTTCGGCACCGGCATCCGCGTCACCATGCATGTACGCGAAGCCGATGCGATCGGACAGCTCGCGGTCACGGAACACCATGTTCACGTCGCGGAAGCGATGGGCGCGGTGCAGCTCGCCGCGATCGTAGGGTAGGCCGGCCTGCGCGCGGCTGCGCCATAGGTTTCCTTCGTCGGTGGCGAGCCAGGAGATGCCACAAGCCGAGTACGCCGCGACGGCCTCGGGCGAGACCGATCCCTCGGGCGGCCACATGCCGACCGGCTTCACGCCGAATACGCGCTCATGCGATGCGATGCCGAGCTCCACCTGGAGCTTTGCGTCCTCGGGAAACGAGAATCGCGTCGGCAGTGGCAGGTCGGGCCGCGACCGTGCCGCGTGCTCCGTGTCGCACAAGAGAGGCGCGATGGGGTGATAGTACGGCGAAGAGGCGAGCTCCACCTGGCCACGCGCCGCGAGCTTCCTCCACAGCGGCAACACCTGCGCGCAGGCCTGGCGCTGTCGTTCGCTGACGAGCGCGAGGTCCTGCAGATCGTAGCCGCGACCCTTGCGCTCGAGCGCATCGAGCTCGCCGTCGGTTCGCCGAGCAGAGAAGCCGATCCACGACAGGTGGAACAACACGGTGAGGTCTCGGAGGTCCGCGTCGGAGAAGGCGCCCACGCGCTCGTGAAGGAGGTGTGCCGGCGTGCCTCTACCGCGCTTGTCGACGAGCTCGCAATAGCGCGGGCGCGGATCGATCGAGCGTCCCCAGTTCACGGAGAAGTGCCTCTGGATGAGGAACAAGCGATCCTGAGGGGTCCAATCGCTCGCATCTCGCATTGCGATGTCCAGCCAGCGGTCGCCGCCCCCGGCCACCACCTCTTCGAGCTGGCGTACCAGCGACGGGACGAAGTTCACCGTGAGGTGGACCTGCTCGTACTCGTCGAGGAGTCGAGCGAGGTCGAGGTAGCCGCGCGCACCGTGCAGGCGCACCCATGGCAGCTCGGCCTTGCCGGTGGCCGGATCCACATAATCCGGCTGGTGCATGTGGAACAGAAACGCGAGGTGCGTTTTACGCGACAAGGCGGGGATCAGCTCTGCTTGTCGAAGGCGTAGCCCTTGGGGATGATGACGATGCCGTCGGTGACCGTGAAGCGCTTCGCGTCGAGCTCCAGGTCGTAGCCGATCTCGGCGTGCGCGGGCACGTGCACACCCTTGTCGATGATGGCGCGGCGAATGCGCGCATGGCGCCCGACGTCCACACCATCGAGAAGGATGGATTCCTCGACGTGGGAGAAGCTGTTCACGCGAACGTTGGGCGACATCACGGTGCGATCGATGCGACCGCCCGACACGATGCAACCCTCCGACACGAGCGAGTCCGTCGCGGTGCCGATGCGCGCATGACCCTGTCCATCGTCGGGGTTGGAGAAGACGAACTTCGCGGGCGGCAGCGAGCGCGTCCACGTGCGAATGGGCCAGCGCTGGTTGTAGAGATCGAGGCTGGGCACCACCTCCACGAGGTCCATGTGAGCGGCGTGGTACGCGCCGATGGTGCCGACGTCGCGCCAGTAGCCCGTCTGCTCGGGGCCCGCGCCGGGCACCACGTTCTGCGAGAAGTCGTAGGCCCACACGCCGCGGCCGTGAGCCACCATGCTGGGCAGGATGTTGCCGCCGAAGTCGTGCTGCGTGTCGCCCTCGGCATCGTGCGTGAGCTCGTCGACGAGGATCTTGCTGTCGAAGATGTAATTCCCCATCGACGCGAGCGCCCAGCCAGGGCGTCCCGGCATTTCCTTCGGCACGCGTGGCTTCTCGTCGAAGGCGAGCACCTTGCCCGACGCATCGACCTCGAGGATGCCGAACTGATGGGCCTCCGCCACCGGCACGGGAATGACCGCGACCGTGGCCTCGGCACGCATCTCCATGTGCGCGTCGATCATCTGGCTCACGTCCATCTTGTAGACGTGGTCGCCGCCGAAAATGGCGACCATCTCCGGCTTCTCGTCGTGGATGACGTGCTGGCACTGGTACACCGCGTCCGCCGAGCCGCGGTACCACGATTTCCCAGTGCGCTGCTGCGCGGGGATCGCCTCGATGTACTGATCGAGGATCGGCGCGAGTCGCCACACGCGCGCGATGTGCTCTTCGAGCGACGCGCTCTTGTACTGCGTGAGCACTTTGATCCGCGCGAGCCCCGAGTTGACGAAGTTCGATAGGACGATGTCGATGATTCGGTAGCGTCCGCCGAACGGAACGGCGGGCTTCGCGCGATCGAGCGTGAGCGGATACAGGCGCTTCCCCTCGCCGCCGGCGAGGACCATCACGAGGACCTGCGCCGGATCGAAGCTCGGCAGCGTGGGCGTCGGCGGCGGGGTAGAGGTCACGGCTTTTGGAATTTGAGCACGAAGCGATCGCTGGTGCCGCGTTTGTCGCCGGCGGCACGCGGCGAAGCATTCCAGTCGCGTGTGTCGTTCGCGTTACGAAGGAACTCGCCGTCGCTCACGAGCTTGAAGCCTGCCTTCTCGAGCTCTTCGCGGACGACGCCCTCGTCGATGCGGTGGATCGTGTCGACCTCGGTCGCGCCGGTGCCGCGGCGTCCGCTGTGATCGAGGATGACGAAGACGCCGCCCTTCTTGAGCGACGCGAGGATCGCCGCGTTCATCTTGGCGCGGTCGGTCTTCATCCAAAAGGTGTCGTGGTAAAAGAGGTTCATCACGACGACGTCGAGATCCTTCACGTCGGCGGGGAAGGGATCTTCCAGCTCGCGATCGAGGCGCACGACGCTCTTGTTCGCGGGGAGCGCGAGGCGCGCGGACCACGCCTTCTCGGCGAACTTCTCGAGGATGAACTTCGGGTTCTCGCCGTAGACCTTCCCCTTGGCGCCGACCGCGCGCGCGAGAAGATCGGTCGTGTAGCCGCCTCCCGCGACGAGCTCCGCGACCTTCATCCCGGGCTTGATGCCGAGGAACGCGAGCATCTCGGCGGGGTGGCGTCCGGCGTCGAGCTTCTTGTCGTCGTCGGTGCGATCCTTCGCGTCGACGATCGCCTTGATCGCGGGGGTCACGACGATCTTCTCGTGCGTGAGCGCCGGCAACGGAGGCAACGTCGGGATCGCGGTCGCGCTCGCGGACGCCGACGCGACGGGCGCCGGCGTCGTCGGTGCCGGTGCGGTGGCCGCGGTGGGTCCCGGCGGGATCGGAATCTGGAACGGGCCGGGGACCGACGCGGGGTTGCCGCCGCACGCGACGAGGAACAGGCCGAGGAAGAGAGCGCGCTTTCGCATGACGCCTGATCTACCTCATTTCACGCCGCGCCGGTTGTCGGACTCGACGACTCGAGCTGTTGGAAGAGGGGACCCAGCTCGGGGACACTTTTAGTGAGAAGGCGCAGCGGCTCGCAGAACTTGGTCGCGAGGTGGAGGAGCGTCGTCTCCATCGCCTCGACCTCCTGGTTCATCGAGATGATCTTCGTCTCGCGCGCGGCGTGCTCGGTCTCGATGGCCTTCTCGTGGTTCGCGAGCGCCGCGCGCAGCTCGCGGATCTGAAACTCGAGATCGCTCGCGACGCGCTCGGCGTCCGCGTGCGCGCCGAGTGCCGCGAGCTCCTTGTCGCGCGCCGCGTTCCACGCGTCGACCACGTCGGCGCACTCGCGGTACGCCCGCGCGAGGTACTTCGACGGCTCGTGAAACCCCGAGCGCCCCTCCCACGTCACGATCTCGCGGTGCGCGTTCGTGAACGCCGCTTGCCCGCTCGCCACGTCGCCTTTCAGATCGACCGCACGCGCGAGCGCGCTTCGCACTTCGTCCTTCGCCTTCGACGCGTCGACGCCGAGCGCATCGACCGCGAACCCGAAGCGCTGCCGCCCCTCGCGACCGCGCTTGTCGATCTCCTCGAGCGCGCGCTGCTCGTTCACGTGCGTCGCGCGCGTGTCGGTCACCTTGATCACGAGATCCTTGAGCTGACCGAGCAGCTTCTTCATCTCGGCCGGCTGCGCCGGACCGAACGCGCGCGACAGCATCTGCTCGAACACGTACACGCGCCGCGCCCACTGGTGCACCG
>JAYUBF010000047.1:0-53853 GCA_043741435.1 Myxococcales bacterium
GGCAGCTGGTGACTCATGCGCAGGGCACCACGGTGCGCTACGGCGTCGCAGTGTTTCGCAGCCTCGGTGGCGAAAGCCTCGAAGACTTCCCGATCCGCATGGTCAAGTTCGCTCGTGAAGGCGATGTCGGCAGGGATCGTCTACGGGCAGTTTCCTACGCCGGTCCGCACCAGGTCTATCTCGCAGAGGCCCTGCCGGAGATACAGAGTTTGTAAATCGAAGGTCCAGTCTCCCAATACTGCGGTTCGAGTGCGGTCATCGCCGATCGTCAAAAATGCGAAAGGCGAACCATGACCGAATGTCGGCGGCGAAGGTTCATACCCGGATGGTGGCGACCGCTGCTCGTCCATCACTGCATTGCCGGAGACACCGCCCGAGCCCTTGAACTCAAGCTCGCAATGATCACCTGCCTGCGCGATGCATTCATCGGGCATTGGGGAAACCTTCGGGCACGCGGAGTTGATCGCGCGGAGGTCATAGCTGCCGCCGACGATTTGGCAGACCCGCGGAATCGGCGGACGGATCAGATCGTCCCCCTCGCGAGAAATGGTGAGCGCTCTCTCACTGCAACCGATGCAGATCACGGACCACATCAGGGGCAAGAATCGCAGTTGTGCGCGCAAGGCTAGCCTCGAGGTAAACTTCGACGGTACGAAGAGCAAACAGCCGAAGCACGGAGCCAGGATAGTCGAGGAGGCGGTTCCAGACAATCGGCCTGCCCGCGCGCGTCACGATGTCGGCATGACGTCAGTTGCACTGGCCCTAGGGCGTGTCTCCAAGTACGCTCGACAGGCTCGAGTCAACATGGATCGGGTCTAGTGTGAGCGATCGGGCTCGGGTTGCGGCTCGGCCTGCGGGTCGGGCTCTCCAGCTTCGGGCGACGGAGGTTGCGGTGGTGGCAGCTGCGGATCGGCGACCTTGTAGAGACGCCAGTCGCCTTCCTGTGCGACGAGTGGCACGCGCGGCGAGTCGTCGGGCCCGAACATCTGGTGCGTGTACGGCTCGCCGCGAATGAGGATGTAGTCGTAGTAGATGCCGTGCTCCTCGAAGCGGAACTGCGTGGGCTGCTTCCACCGCGGAGAAGGCAATGCCTTGCCGGGCAGCGGCACCATCGGAAAGCCCGTGTTGAGCGCCCACGGCTCGTACCCACCCGCGAAGAACTGCGCGTACGCGTGGAACTGCACGTACGGCACCGCCTGGTACTCGACGGAAGGATCCGTGACCTCGCCCAGCAACAACGTGAGCGTCGAAGATCCGCGTGGGATGCGACCGGCCAGCCGGCGCACCACGCTTGCGCGCTTGTCGAACTCACGCCACTGCCGCGTCAGACTCAGGCAATAGTAGACGTGTAGACCCACGACGGCGATGAGCACCCAACCGCGTCCACCGCCGCGCCCGGGCCACGCGAACGTGATGCGACCGCGCGGGAGCAACGCGGCAAGCAACACCACCACGGACACGAAGCGACCTCCGATCATCCACAGATCGACCGGCTTGAAGAGGTGCATCGGGAGGAACAACGCGGCGGCGCAGGCGAGCAGCAGGATGAGCTCGAGCCGATAGCGAAAGGGCGCGTCGCCTCGCGGTTGCGCGTCGCCCCGCGGTTGGGCCTCGCGCTGCGACGTCATCATGAGCAGCCACAGCGCGGCGAAGGCGAGGATGATCTGGAAGGGTCGCTCACCGGGCCAGGTGGCGAGCACGCGGTGGATGGCTTGCTCGACGCCGGGTACCAGATGCTCGAACGTCGCACGGTAGTCGAGCGGGCCGGCCTTCACGTGAGTGGACCCGTCCTGCGCGGCACGAAACGCGAAGACACCGAGTGCCACCGACGGCAACATCATCGCTCCGGCAACGACCACGCGGCCAAAGTGCCAGCCGTCCACGCCGCGCAGATGACAGAGCAACAGGGAGAAAGCCGCCACGCCGAAGAACAGCCACGGCAAGACGTGGGTCGTGTAGAGGGCCGCCGTGAGGATGAGCAGCGCGACGGCGCGAGCACGCGTCGGCTGGAGCAAGAAGCGGTCGAGCACCACGAACGCGAACAGCATGAGCGTCATGCCGGCGCAGAACGTGATGAAGCCGAACGAGAAGTTCATGTTGAAGACGAGCGGGAACGCGAAGAGGGCCAGCGCCGGGCTGCGTCCCATCTGACGGGCCAGCGTCGCTGCGCCGAGTGGGAGGAACAACGCGTACGCCGAGAGGTACACCTTGTTCGCGACCTCGATGGGCATTGCGTACGACATCAGGTGCACCGGGAAGAAGTAGCCCCAGTACGGTAGCGGCAGCAGGTTCAACCGGTAGAACTTGGAGTAGCCCCAGTCCGGATTGCCGTACCGATGCCAGATGGCGATGGCGTCGAGGTGGTTGGGAAGATCGAGGAGCGGCAAGAAGCGCGGCCTCCAGATCGGATAGAGCGCGGCCACCCACGCGAGCGCGAACAGCGACGCGAGCACCGGGTTTTCCCGCAGCGCCCGCAGCGCCCGCAGCGAAGCGATCGTCTGCTGCCGTGCGCCGGTCACCGAAGCCCTGTCAATGTCACGAGCCCTGTCAATGTCACCAGCCATCTCACCTGTCAGGCGGATGTAATCACTAGCGGCACGCCATCGCCATTCGCAAATCGGCTGGCGTCGGTCGAGCGGTGTTGATATCCTCGACTCTTGATGTCTTGCGCAACCGACGCCAACGGCCATCAAGAAGCAAACCAACACCCGGGCGACGCGCAGTCTCCTCGGTCACGCGGATCATCCGCGCTGCGCATACACGAGGGCATGGACGGCGACGCGTTGTGGCTGCAGATGAGGCCGAGCCGGATGTACGCGGTGCCGGTGGTCTTGTTTACTTTTCTCTGGCTGCGTTTCTTGTGGCGCTGGTACGCACTGGTCTTGTTGGCGTCCGCCGATGACTCGCGGGGCTTCCTGCTCGTGTTCGGGCTGCCGTTCATCCTGGCCGGCATGAGCCTCATCGGGACGAGCCTCCGGTTGGTGCTGGGCAACGTCCGCGTCAGCGTCGATCCCGTGTGCCTCGCGGTCCGCGAACAGACATACTTCGGCGGGCACAAGGCGCCCGTCAGTGCACCGACGGCGGGCATCGTGCGCTTCGTCGCCGAGTGCAGTGCCGCCGGCAGCGACGAAGATCGCGATCTGGACTCGTGGCACGTGAGCGTGGAGTCCGCGGACGGTCGGCACCTGCGCTTGCCGCTGCCGGTGCGCAGCCTGCAGGATGCCCGTTACGTGGCCGCTCGGCTCGATCGCGCGCTCCAGCTCGTGCGCACGCCCTCGGGCTACCGCGGGTAAGCGCGCAGCGCGGCGATCACGGGCTGCGCCCAGAGCCACGCACCAGCGAGCAGCCCGAGGCCGAGGAGCGCGGCGAGGCCCTGCCAGACGGCGCCAGGCGCGACGAGCTTGCGGCTACCGACGCGGCCGCTCGTCGACACCAACACACCGAGGCCGACGCCCGCGGCGAGGCCGAGCAGGTGCGCGAGCAGGTCGCTGCGCTCGCCGGCGCCGAGCATGGCGAGCAGTGCGAGGCCACCACCGAGGGCGAGCCATGCTCGTTGGCGCTCGACGCGATTGCGGTAGCGCGCGACGAAGCCGAACACCGCGCTGAGGCCCAGCGCGCCGAACGTGGCGGTGGAGAAACCGATCGCGTGGTGCGACGGATCGACGAGCGCCGCGCCCAAGTTGCCGACGATCCCGGCGACGATGGTGCACAGGATCGCGAGGCCGGGGCCGACCCAGTCGCCGGCAGCGGCGACGAAGATCAGTGTGGCGATGGCGTTGCCGACCACGTGCGCACCATCGGCATGGAGGCATAGCGCGGTGGCCACGCGAAAGCCTTCGCCGGCGCGGACGCGCGCGGAGTCGAGCTCGCCAGCGGCGAAGACCACAGCGCGCGTGCGCGCCGGTAGCGCATTGAGCAGAAGATGGGACGCCAGCAACGCGAAGGCCGCGGGAAAGCCCGCGCGCGCCCCCCCGCGCAGCACCGGCGGCGGGTCGGGCACCTGACGTTGCTCTTCGCGCGCGCCGTCGAGCTCGGCACGGGCGCGCGCAGCATGCGCGGTGGGCACCAGTAGGAAGGCGCCTTCCTCTCGCTCGGCCACGACGTGCGGGAGGCCCATCGCCGAAAGCAACAGCACGCCCGCGGCCAGCTCGTCCGTATCGGCAGCCTCGGCGACCATCTCCAGCCCTTCCTCGGTGGGGAGGCTCCCGTCGCCATCGTGGCTTTCGTCGTGTGGCACGCTGGCCAGAGCTTGGGGTCGCTGCGACCCCGACGCAAGGCAAGCGGGATCGAGGTACGATGCCAGCCTCGATTTCCCACCTGGAGGTCTCATGGTCACCCGGCTGTGCTCGTTCGCGCTCTGCCTCGCCGCTTTCCCCGCCGCCGCATCCGCAGATGAGCTGTGCAAGGGCAAGACGCCCGGCACCATCAGCTTCTACGACCAGGAGATCTCGCGAGACAAGCCACTGCCGGCGCCCGTGACCTCGTTGTCGATCGGCAAGCCGATGTTCGCTCTCGCGTGCCTCACGGACCCGGTGGGTCCCCAGGCCGAAGGCGGCACCAAGTTCCGCGCGGTGCTGTACGTGAAAGCGACGAAGACCGAGGGCTACTCCAGCTTTCAGAGCGGCAAGCAACTCGGCGTCGTGCGTCCGCAGCTATCGAAGCCGCGCAAGGACATCATCTTTGCGTTGAACGAGGACTTCGACCACCTCGAGAACCGTCTCGACCCGGGCGAGTACGAATTCCGTCTGCAGGCAGCGACCGAAAAAGGCACGGGCAAGCTCGACGTCACCGTGGATCTCAAGAACGACGTGGCCTACCTCCAAGAGCTGCGCAAGGCGGGCTACGTCGCCGACGGCAAGGTCAAGGTCGTGTTCGAGAAGTGAAACTCGGAGCTGAACCTCCCGCTTCAGCTCGCAGAACAGTGGCAGCTCCGCGCGGGCGTCGAACAGTGGCTGCTGTCCGATCGCCTCGCGGTGCGCTCCTGGCCGACGGTGATCGCGTGGTCGTGAGCGCCGGCCTCGGCTACCGCAGCGCCCTCGTCTCGTTCGACGTGGGCTACCTCGCCGCGTTCTCGCCGGGCGGCACTGGGAACCGCGGATTCTCGAACCCCGCGGAGTACTCGTCGGTGCGCCACACGATGGGCGCGACGCTCACGGTCCGCGCACCACACGTCGGCGCGAAGCCGACCTGGCCACACTAGGTCGACACTAGTAGTCGCGCCGCACGTCCATCACGGAGCAGGCGCTGCCGGTCGCGGTCACGCTCACGTGCGCCGGTGCGATCACGCCGAGGTAGCGCGAGTACTTCCCATCGTGTCGGCCACAGAAGCGGAAGCGATCCTCGGAGAGCCACTCGAGGTCGCCGATGAGCTTCTCGACGTTCTTCGGATCTCCTTCATCGGTGTTTCCCCACGCCTCGCGAACCCCATCGTCGATCCAGATCTGATCGCCGCGGACGTCGCCGCTATCGCCTGCGGAGCGACCGCATTCGACGGGCATCCACACCACGTGCTGGAGCGCGGGCGAGGACCAGCTCCGTCCGTTGGAGAAGCCAGCGCCGAGGACCCTGTGCTTGCGCGCGTCGAGGAGTGCCAAGCGATCGCCATGGCCCGTCGAGGTGGCGAAGTAGAGACGTCGACCGTCTCGGCTCCATTCCCACTCGAAGGTGTTCCACGGTGGCGCAGGGAAGACAGAAGGCAGCTCCACCCGCCACGTCTCGCCGGCAGGTCCGTCGAGGATGAGCATGCCGGCGTCCGGCGCGTCCGCCGAGCGCACCACCACTAGAGATCGTTGGTCGGGCGAAGCGGAAAAGTGGAGCCCGCCTTGTTCGCTCGTACGGATCAACTGGCGGAGGTTCTTTTTTGCCAGCGTGCGGACGAGCTTGGGCCACTTCTTCACGAACTCGCCGACCTGCTCTTCTCCATCGACGGGTGCTTGCTCTTCGGAGGAAAAGCCGCTGTCGCGACGCGGCTCCGCCACGGCGACGCTCGAGGCGAACGCGAGCGCGGTCGCGAGGTGCTTCGGTTTTTGCCAGACCGCGCAGCCCGTGACGAGGGCGACGCAACGCGCAAGCGCTTGGTACTGCATGGTGCTCCTTTGACGAAAACCCGTGTGCCGCCGGACCCTATCGCGGATGACAAAAGCGCTCAAGGCGGCGAAATGCCGCCCTTGCGCGCGCGGATCACCAGGTGGTGCGGGGTGACGGTGGGTGCGGTGAACGCCCGTAGGGAGGCTTCGTACCCGGCGTTCCCGAGGCTGGCGAGGCGATGGCCGTCGATGCGCGCGATGGCGAAGCGCACGTGCGTGATCGCATCGTCGGGGAGCCCGAGGCGGCGGGCCTCCTCGATGGCGGCGGCCCAGCCCGGGACCGCCACGCCGTAGCAACACGGCGCGCACAGGATCCAGCGCGCCCGCGCCGCGATGCCCGCGCGCAGCACGGCATCGGTCGCGGGACCGCACGCGTGGAGCGCAACCAAGACGTCGGCTTCGCTCGGCATCGATGAAGCATCGTCGAGGCTCGCCACTTCCACGCGAAGGTCTATGGGGGTCTCGAGCTTTGCCGCAGCTGCACGTACCCTCGCAGCGCGATCGGCATCTCGCTCGATCGCGACGACGCGACGCCAACCGAGTAGCGCTGCGGCACAGAGCCCCAAGTAGCCGTTGCCCGCAGCGGCATCCACCAGCACCCGCGCTTTGCCGCGTGGGACCGGCTGCGGTTGCACCCGCGAGATCTCCTCGAGTAGGCCCGCCACCTCGCGCGCCTTCTTCTTCTCTTCGTTGCGGGGCGAGCCGCCGCCCAGGTACAGCCGCGTGAGCTGAGCCTCGATGATCGAGAGCTCGATCAAGGTTTCGCCACCCAGGTCTCGAGCGCTTGCGGCTTGGAGGCGGTCACGCCACGACTATACGGCCCAATCTCGGCTACGCCGCATCCGCGTTGACGCCACGCCCTGGTGCCCCTTACCCTCTGCGGCAGCTCGCTATCTGGGCCTAAAAGACACCAAAAATGCTCGCACTTCTGCTCGGTATCCGTCAGTCCGTCGTCGCCCTGTTCCTCCTCCAGGTGGCGGGCGGTCTCGCGCTTTACTACGGACTGTCCTGGCTCTCGTTCAAGTACTTCTTCGTCTGGCGCAAGGAGCACTACTTCCCAGGCGAGCCCATGCCCGATCCACAAGAAGACGTCGCCGCGCGCAAGCTCGGCTTCTGGAACATCATCGGCAACGCGATGCTCGGCACGCCGTTCCAGTACTGGATCTTCAACGGACGCGGCAAGGTGTACTGGAACGTCTCGGACCGAGGCTGGGGCTACTACTTCCTGTCCGCCGCGATCTTCCTGCTCGTCACCGAGTTCCTCGTGTACTGGGCGCACCGCTGGCTACACCACCCGGTGCTCTACAAGCACTTGCATCTGCACCACCACTTGTACCGTCGACCGACGCCGTGGGTCTCGATGGCCTTCCATCCCATCGACTCGTGGATGCAGGCGCTGCCGTATTACCTGTGCGCGCTCTTCATCCCGGTCCACATCAGCATCTACGCCGGCATGTTCTTCTTCGTCATGCTGTGGACGTTCTTCATCCACGACCGCGTCAGCTTCGTGCGTCTCGACATCGTGCATTACACGGCGCACCACACGATTCATCACGCGTACAACAAGTTCAACTTCGGCCAGTTCCTCACCATCTTCGACCGCTTGTTCGGCAGCCACAAAGACCCGATGACCGAGCAACGCTTCTCCGTCATGTATCCACCGTCGGAAGCAGTGCCGGCGATCCCCGCGCTCAAAAAAGCCGCGTAGTAGCTCCTCTCTTCTTCCGAGCGCCCGATGATCTCCTTTACCAACGTCACCAAGCAGTACGGTCCGCAGATCCTGTTCGTCGATGCTTCCTTCCAGGTGAACCCGGGTGAGAAGGTCGGCCTCGTCGGTGCGAACGGCGCCGGCAAGTCCACCATCTTCAGGCTCATCACGGGCGAGGAGACGGCAGACGACGGCAACATCGATCGTCCCAAGAAGCTCACACTCGGCTACTTCCGTCAGGACGTGGGCGATATGCGCGGCCGCAGCGTGCTGAAGGAGACGGTCGCGGGCGCTGGCGAGGTCGCCACGCTCGGTGAAGAGCTGGCCGCGCTCGAGGCGAAGATGGCCAAAGCCGACGACGATCTCGAACAGGTCATCGAGCGGTTCGGCGAGGTGCAGGCGCGCTATCAGGAGCTGGGTGGATACGAGCTCGAGGCGCGCGCGCAGGAGATCCTCGCCGGTCTCGGCCTGCAGCCGGACCAGATCGTCGGCGACATCGGCGCGCTGTCCGGCGGCTGGAAGATGCGCGTGGCGCTGGCACGCATCCTCTTGCAACGGCCCGATGCGTTGCTGCTCGACGAGCCCACCAACTATCTCGACATCGAATCGATCCTCTGGCTCGAAGGCTTCCTGCGCGGCTATCCCGGCTCGGTCATCATGACCTGCCACGATCGCGACGTGATGAATCGCGTCGTGAAGAAGATCATCGAGGTGGACGGCGGCGAGGTGCGCTCCTACACCGGTGACTACGACTTCTACGAGAAGCAGCGGGCGCTCGAGTCGGAGCGCCGCGAGGCGGCCTACCTTCGTCAGCAAGCCATGCTGCAAAAGGAGATGCGTTTCGTCGAGCGCTTCCGCGCGCAGGCGGCGAAGGCCTCGCAGGTGCAGAGCCGGCTCAAGAAGCTCGAGAAGATCGAGCGCGTCGAGCCGCCACGTCGTCTCATCGAGAAGGAGTTCGACTTCCGCACGCCTGCGCGCTCCGGAGATGACGTCGTCAAGGTGGACAAGTTTCAGAAGCGCTACGGCGAGCGCATCGTGCACGCGGGCCTCAGCATGCTCGTGCGTCGCGGGGAGCGCTGGGCGATCATGGGCGAGAACGGCGCGGGCAAGTCCACGCTGCTGAAGGCCATGGCCGGGGTGGTCAAACCCGATGGTGGCGGCGTGACCGTCGGTGGCTCCGTGCAAATGGGCTACTTCGCACAGCACCAGATGGAGCAGCTCGACGGGGAGCGAACCGTCTTCGAGGAGATGCAGCACCATGCACCGCTGGCCAACCAGGGCGTGTTGCGCAACCTTCTCGGCGCCTTTCAGTTCCAAGGCGAAGATGCCGACAAGCCGATCCGCGTGTTGTCGGGCGGCGAGCGCTCGCGGTTGGTGCTGGCGAAGATTCTGTTCGACGCGCCGAACCTGCTCGTCCTCGACGAGCCCACCAACCACCTCGATCTCGTGACCAAGCGCGCGCTGGTGAAGGCGCTGCGCACCTACGAGGGCACCATCGTCTTCGTCTCGCACGATCGCGGCTTCTTGCGCTCCCTCGCCACGCGCGTGCTCGAGCTCACGTCGGCCGGGCCGCGCATCTACGGCGGGCCGTACGACGAGTACGTCCAGGCCACGGGCCGCGAAGCGCCCGGCATGCGAGCGCTTACTTGAGCGACGGCTTCGATCGCGCGGCGCGTGCCGCAGAGCAAACGCTCAAGCCCACCCGCAAGCTGCTCGCCGAGCTGATGCAGTCCGAGGCGCTGGCGGCCGGCGACTTCTACGTGCAGAAACGAGCGCTGGCCGACGCGGCGCTCGCGGGCAGCGATCGTGCGGGCACGGTGCCGGTGAGCGAGCTCCTGACAATGCTCGGGTCCGCCGAGCGCGCGCACCCCGAAGCGACGCGCATCCGCTCAACTGGTTGCCATCACGAAGATTCGCTGGATCAGGCCGTCGGCGATCTCGTAGGCCAGCACGGCCTCCGTGGGCTTTTCGCTCAAACCGCATACGCGTTCGTGATCGATCACGGTATTTCCGAGAACGATGCGATTGAGAAGCTCCGCGCGTAGCGCTGGAATGTTGAATCGCTTCGTCGCGTAAAACGTGGATAGGTCAGCCTTGCCCTTCATCACCGGCTCCAGCGACGGAAGGCGAAAGAGCTCGACGGAGTCGCTGCACGTGGCGACGTATTCGTCGAGCGCATGCGCATTGTAGGCTTCGAAGTGTCGCTGGATGAGCTCGATCGCGGTCATGTTGCCCTCGGGTCGGGTGCGTTGAGCGCCCTGCGCTTGATCGCCTGTTGAAAGTCGAACATCTGGGTACGGTCATACTTTTCTTTGATGGCGATCAGTCGCTCGAATGAGTGACCGAAGTAGTTCCATCGATAGTCTGGCACCTTGGCGTGTGGATAATTCTGATAGATGTGTCCATTCCATAGCTGTTCCATCATTGCACACCAGTCTTCGAGGAATCGCTCCGCTACTGGCATTTCCTCGGGCGTTGTCCCGAACACGCCCAATGATGCGTTGAACGCGATATCGCGGTGGATGAAGGCATTGTGATCTTCAGGCAGCTCGTTTATCGCACCTCCATACACCTCGAAGCACATATACGAGAGCAAGTTCGGCGAGGTCACGTAGTGGTCGAGAATGCCTCGCCACTCGGCGAGAGAGAGATCTCGTGATACGCAACGCGACTGCTTTCGCTGATACGGCATTCCGATGCTGGGCGAAAACTGGGGCACCCTGAGTGGAAGCTTGAGCAGCGCGAAGTTCATCGCGATATAGCGGTCCAGTGTGCCGTATTGAAATACGGCGCCTTTGCATGCAAGCAGCGGCTCGAGCAATGAGCGACCGGTGTCAGGGTCGCCGAGATACATGCCGCGCACCAGGAGCCGTGGCTGCATATCGACGTAGTCCGAAACGTCGGACTGATAACAGATCATGACCTGGCTGTTGAACTCGCGCGGGGCGCCGCGCTTCATATATCCGCGTTGTAGGACGTAAAGGGCTTGGGCGGCCTCGGCACGGCTTTCGGGTGTGTCGAGTGGCCAAGCGATCGCCCAGCCCCAGACATATTCGAGCGGCCACATGCGAAACTGGATCGAGAGAATGATCCCGAAATTTCCTCCAGTACCTCCGCGCATCGCCCACCAAAGATCCGCGTGCTCGGCCGCGCTCGCTGTCACGACGGTGCCATTCGCCAGCATGACGCGAATCGAAATGACGTTGTCGCAAGTCATCCCGAAGGAGCGGGAAGTAAACCCATAACCTCCGCCTTGCATGAAGCCTGCAACGCACACGCCGTCGCACTCGCCACCTGGGATGTGGACGCCGTGGCTGTCCAGCGCGGCATTGAGCTTTCCGAAATTCACACCCGCGCCAACCATTGCCGACATGCTATCGACGTCGACGACGAGATCGTCGAGCCGACTCAAGTCGATGAGCATCTTGCCATGGGCCGCTGAATAGCCCGCCGTGCTGTGACCGCCAGAACGAAGCGTGAACTTCAGCGCGTGGCGTGTGCAAAACGCCAAACATGCGCGCACGTCGTGCTCGCTTTGGCAGAACACCACCACACAGGGATACGGGTCGAACACCGGATTGAAGAGCTTTCGTGTGTCGTGATAGCGGGCTTCGTCCGGAAGAATGACTTCGCCCTCGATGCCGCTGCGCCAGTCCAATAGCGCAAGGACGAGCTCTTGTGGGACATCGACATCGTCGGACATGGGATCCGACATGAAATTCAGACCTCAGCTGATGGTTCGCAGGGTGAGATTATAGACGGTCTACCGCGCGATGTTGCTGCGGTTGCCACGCTGGCGGTCAACAACACGGCGCCCACCCAGGGCAAGCGGCGTGCGCCGCTGGCAGGAAGAGCGTCGCAATCGCCGATCGCGAAATTGCGGACACGCGCCTCGGCCTACGCGGGAGAACGACGGACGACGCCTGGACGGGCGTCAACCACCGCGGATACCGATCTCGGCTCGGCTACCTTCATCTGTGCCTTCGTCGTCGGGCGCAATCTCGAAAAAGCCAGTGTCTCGCATGGATGAAAACTGCGCATGATCGCCGCACAAAACGGAGATGTCGTTGTTGGCGAGCTCCAAAACGCCAGCAACGGTGGAGAGGTCTATCGTCTTTGATAGCCTTTCTCCGATAGATGTTTGCATGTTGAGCTGATGGTAGGAGGAGAGTGATCGAATTTTGTGCAGACTGGGAAAGGATTTCAGCCGGCCGCTCTGATTGGCGTGTAAGTACAATAATCGAGCGTGTTTTTTGATGACGTACGGATGCTCGCTCTCGCTGATGAATTTCTTCTCATCACAATAGGAGTCCACCGTGAGCTGTACGGGGTTCTTGTCTGTGCATTCATTAACAAATACTGGAATTTGCGTTCCCGCCAAACGGGCGCCTATCTCTACCAATACGGGTCCCTCGGCGGTAATAATGACTTCGGCATGCGCGGGGCCGTGCTCGATTCCGAGCGCATCCAAAACCTGGAACACATAGGACTGAAGTACGTTCGCCTGTGGTGCGCTGGGTGAGAGCAATGATTGATAGTCGTACAGGAATCTTCGTCCGTCCGATTGTGGCGTAGAGGTTTTGTGAGACTCCCAGATGTCGCTCACTCGGTGCATTCCGTTGCAGCTGACCGTGTCTACGACGAACTCCGGGCCTCGCAAGAGCTCCTGTGCCAAGAGCTCGTTGTTTCTGATGCCCAGCGAGTTCTCCACGCCACATTGCGAATCGAAGGCCTGCTGGAGCTCGGCCGTGCTCCGACAGATGACGACACCGTCAGACGCGGCGCTGTGCAATGGCTTCACCACGATTGGCCAGTCGATGTGGGACGCGATCATCCACTCTCTGACGCGTTCGTGAGAATTCGACTTTACCTGTCGAACAGCCCTGATCGATTGAGATCGGATTCGTTCTGCCATGTCGTACTTGTTTCTTCGACACGAGCTGAGCCGAGTTCCATTTGATTTCAGTCCCAGCTTTTCACTGAGCCAGTCGGATAGCTCCACGCCGGTCTCGGCACCTGCGAGGACGACCGTGGGCGAAAATGATTTTATTTGATGAAGAACATCATCAAGAGAATCGTGTAAAACGATATTTATCGTGAAATCGTCAGGCTTGAAGCTGCTCACGGCACAGTGGGGAATTTGCGGGGAACTTTGGACGTGCACGCATTGGAAATTTCGCGAGCGAAATTCAGTGGCTAGCAGATTTCCAGAAGAATAGGCATCGACGATGACCACGGTACGATTGCCCGAGATCTCCATGTCGAAGAGATGATCGTGTTCTTGTGACATGGAAAATTTCCGCATCCGCAGGATCTAACACCATCTTTAGCACGGCGCAAACGAGTGATGGCGCCACCTACAGAGTTGCTCGAATGCGGCTCGCTTTCCCGCACCGATGGCCGCGTTTGCATGCACCGAGAAGCTCAACCAACGAAACAGGGCGAGATCTTATGACTCCGCCTTGGGTGGCACGTGGCTCATCGCGTGCTCGGCCATCGCGGTGATCGTCAGGCTCGGGTTCACGCCCAGGTTCGCCGGGATGATGGAGCCGTCGACGATGTAGAGGTTCTGGTAGCCGAACACGCGGCTGTGCATGTCCACCACGCCTTCCTCGATCGAGAGCCCCATGGGGCACCCACCGAGTATGTGCGCGGTGGTAGGGCGGTTGGCCAACACCTCGACGAGACCGCTCTGCGCGTCGCCTCCCATCTTGGTGGCCATCCGGCGCGCGACCTCGTTGGCGAGGGGGAGATACACCGGCGCCTTCGGTCCGGAGCCGGGCGCCGAATCGAGCTTGAGGTTGAAAGGCCACCACCAGCGACGGCGGAGCTGATACCGTAGGTGGCTGTCGATGGGTTGCATCACGAGCAGGATCGCGGTGCGCATGGCGAAGCCGAACGGAACGAGCAGCCGCAAGAAGCGCAGCGGCGCGCGCAGCACGGTGCCGAGCCACGTCAGCCAGCGGGGACCTGACCCACCGTCGGTGAGCACCGTGGTCAGGAGGCTGATGGCGTCCGACCCCTTCGGGTAGCGACAGACCTCGATGTGGGTCTGGTCATCGACCAACACGCCGGAGGTGATGGCGATACCACGCGAGTGATCCACGGTCTTCGATCGCGCACGTACGCCCAGCAGTTGCTCGGAGTTGGTGCGCACGTAGGTCCCCAGCGTCGGTGAGAGGTGTGGCAGCGAGCCACTGCGTTGACAACGCATCAACAAGCTCGAGGTGCCGTATGAGCCTGCGGAGAGCACGACGGCCTTCGTGCGGTACTCGGTGCGCGGGTGAAAGAGGCCCGTCGAGCGCTCGGTGACGAGGCGATAGCCATCGCTGCCGTCGCCCTGCGGCTGGAGGTCGACCACGCGCGTCTCGGGGATGATCGTGGCGCCCTCCTGCTCCGCCAGATAGAGGTAGTTCTGATCGAGCGTGTTCTTCGCGCCCACGCGGCAGCCCACCATACAGCCGCCGCACAGCGTGCAGCCGGTGCGCGCGGGGCCTTTGCCCTCGAAGAACGGATCCGGCACGGTCTTGCCCGGCTCGCCGAAGTACACGCCCACGGTGTGCCGCTTGAACGTATCGCCGCGCCCCATCTCGGTGGCGACCTCCGCGAGCATGCGATCGGTCTCGACGATCACCTGGCTCTCGGTGGCGCCGAGCATGCGCTTGGCCGTCGCGTAGTGGGGCGCGAGGGCTGCTCGCCAGTCCTGGCCGACCCAACGCGGATCGGCGAACGCGGCATCGGGAGGCACGAGCAACGTGTTCGCGTACACGAGGCTCCCGCCACCGACGCCCGCGCCGTGCAGGAAGAATGCGTCGCGGGTCATCGTCATCTGCAAGATGCCGTACATGCCGAGGCCAGGGCGCCAGAAGTGTCGCCACAGGTTCCAGTTGGTGCGCGGGAAATCTTCCTTGTTCCAGCGACGGCCCATCTCGAGGACGGCCACCTTGTACCCACGCTCCGTGAGGCGCAGCGCAGAGACCGCGCCGCCGAAACCGGAGCCCACGATGATGTAGTCGTAGTCGAACAAAGCCGCTCTATGTTCCTCCGCTTCGGGCGGCGCGTCCAAGGCCCTTGCAATCTTTGCTACCGCCCCTGGCCCTCTCGTGGCAGGTTGTGCGCCGAACATGACTCGATTTGCAGAACAATTTTCTGATCTGGGACTCATCCCGCCGTTGCTTCGCGCCGTTCAAGAAGCCGGATACGAAACGCCCACCCCCATTCAAGCCCGGGCCATCGCACCTCTCCTGGCCGGCCGCGACCTGCTCGGTCTCGCGCAGACCGGCACCGGGAAGACGGCGGCGTTCGCGCTTCCGATCCTCCAGCGCCTCGTCTCCAGCCCGCCGCCGTCGGGCACGCGCCCGATCCGCGCGCTCATCTTGTCACCCACGCGTGAGCTCGCCACGCAGATCGGCGAGAGCATCGCCACCTACGGAAAGTACCTCGGCCTGCGCCACCACGTGATCTTCGGCGGCGTCGGTCAGCGGCCGCAGGAAGAGGCGCTGCGTCGCGGCCTCGACATCGTGGTCGCCACCCCGGGTCGTCTGCTCGATCTGGCGAGCCAGCGCTTCTGCGACTTTCGCCGCCTCGAGATCTTCGTCCTCGACGAAGCCGACCGCATGCTCGACATGGGCTTCGTCCACGACGTGCGCCGCATCTTGAAGCTCCTCCCCGAGAAGAAGCAGTCGCTGTTCTTCTCCGCCACCATGCCGCCCGAGGCGCAGGCGTTGGCCGATGGCCTGCTCCACGATCCGGAAACGGTCGCGGTCGCGCCGGTGTCGTCGACGGCAGAACGCATCGAACAGTCGCTCTTCTTCGTCGAGAAGAACGACAAGCGCGGCCTCCTGGTCGAGCTCCTCGCCAATCGCGCCTTGTCGCGCGTGCTGGTGTTCTCGCGCACCAAGCACGGCGCGAACCGCGTCGCCGAGCATCTCGACAAGGCACGCATCGGCGCGGCCGCGATCCACGGCAACAAGTCGCAAGGCGCACGCGAGCGCGCGCTCGCCGGCTTCAAGGACGGCAGCATCCGCGTGCTGGTAGCAACCGATCTCGCCGCGCGTGGGATCGATGTCGACGACGTGAGCCACGTCGTGAACTTCGACCTCCCCAACATCCCCGAGACGTACGTGCACCGCATCGGTCGCACCGCACGCGCCGGCGCGTCGGGCATCGCGTTCTCGTTCTGCGAAGAAGAAGAGCGCGCCTTCCTCGTCGACATCGAGCGGCTCACCCAGCAGCACATCCCGCGAGTCGACAGTCACCCGCTGCGCTCGCACCTCGCGCCGCCCGGGCAGACCGACCTCGCCGGCCGTGGGCGCGCACCCGGTCCGCGCGTGCAGCAAGGCAACCGCGGGGGGCGCCAGCACGATCGCGGTGGGGAGTTCCGTGGGGGTCGCACGCAGCAGACGCGCGGCCATCAATCACGAGGCCCGGCAGGCCGCGGTGGTGGTCATTCGTCGGGTGGCGGTCGCGGTTACGCGCCGAGCGTGCATGATCGCGGCGGCAACGCGGCATCCCCGCGTCCGGTGGCCTCGCCGTCGCCGCGTCCCGCATCCCCGTCGGGCACCCAGAATTTTGGCGATCCTTCCATGATGCCGCGCGGCACGGGCGCACGCGGGCGCCGTCGGTAACAGGCCGTGACGGACGTCGGTGCCGCCGAGCGGGCCCTCCAGGCCTGGACGATTGCGCCGACGAGCGTCGCACCGCTGAGTGGTGGGCTCATCAACGCCACCTTCCTGGTCCACGCGGGACCAGAGCCGAGTGGCCGCTACGTGCTGCAACGTCTGCATCCCATCTTCGGTGGCGAGGTGAACGAGGACATCGCCGCGATCACGGCCCACCTCGCGGCCAAGGGCCTCGTGACCCCGCGCTTGGTACCGTCACGTGCTGGAGCGCTGTGGGAAACCAATGACGATGGCGTGTGGCGCATGCAGACGTTCATCGCCGGGCGCTGCATAGATCGCGTCGACTCCGCCGCGCGTGCACGGGCGGCGGGCGACCTGCTCGGTCGCTTCCACGCCGCGCTCGCCGACTTCTCGCATTCGTTCTCGTTTACGCGCGCCGGCGTCCACGACACCGCGCACCACTTCGCGCTGCTCGACACGGCGGTGGACGCGCACGTCGCGCATCCCGAGCATGCGCGCGTCGCGGCCTTGCGCGATGAGCTACGGGCTGCGCTGACCCAGCTACCGTCGATCGCGAACGCGCTGCTGCCCACCCGCATTGCACACGGCGACCTCAAGATCTCGAACCTGTTGTTCGATGATGACGGCAATGGACTCTGCCTCGTGGACCTCGACACCGTCTGTCACATGCCGTTGCCCTTCGAGCTCGGCGACGCGTGGCGGTCGTGGTGCAATCTCGTCGGTGAAGACGCGACCGACACGCGCTTCGAGCTGCCGTTGTTCCTCGCCGCCTGGGAAGGCTACGCGCCGCACATGAGCGCGGTCATCACGCCCGAAGAACGCGAGCGCTTGGTTCCCGGCATCATGACCATTTGTCTGGAGCTCTCGGCGCGATTCGCGCGGGACGTCTTGGAGGATCGCTACTTCGGCTGGGATCCGCAATGCTTCGCGTCGCGCGCAGAGCACAACTGGGTGCGGGCACGGAGCCAGGCAACCCTGTACCGCTCGCTCGCTGCCCAACGTGCGGAGGCCGAGCGAGCGCTGACGACTATTTGAGCGACGTCGACGGCCACACGCAGGTGCCGTCGGCCTGACACTTGTCGTAGCTGAAGGCGGTCCCGCTCGATTGCAGGTAGCGCCCGGTGATATTCAACAGGTAGAGCCCGAGGTCGAACGACTTCTGCGGATCTAGCGCCGGGAAGCCGTGCAAGCCGGCTGGCTCGATCATCGGCAGCATGAAGCCGGCGAAGCCGCCCTTGTGGTCGTCGTGCACGAGGCGCAGCGGCGGATCGAGCCGTGGTACGTCGTAGCCATCGTCGACGGGGACCACTGCCGCGAAGTGATCCACGTCCATGACAACGGGATTACCCTTCGAGTCGTGATAGCGCGCCGTGCGCGGGATGCCTTCGACGGCCCAGCTGTCGATGAGCGTCTGGTTCTGCGACTTGCCGTAGCGCGGGTCGACCTCGTCATATTTGATGAAGCCACCGGCTCGCCCGAGCGCGATGCCTGTAGCCACAGGGACGCCAGGATCGCCCGCCGACGGCATGATGATGACCCGCGTGTTCACGGTCTCGCCGGTGCTGTACGTGAGCTCGCGCGTACCGTTCCAGAACGGTGCGAAGTTCATCGGGTCTGCGGCGTCGACGCCGATCTGCGCCATGCCGAGGAAGCGACGGAAGTCCGGCGTGGTGCGACGCTGCCCGAAGCCATCGGTCAACGCGACGAGCGTCGAGCCCTTGGCGAAGGTCTTGCCGCTGTACTTCACGTCCTCACCGAACGTCCTCAGCTCCACGTAGGGCTCGGCACCACCGATCTCACAGCCCTCGGGCGTACGAGGCGGCAACGGGCCCTTGTAGATGCGGAACGCCAGCTCGCTCCCCTCGTCGGAGGACACGGTGACGCGGAAGTTGCCGCTCGCTTGCACGACACCGCAGCGGTACTCGCCGGTCTTCTGGTTGAGGAGCACCACGGTGTCCTTCGGCGCGCGCTTGGGGAGATTCTGCACCGCGAGCGTGAGCTCGTCGGTCTGCGCGTCGTTGATCTGCACCATGAGCTTGTCGTCTTTGGCGAAGAAGACGGGGCCCATCGCGCGCAACATCATCCCGGCCTTCACGCCCGCCAGCGTCGAGCGGGGTCCGATCTCGCCGAGCGTACCGCCGGGGAGGAGCGCCACCACACTCTCGAGCGCAGGCTCGACGCCGGCCGCCACCGCCGAGGCGATGCCGCCGAGCGAGCCGCCGAGCGCGAAGAACTTGCCGCCGACGTCGACCACGCCGTCGCCGTCGAAGTCACCGGCGAGCCCCGGTGCGCCCTTCTGCGCCGGATCGTAGGCCCACTGCTGCTTCCCATCGAAGCTGCGCATCACGCGGATGAGCTGCATGAGGTCGACCATCGTCTGGCGCACGTTGTCACGCGTGTGGAAGATGTAGCTGGTCCAGTAGTCGGCGCCGGAGTCGGGCTGACCGTCGCCGTTCCAATCGAGACCGCGCCCGTCGAGAATCACGTTGCCGAGTCCCGAGACGCCGTGCTTCTTGAAGAGGACGAGGGCAACCTCCTTGAGCTCCGGCTTGACGCTGCAGTTGTGACCGGGCGCCTCGAAGCCCACCGTGGCCATGCCGTAGTTCGCGAGGATGCCGGCGATCAACAGCGTGTCGAACTTGCAGCTGCCGTGGCCGTGGATGAAGTACGCCACCGGTGCCGGACCTTTGCGATTCTTCGGCACGAACATCCAGAACGGGATTGTCTCGGGCCGCGCTGGCGCCGCCAGATCCCACACCTGATCGTAGAGTGGCAGGCGATTGCCGTTGGCGTCGTCGCGCGGGAACATCTGCGGGGACTGGATGTCGCCACCGACGATGTAGTCGACCGCTTCGAACGACTTGCGGAACACGTCGATCTGCGTCGTCGAGTTGCCGATCGCGGCGTACAGCTCCTCCATGATCGGCAGGAAGACGTCGTGCGGCACGACCTTCGTGTTGGTGACGGAGGGGCCCGCATCGCGCAGATCGCGCAGCGTGGTGAGCGAGGCCGGGAAGGCGGCGCCGAGCTGAGCGAGCGGACCGAGGCCGTAGAGCCCGTCGCGCATCTTCTTGATGTCGTGCGTGACGCTCTGGGTGGTGAACGTCCAGGTGAATCCGATGTCGTACGTACCGAGGCCATACCGATCGAGGCACGATGGCAGCGCCGCGAGCGCTTCGGTCTGCGAGGTGTCGTTGATGTTGGCGAAGGGCGAGCGCACGGGCGCGCCACTCGGAGACGTGAGCCGCTTCGTGAGCACCGTGGCGTAGGTCGTCGCCTCGCGCATCGGCATCATCGGCTTCATGATGAGCGTGTTCGTCTCGCGCTCGTAGAACTCGAGCAGCTGCGATCCGACCTTGCCGTCACGCGTGTTCGGGTGGTCGAGCACGCCGTCCATGTCGGTGTCCTCGCCGGGGTCGAGCACGCCGTTGCCGTTCAGGTCCTCTTCGACCTCCTCGAACGTCAGCGTCGCGATGCCCTCGCGCGGGTCCGCTTCGAACACCTTCGTCTCTTGGAGCACCTGCGGGAAGTTGCCTTGGCCCAGATCGAGCGGGACCGCCTCGCAGTAGCCGGGTGAGCCGGGCGTGATGTTGATGACGAGGACCGCATCGTTCGAGAAGTCGAGCTCGTCACGGTGGTGACGGGCGAAGATGATCTCCGGATCGATCGGCTCCGAGAATCCGACGGCGATGGGCGCCATGAGGCCCCAGCCCGACAGCTTGTCGAGCTCGCGCCGGGTCGCTTGCTCCCAGGCCGTCGGACCGGCCGAGATGCTGGCGTTCAACCTACGGAGGGTCGGTGAGGTGGCGTCGTAGGTCGTCGCGAAGTCGTTCGGGAGAGGGATGTCCGGGAACGGCTTGTGGAAGACGTCGAACACCACCGTCGGGCCCGAGCCCGGCTCGGTCGCGCCGAGCGAGATCGCATCGGGCGACAAACATCCGGACAGAACGGCGCAGGCGAACGGCAGCAGCACGCGAACGGAACGAACGGGAAGGGCCTTGTAGAAAGACATGTCACTCCGGTGGTTGGAGCGGCTACCGTCACCCCGAGAGGAGCAATCGGCGCGGCGCGCACCGCATCAGACTGCATTTCGCCGAAATGCACCAGCGGGGCCTCGTAAGGCTATTTCTTGCCACTATCTTTTGGTGCCGGATGCCGTGAAGCGGTCGATCCACGACAGCACTTCGTCGTGCCAGCGCTTCGAGTTCTGCGGCTTCAGCACCCAGTGGTTCTCGTCGGGGAAGTACAAGAACCGCGACTTGATGCCGCGTCGCTGCAGCGCAGTGAAGGTGGACATGCCCTGGGTATCGACCACGCGGAAGTCCTGGCCGCCGTGGATCACCAGCGTCGGTGTCTTCCACTGCGCGACGAACGCGATCGGGCTCTGCTTTCCGAACGAGGCGTTCTCCCACGGCGTGCCACCATGCTCCCACTCGGGGAACCACAGCTCCTCGGTATCGTAGTAGGCCATCGTCTCGTCGAGGTTGCCGTCGTGGCACACCAGCGCCGCGAAGCGATCCGTGTGGCCATTGATCCAGTTGATCATGTAGCCGCCATAGGACGCGCCCAGTGCGACGACGCGCTTTCCGTCGAGGAACGCATATTTGGCGAGCACGTGGTCGAGGCCCTTCATCAGGTCCTCGTAGGGCGCCCCACCCCAGTCACCGCGGATGGCGTCGGTGAACGCCTGCCCGTAGCCGGTGGAGCCGTGGAAGTCGATGAACACCGCCGCGTACCCATGGCCGGCGTACGCCTGCGGGTTCCAGCGGTAGTGGAAGTCGTTGCCGAACGAGCCTTGCGGCCCACCGTGGATGATCAGCGCGACGGGGATCTTCTGTCCGTGGTGGCCGGCCGGCTTCACGATGAAGCCGTGCACCTCGTCGCCGTGCGCACCCTTGAACCTGAGCTGCTCGAACGTGCCCCAGTCGATGGCGGCGACTCGCGCGTCGTTGTGGTGCGTGATCGCCCGCTCGGCGCCGCCTGCGGGGCGCACGAAGACATCGTCGGGATGGACCAACGTGTTCTTCGTGTAAATCAGCGCGCCACCCTCGCCCGCCATCGCGTTGCCCGCCGTGCCGGCTTCCGTCAGCGCTTGCGCCTTGCCTGTCGCGACGTCGATGCGGAACACGGGCTTCTGCCCCAGGTCGTCGGCCGAAGAATAGAGGGCGGCACCGTCACGCGAGAACACGAGGTCGTCGGGTGAACGGTCCCAGGCTTCGGTGAGCACGCGTGTCTTGCGCGTCGTCCAATCCATCAGCACCACGCGGCGACGGTCTGCCTCGTAGCCAGGGCGTACCATCGCGAGGTACGCGAGGGTCTTTCCGTCGGGCGAGAAGACCGGGTTGCCATCCCAGGCCTTGTTGCCAACGGTGAGGCGCTCCGGCGCGCGCCCACCCTTGAGTGAAACGGCCCACAGATCCATGTTCGTGGTCCACGCGGACTTTGCGCCATCGTCCTTCGCGCAGAACACCAGCGTCTGCCGATCGGGCGACACCGCGAGCTCTTCCACGCCACCGAATGGATGCGTCGGCGCGTCGGCGCGCATGCCCTTCATGAGGTCGGTGGTCTTGCCCGCTTCCCAGATGAACAGGTGCGAGCGCTTGCCGTCCTCCCACGCATCCCAGTGGCGAAACAGGAGCTCGTCGTACGCTTGCGCCTTGCTCTTGTTCTGTGCTCGCGCCTGATCGCGCTTGGCCGTTTCTTCCAAGGTCGGCGCGTCGGGATACACGTCGGCGGCCACCAGCAAGCGCTGGTCGTCGACGACCACGAAGCTGCTCACGTCGACGGCGAGCTTCGTCACCTGCTCGGCCTCGCCACCGCCGAGGTCGATGCGCCAGACCTGGTTCGCGCCACTGCGCGTCGACAAGAAGTAGACGGTCTTGCCGTCGCGTGAAAAGCGAGGCGAGTTGTCGCTGTCGGGATGCGCGGTGAGCCGGCGCGCTGCGTTCGCGCCTTGGGCGTCGACGATCCAGACGTCGGTACGACCGCGGTTCGCTTCGTAGTCGGTATCCCGCAGCGTGTAGGCGACCCACTTGCCATCAGGCGACAACGTCGGGTCGGAGATGCGCTGCATCGCGAGCATATCCTCGACGGTGAACGCGTGCTTCTTCGCGCCCGCAGCAGCGAACGACGATGCAGACCCAAGGAGAACCGACCCAACAACGACCAACGACCACAGCGCGCCTGTACGCAAAAGAAACCTCCCTTTAGAGCGCGAGAACGTACTCGTTCGTCGCGCTCGCCTCAACGCCGCTATAGTGCGTCAGTGCTGAGAGGAGAGAACACATGATGAAGAAGATCTTGATCGGTCTACTGTTAGTGTTGGGTGGGTTCGCTGCGTTCGTCGCGACACGTCCCGCGAAGTTCCACCTCGAGCGCAGCATCGCGATCCACGCGCCGGCGCCGATCGTGTACGCGCTGGTCTCGAGCTTCCACCAGTGGCCCAGGTGGTCGCCGTGGGCGAAGCTCGACCCGAACATGACGAAGGCCTACGCGGGCCCGGCCAGCGGGCTTGGTGCGAACTACGTCTGGAAGGGCGACAACAAGGTGGGGCAAGGCTCCATGACCATCACGTCGGTAAAACCGCCGGAGCAAGTGGTGGTTCGGCTCGACTTTCTCGCGCCGATGAAGGCCACCAACACCGCCACGTTCGACCTCAAGGCGCACGCCGGCACCACGCTCGTGCAATGGAGCATGGACGGCAACAACGACTTCTTCGGCAAGGCGTTCGCCGTGTTCATGGACATGGACAAGATGGTCGGTGCCGACTTCGAGAAGGGCCTCGCCGCGATGAAGAGCGCGGCCGAGGCGGATGCGGCCCCCACCGAGGCCCCACCGGCAGCCTCGCCATAGCGCAATGCCCGGCGACTCGCGACTGGTCGCACCCGCGCGGAAGGCATTTCTTCGTCCGAGGAGATCGTTCTTGTCCCGGCTCCTGCGCCGCTACCAGACGATGCTGCTCGGGCGCGTCCGCGTACCGTTGTGGTACGCGCCTGCCTATCGGCTCACCATCCCGAGCCTCGAAGTGCAATCCGGCGTGGAGTCGCGACGTGCCGATCTCGCCGTGTGGTACCTGCTGCAATCGCGCATCGTGCGCAGCGCAGACGTGCACACACCACCGCGCGCGGACTATACCCAGCTGCAGCTCGTGCACGAGCCGGCCTACCTCGAGTCGCTGTCGCACGCCACCACGTTGGCGCGCATCTTCGCCGTGTCGCCAGGCGAGATCGTCGTGGAAGAGGTGATGCACACCGTGCGCCTGGCCGTCGGCGGCACCGTCGCTGCGGCGCACGCGGCGCGCGTGAGCAAGGGACCCGCGTTCAACTTCCTGGGCGGCTTTCACCACGCGGGCCCCGCGATGGGCGGCGGCTTGTGCCCGGTCAACGATGTCGCCGTCGCCGTCGCATCGCTGCGCGCTGAAGGGATGGACGGACAGATCGCGATCGTCGATCTCGACGCGCATCCGCCGGACGGCCTCGCCGCGTGCATGTTCGGCAAGGACAAGGTCCGGATCGCCTCCATCTCTGGCTCGGACTTCGGCCCACTGCCGGGTGCGCCCGATTCGGTGGACGAGGTGTTCCTCCCCGATGCCAGCAACGACGAATACCTCGCCACGCTCGCCGATCTCCTCGGGCGACAACCGAAGCCCGCGTTCGCGTTCGTGCTGGCCGGTGGTGACGTGCTCGCCGGTGACAGGCTCGGTCGTCTGCGGCTCACGCTCGAAGGCGCACGCGAGCGCGACCTCATGGTGGCCGAGTGGCTCACGGGCGTACCGTCGGTGTGGCTGCCGGCCGGGGGTTACTCGGACCGAAGCTGGAAGCTCTTCGTCGGCAGCTATCTCGCGGTCGCGCGGCGCAGCCGACGTCGCGTGAACGATCTCGATCCGATGACGGTGCGCTTCGCCTCCATCGCCAAGGGGCTGAACGAAGCCCGGCTCTCGGGTGGTGCCGTCGACGATTGGTCGCTCGCCGACGTGGAGGCCGAGCTCTACGGCAGACCGATGCCACACCAACGGTTGCTCGGTTATTACAGCGCCGAGGGCCTCGAGTACGCGCTCACGCGCTATGGCGTCTTCGATCACATTCGCCGTCTCGGGTACACGGATCTCCGCGTGGATGTGGAGCCCGCGGACGAGGTGGGACAACGCACGACGGTGCACGGCACGGCGGATGGCCGCGAGCACCTCCTCATCGATCTCATCGTGAGCCGCGACAACGTGAATGCCGAGCCCGCGCTCATGGTGCACTGGCTCTCGCTGCGCCATCCGCGGGTCGCGTTCTCGGCGGGGCGCAAGGCCCTGCCGGGACAAGAAGTGCCGGGCCTCGGCCTGGCGCGCGACATGGGCCAGATGTTGGGCCTCATCGCGCAACGCCTCGGCCTCAGCGTCGTCGCGTTTCGTCCGGCGTACCTTCATCCAGCGTATGCAGCGCGCACGCACTTTCACTTTGCCGACGCAGCGCGACAAGCGCGCTTCGCCGGGCTGATGCACGATCTGCGCGCGCATCCGATGGCCGAGGTGAGCCGCGCGCTGTCCGCGGGTCGCGTGATGCTCGACGGGGCGCCCTATGCGTGGGAGCCCGACGTGATGATCTACCGGCCGGGCGATGCGGCGAACGAGCCCGTGGTCGAGGACGGCGCGACGACGCACTTCACGCTGCGGCCCTGACTACTTTCCTTGCTGCGCGACGAAGTCGCGGATCTTCGCGAGTGCTTCGGGCGCGCAGGTCTCCTCGATGCTCGCGTACTCCCTGACTGCGCCGGTCTTCGCGTGCTGGAAGAGGTGATTGAGGCCTGGCATCTCCACGACGGTCATTTGCTTGTTCCCACCGCTACGGAGCGCGCGCTCGATGGCCTTCAGGTTCGCGACGTCGACTTGAACATCGAGCGCACCGTTCATCGCGAGCACGGGCACCTTCACCCGCTTCCAGTAGGTCGCCGGATCGAGCGACAAGAAAGTGCGCAGCCACGGGAGCGAAGCCGCCTTCAGGCTCGGCAGCGCTTCATCAACGGCCGCCTGGTCCCCCGCGAGCGCCGCTTTCACCTGCTTTCAGATGCGTGAAGCAACGAAACACTTCGATGCGTGGTCGTCTTGCCACTCGAATGGCGGAGGCCGTTCCGCGTCCACGAGAGCTGAATCGTCAGGACATCGACTATTTATCCATCGTCTCGGCCCGGCGGCATGCCCAGCTCGCGGCGCACGCTGCGAAAGTCGTCGGTCCACTGACCGCTCTTGCTGCGCACGACGAGGCTCTGCTGCTTCATGGCCGCGTTCGGCGTGCACGAGAGCACGTACAGGTTGATGAGCACGGGCTTGCCCTCGCGCGGGATCACGTCGAGCTGCGTCTCGATGAAGAGCCCGGCGTCGGCAACGGCCGGCGCGACGCGGAATGCCTGCACGGTGCCCTGGCAGAGCACGGCACGCCCCCCGGGCTTCATCACGCGCGCCATCGCATCGATGTAGGCCTCGACGCCGCCGCGGTGCTCGAAGCGACACGGCGAGCACTGCGGTCGCGTGGACTCGACGCCGGTGCCGATCGGAAAGTACGGCGGCGTGCCGGTCACCAGGTCGAAGCCCTCGTCGTCGGAGAATTGGCGCAGATCACCGTCGCGCACCTCCACGCGATCGACGACCTCGTTCCACCGCAGGGAACGCCGTGCCATGGCCGCGCTCTGCGCTTGCGCCTCCACACCGACGAGCCTCGCGTCGGGATAGCGCCACGTCATGAACAACAAGACGGTCGCGATGCCGCACCCCAGATCGCAGATGCGGCGCGGATCGCCGACGGCGCGCTGCGCGAGCCACGCCGTCAATAGGTCGTCGAGCGACCAGCGATGCCCGTCGAGGCGCTGCAGGATGCGAAAGTCACCGGCGAGCCAGCACAGGTCTTCGTCCGCAGTTGGCCACAGCTCCGGAGCGACCTCATCGCCGGGCATTGCACTGGACAGAGAGGGGCGCGGCCCGGGTGCCACCCAGCCGACGGGTCTGCGCTGAGCACGCACGACGCCGCCCGTCGGTGCCCGCAGATCGTCTGGCCGCGAGGACGCGATGGGCATGGCTACGCCGCTCGCGCAGCCGCGATCGGACGATACGACACCGCGATGCAGAGCCCGAGACCACTCACTGCGGCAGCGACGAGGGGCCAGCCGACCAGGGCGCCCCGCTCGAGCAGCAAGCCACCGACGATGGGCGCGAAGAGCGCGCCGATGGAGCTGAGCGATTGGCTCACGCCGAGCACGGTGCCCTGCTCTTCCGGTCGGGCGTTGCGGCTGATGAGGCCCGTGAGCGTGGGACGACACACGCCGTTGCCGAAGGACGACACGGTGGTGACCGCGATGAGGAGGCCAACGTCGTGCGTCCAGGCCAGACCGACGTAGGCGATCGCCAACGTGAGGAAGCCCCACACCGTGAGCGTGTGCTCGCCGAACTTCTTCACGAGGCGACCGATGAGCCCGCCCTGCAAGATGATCCCGAGGAAGCCGGCATACGCGAACACGTAGCCAACCTCGCGGGGCGAAAAAGGCATTCCGTGCCACATGAAGCGGCGCTCGGCGAACAGCGCGAAGCCGGACGTGAAAAGCGAGAACGCGAAGAGGTAGGCCAGCATTTGCCACAGGTACGTGGACAGGCCCGGGCGCGAGAAGAGCTCGGAGTAGAGCGAGACCGCGAAGATCGACGGGCGGCGTCCCGCGGGGCCCGCGTCGTCGCTGGTGGCGACCGGCGTGTGTCGTGGCAGGAGCACGATGGTGCACACGATGCTGAGCGCGGACATGCCGGCGGCCGCCCAGATCGGTGCGTTCATGCCGTAGCGCACGAGGTAGCCAGTGAGCGCGGGGCCGACGAAGAAGCCGAGCCCGAAGGCGATGCCGATGAGCGCAAACGAGCGCGTGCGATTCTCGGGCTTGGTGGTGTCGGCGATGTACGCCTGCGCGAGGGCCAGGTTGCCGGCGGTGGTGCCATCGATGGCCCGCGCGAGGTAGAGCATCCACAGCGCGTGGGCCTTCGCCATGATGACGAAGCCCACGAAGGTGCCGAGCTGACACAGCAACAGGAGCCGCTTGCGTCCGAAGCGGTCGGAGAGGCTCCCGATGATGGGGCCGGCCACGAGCTGACAGCCCGCGAATACCGACACCAGCATGGTGGCTTGCAGCGGTGTGGCGGAGAAGCGCTCGGCGTAGATGCCGAGCAGCGGGAACACGAGTGTCATCCCGAAGATGTCGACGAGGACGATCAGGAAGATGGAAAGCAGAGGCCCCGGCACGGCCGGAGAATGCCGACGAACAGCG
Source organism: Myxococcales bacterium (assembly GCA_043741435.1). Classification (GTDB taxonomy): domain Bacteria; phylum Myxococcota_A; class Polyangia; order Palsa-1104; family Palsa-1104; genus JBDTCO01. Next base: position 27,720 of record JAYUBF010000047.1, read on the forward strand.
TCCCGTTACAAGTGCAGAGTCCGCGTCGGAGCAAAGATGCAAGTCGGCCACGACGCCTGCTCGCATCCCTCGGTTTGCCGAATGCTCACCCTCTCCAACGATCGGCGAACGCTTTGCTGTCGGTTTGTACGACCCCCGGTGCCCACGCCGCGAACGACGCCAGCATTGCCTGCGCGACGTCCTCCGGGACCCACTCCTCGACCGGCTTCTTGTCTCCCCGACGCCAGAGGAGGACCTGGTGCTTGTAGTTGCTTCCCAGCTTCCCGATCACTTCGATGACCTCGTACCCCACGCCCACGAGATCGCCTCGCGGGATGACGAGGAGCTGAGGCTCGAGCCGGACGACGAAGGAGTCGGTCAGGAAGAACAGACCGGCCTTTTTCTCTTCTCCTGCTACCGCGAGCTCCGATTCGATCTTCGATACGAGCTCCTCGACGTTGCCCCGATCTCTGAGCCGTGCGAGCTCGGGATGATTTGCGTACGACTCCGCTCGGGCCCTCGCGCGTAGAAAGCCGACAAGCCCAAGCACGAAAAGGCCGCCGCCGATGCCAACGGGCCACGCGAGGCTCTCTCGATAGGGCACGGCCGCGTCCACCATCCAACTGGCGTATTTGGTGCGGAGCAGCTCGGGCAAATTGGCAGGAGACTCGACCAGTCGGCCCTCGATGGTGCGACCGCTGAACGCGATGGGAGCCTTCACGAAGACCGGCGTCCCTCCGACGTCGGTCCACAGAACGGTGGCCGATGGCTGCTCGCTCACGGGAAGATGGAACAGCTCGAGCGTGCTTTTCTCGACGACGTTCGTCTGATGGAAGTCGCCATCGATCCTGACGAACTTGTCCTCTTTCGGGTGCGCTAGAAGATCTGGGTCGAGGCGTGTCGGTCCTCGCAAGCAACCGACCAGGAACTCGCGATGCGCCACGAGGACGCCGAGTGCGATCAGCGTGAGAAGGAGCATACCTGCCGCCCGACTCCCGTTATCGCGGCGCGCGGCGCTGGATACGCTGCCTAAGCCCATGTCCCCCCCTATCACAGTCAACTTTCTCCGACAACGCCACCGAACCGAACTGTCCAGCGACGGAGCTCGACGCAAGCTCAGCGCTCATTCCGTCTCCCGAACGCCCGTGATACGTACGCCTCCATCCGACCTGCGAGCTCGGCGGGCGCTTCGCTCATGCCGCCTTCGATCCAGTCGCCGAGGAACACCTGATGCGCGGCGATCATGAGGCGCGCGTTGAGCTCGGCCGTGCCGCCCTCGACGGTGCCGTCGGCCATCGCGGCACGGAAGACCTCCACGGTGAGCGCGTAGCCTTCGCGCCACAGCTGATCTTGCGTGCCCGAGGTGAAGCGTGGCCGCAGCGCCCAGGGCTGGCTCTCGAGCAGGTGCAGCCGTAGATAGTCGGGATGGGCCGCGAGGTATTGCGCGTACGCGCGGACCCCCGAGAGCAAGGCATCCCACGCCGAGCCAGCACCAGAGCTGGCTCGCACCGCGAGCCCGAGGAGCTCACGACCGCGCGTGCTGTGCACGGTGCTGTAGAGCTCTTCTTTGCCATCGCACAGGCCGTACACGGTCGCCAAGGCCAGGCCGGCTTCGGCGGCGATCTCTTGCATGCGTGTCTTCTCGTAGCCGAGGCGCGCGAAGACGCGCTCCGCAGCGTCGACCAGGTGGGCCCGGTCGACGCTGCGGCGCGCTTCACGCAGAGCGGTTCGCCCACGCACCCGCGCGCGGCGCACGTGTGCAACGGTCGCGGTCACGCTGAAGCGTCGCCTACGTCGGCGAGCACGATGGCGCGCGTCGGGCAGTGGCGCGCGGCCTCGCGCACCTTGTCGTTGAGCTCGACAGGTGGCGTGAGCGTGCTGGCTGCGACCTTGCCATCGGCGCCGAGCGAGAAGACCTCGCCGCACTCGCCGACGCACACCGCGTGGCCCTGGCACAGATCGGTGTCGAGCACGATGCGCAAGGCCTTATTGGGGTTCTTGCTGCGCCGGGGGCTTCGCTCCGCGACTGGCTCTGGCTCCGGCGAAACCGCAACCGGCGCATGCGCAGGACAGCCGGCAGCAGCCGCCGCCGCGACCTCCGGCGAGACCTCCACCGGCATGCGCGCGTTCTCTAGATCGTTGGCGGTCTTCACCAGATCAGACGCATTCGCGATGGTGACCGACGCGTCGGCGCGACGACGATAGCGAACGCGGCAGGGCTCCTTGGGTCCGATGACGAGCCCATGGAAGTCGGAGGTCACCTCGTCGCCGCCCAGCTCGAAGTCGTACTGCCCGATGAGCATGGCGAGGATGGCCTTGATCTGCAGGATCGCGAACGCGTTACCGAGGCACTTGTGGCGGCCCCCGCCGAACGCGATGAACGCGAAGTCGCGCTTGTCCTCTTCGCGCGGCGGCGCGTAGCGATCCGGATCGAAGCGCTCGGGCTCCGCGAAGATCTCCGGAATCATCTGGGATACCGTCGGTGACACGACGATCCAGCTGCCGGCGGGGATGAAGTAGTCCTTGTAGACGAAGTCTTTCTTCGCCACGCGCACGAGCATGAACAACGGCGGGTGGAGACGCAGCGTCTCCTTCACCACGTTCTCGGTGTAGGAGAGCTCGCGCAGGAGCGCGTGCGACACGGGCTTGCCGCCCGAGAACACGCCGTCGATCTCCGCCCGAATGGTCTTCATCACGATCGGATTGCGGATCAGCTCAAGCAATGCCCACGCCGTGGTCACCGAGCTGGTGTGGTGACCGGCGAACATGCCCGCGAGCAACATGCCGGTGATCTCGTCTTCCGTCAGGCCGCGCCCGTCGGTGTACGTGGAGTCCATCAGCGTCTGGAGGAAGTCTTCGCCCTCGCGCTTGTCGCGACGACGGGCGTCGACGATCTGCGTGATCATCTCCACCATGCGCACGCGCGCCTTGTCGCGCGCGCGGAACGACGGGATGGGCAGGTGGGCGTTGAGGTATGCGAGCGGCGTCACGCCCCGCTCGAGGTCCGTGTACACCTCGGCGAACTCTTCGTTCATGCCCTCGCGGAATTCCTTGCCGAGGAGGCAGCGGCTCGACGTGTAGTTGGTGAGCACACGGCAAAAAGCCACGAAGTCGAGGACACCGGCTTCGCCCCACTGGTCGGTCGTCTCTTGCACCTCACGCACGACGGCCTCGCCGTAGGTGCGCATGCGCTTGTCCTTGAGGGCGGGCAAAAGCATCTTCAGCTGCTCGGCCATCTTCTCGGGCGTCGCGTCGTACACGAGGCCCTTGCCGAAGACCGGCGTCATGATCTTGTACGCCTCGGACGGCGACAGCTGCAGGTCGGGCGCACGGAACACGGCCTCGTGCGCTTCCGGTCCGAACATCGCCACCATCTTGCGGTTCGCGATGTCGAAGGTGCAGATCTCACCGTGCTCGCGGTACGCGCGGAACAGGAGCTCGACCGTGCCGCGGACGAACTCCACGGTGTGACCGATCGCGGGCAGACCTCCCGACAATGACGGCGGCGAGCGGAGACCCGCGGGCGGGTCCATGCTCGGGCGACCGAGAGCGCGATCGAAGGCGCGTCCGACGAGCTTGTCGACGCGTTGGCGGAAGGTAGGCGTAGCGTTCAGCATGGCGACGGTCTAGCACGTTCCCGTGACCTTGTGAATCGCCGATTCCAAAAAACAGAACGATGATTTCAGTTCAACAGAACGTGTCCAGCAGGGTCAGGAGGTGGTCGAAGTCGAAGGGTTTCCGCAGCACCGTCATGCCGTGCGACACCGTCGGGTCGAGCGCGTGCGCTCCCGCGCCAGTGAGGAGGACCACCGGCAAGCCTTTGATCCGAGTGTCCAGCAACTGGTGCGCACGGAACTCCATTCCGTTCATCCCCGGCATCATGAGATCGAGCAAGACGACGCGCGGCAGGGGATCGGTCGCGAGCTGCCGCAGCGCATCGGCGCCGTCGCGCGCGACCTCGACGGTGAAGCCGCGCATCTCGAGCACCAGCTGCAGCGAGTCGCGCAGGTCGGGATCGTCGTCGACGAGAAGGATCGGCCCACGGTTAGTCTCGCTCATGTCGACACTCTCGTCCTCCCTCGAACAGGGAGGCGAACGGTGAAGGTGGCGCCCGCACCGCGCTGGCTTGCCAGGCTCAAGCTACCACCGTGCGCTTCCACCAGCTGACGCGTGATGTACAGACCCAGACCGAGGCCGGCAAAGTGACGCGACGAGACTGCTCTCTGAAAGCGCTCGAAGATGTTGGTCCGTTGATCGTCGGCAACGCCGATCCCGTGGTCGCGTACCACCAGCTCGGCACCCGTCGGCGACGCGTGTGCGGCAACCGCGATGGGCTTCCCCATACCGAACTTGATCGCGTTCGAAAGCAGGTTCGTCACGACCTGTTCCAAGCGGCTGCGGTCCCAGCAACCCACGACCGGCGCTGGCGCGTCGACCTCGACGGAGATGCCGTCGCGCTCGAGCTCCAGCGCGAACCGCTCGATGACGTCGTAGGCGATGTCGCGCAGGTCCGTTTCCTCGAGCCGAAGATCGATGCGATCGCCGTCGATCCTCGTGACGTCGAGGAGCTCCTGCACCAGGCGGGCGAGCCGCTCCACCTGTCGGTCGGCATTGCTGAAGAGGCGATCGCGCCTCATGTCGGCTTGGGCCGACGGTGTCGCGCTCGACAGCTCGCGCAAGCCGCGGATGGCGATGCCGAGCGAGGTGATGGGCGTGAACAGCTCATGAGATGCGATGCCCAGGAACTCGTCCCTCATCTGCACCGCGAGCTCGAGCGTGCGCTCGGCACGACGCTGCGCGGTGACCTCGCGAAAGCTCCACACCCGACCGATGATGGCGGTGCCGATGCGCTGCGGTCGTGAGTACCGCTCGACCAAGCGGCCGTCACGAAACTCGAGCGTGTCGATGCTCTCGGTCTCCGGGGCCTGGTAGAGCGCCGCGATACGCGCCCGAAACGACGCGGGGTCGAGCAGCTGGTTCTCCACGAACTCGGCCACCCGATCGTCGTCCTCGCCCACCACCGGTGCCGGGATCCCCCAGAGTGTGAGGAAGCGCTCGTTGTAGAGCGTGATGCGGCCGCTGCTGTCCACCACCAGGATCCCGTCGGCGGTGGAGTCGAGCGTGGCGCGGAGCAGCGAGATGGTGCCGGCATGCTGACGATCGGCGATATCGCGCTGCGTGAGATCACGCAGCACCGCAGCGCGCACCACGCCGGTCGCGCACGCGACGTTGTGGGAGCGGATCTCGGCGCGAAACGGGACCCCGCTCTTGCGCAGGCCCCAAGCCTGGTAGGTCATGTCGAGCTCGCTCTCGTAGTTGGCCCGCACGTGATCCACGTAGTCGGGTGAGGCGAACTCCAGCACCGAGTGGCCGATCATCTCGTGCGCCGCGTAGCCGAACATCGCGCACGTGGCACCGTTGCACGCCACGATGCGACCGTCGACGTGCAGGATGATGCCGTCGATGGACGCCTCGCACATCGCGCGCAGCAACGCCTCGCTCGGCCCCTCCGCCTCCGCCGCCTGCCCCCCGCTCATTAGGACCAGCTTTTCAGTGCAAGCGCGAGTGGTCAAGCTGGCAGCGTCCGCCGTGTCCGCCGTAAGGTGGACGGACCATGGACGCAGCCAAACGCGCCCGCTTCAAGAAGACGCTCATCGAGCGCCGGCGGGAGGTCGTAGCCGCCGGTCCCGACAAGATCGAGCCCAACCGGAAGGACACCGCGACGAGCGGCGTTTCTGACGACGACGAGCAGGCCCTCTCCGAGATGCTGCAGACGTTGGCGTCGACCAGGAATCGAGAAGGCGCACAGGCCTTGGCGGCCATCGGTCGCGCCCTGGTGAAGCTCCACGAGATGCCGGAGGAATTCGGCGCATGCGAAGACTGCGGCGAGGACATCCCGGAGAAGAGGCTCACGCTCATGCCGTGGGCTGCGCTGTGCACCGAATGCCAGTCGAAGGTGGATCCGCGGCGCAACGTTGCGCGCAAGAAGATCACCGACTACCGCTAGTCAGTTACGGGGCGCGACGATCCGAAAGTGGACGGTGCGTGGCGCACCGCAGGTGGTGCACTTCACGTCCACCGGCCGCTCCATCGCGGAGTCGGCGCGGTGTTCGATGATCTGCAGCGTGCCTTCGCACTGCGGACACGGTGTGGAGCGGATGCGAGGCTCGATCACCGATGAGCTCTGCACCTCGATTGGCAGCTCGGCCGTTCCGCCACGCGACAGTCGGAACAGGCGCTCCTTGTCGTGCACGAGCCGACGCGCACCACGTTCACCTTCGCGCCGGACCGTGCGTTCGCGTCGCTTCTTCACCGCCGGTAGTCTGCCACCGCGGCGTCCGTGACGTCACGTATGCTGCGCGCACCATGAGCCACCCCGAGCTGATTCCAGCCGACCAGCCGCTGCCGCAAGCCGCGCCCACTTGGTTGTACGGGCTCACGACGTTGCCGTTCGGTGTGGCCAGTGGCTTCTCCGGCATCGCCATGCCGTTCGTGATGCGCAACGCTGGCGTCGCGGGCGATCGCATCGCCGAAATCGTCGCGATCTCGTTGCTGCCCGCTGCGTGGCAGTTCCTGTGGGCTCCGATCATCGACCTCGGCCCGCGCCGCAAGCACTGGCTCGTGGCGCTCGCTGCCTTGGGGTCGATCTGCATCTTCCTCGCGATGGTGGTGCCACTTCCCTCGTCGTTGAGCCTCTTCGTCGTGCTGTCGGTGGCGGGGCAAGCCCTGGTCGGCCTCACCGGCAGCTGCAACGGCGGCCTCATGGCCACCACCTTGCCAGACTCCGTGCGCGGCAGCGCCGGCGGCTGGTCGAACGCCGGCAACCTCGGTGGCGCAGCGCTCGGCGCAGGAGTGACGATGTGGCTCTCCGATCGCCTCGCCCCGCAGTGGGTGGGCGCCGCCACCGCCACGATGATCTTCCTCCCGTCGCTGGTGGCGCTCGCCATTCCCGAGACTGCGCGACCCAAACGCCGCCTGGTCGAGCTGTTCGGCACGATGCTCGGCAGCGTGTGGCGCACCGTTCGCTCACGCCCCGGCTTCGTCGGCATCCTCATCTGCATTTCGCCGTGCGGCACCGCTGCGGCAATGAACCTGTTCTCCAGCATGGGCCCCGACTACGGCGCGTCGAACAACGTGGTCACGTTCGTCACCGGGTTCGCGGGTGGGCTCGTCACCGCGGTCGGGTCGCTGGTCGGGGGCTACCTGTGCGATCGCATGCCGCGCCGGCTGGCCTACATCTCCGCGGGCCTGCTCACCGCAGCGTGCTCGCTCGCGATGTCGTTCTTCCCGCTCACCCCGAGCACCTTCATCTACGGCGCCAGCATCTATCTGTTCGTCGCCGGCCTCTGCTACGCGTCGTTCTCCGCGCTGGTGCTCGAGATCGTCGGCAACGCCGGTGCCGCCGCGTCCACGCAGTACACGCTCCTCACCGCCGCGGCCAACCAGGCCATCTCGTACACGACGCTGTTCCTCGGCTTCGGCCGCCTGCACTGGGGTGGGGCGCCCGGCATGTTGCGCGCCGACGCAGGCGCCAATGTCGCGGGCGCCGTGTTCCTCGGGATCGTGATGCTGTTCGTCGCGCAGCTCGCGCGATCGAAGCCGGTGCTGGCCACGACCGACTAACGAAGGCTGTACACGAACGTTGCCTTCGGCGCGCGCAACCAGCGCTCCGTGGCTACCGCACGCAGCCGGGCCCACTCGCCCGACGCGTCCACCCACTCGGCCTTGATCGCTTCCGCGTCGTTGCGATCTCCACGGCCCTTGATCCTCAGCACGCGACCCGCGAGCGTCTCGACGGCGGGCTTCCACTTCTGGAAGTCGAGGTCGAAGCAGCCCATGTCGGTGCCGTTCGCTGCCGTCTCGTTCGCCTTCCATACGAGGGCACCCGCGCGCCACAGGGTGCCCATCTGGATCGACGCGAGCTGGCTGTAGTTCTTGGGGCGACCATCGCCTTCGTACATGCCGCGAGAGATGTGAGCGAACGCCCACGCCACATCGCGCACGTGCGCCTCTTCGGCCTCCGCCCGTTGCAACAGGTTCTTCGCGACCAGCCACTCGGAGAAATAGAGCGCACTGCTTTGCGCCTTCAGCTCCTCGAGCGTGGAGGCCAGCGGTCCACCGAACGCCTCGCGGTCCTTCTTTCCGGCGACTGCATAGTCGTGGCTCGGGCCGAGGTTGTGCGCGGCCTCGTGCAACACCGTGCTCATGATGGCCGGCTTTGGATCGGTGGTGGCGCGCGCGTCCGTGGCGGAACAGAACACCGACGACATCTGTCGCTTGAGAACCGTGCGGCTGTCGCTGTCCGTGTAGAGGTTGGTCATGGCCACGGTGCGACCGCCTTTCTCGGCGATGGGTCCCCAGTTCGGCAACGACTGTCCGATGGTGGCGCCGTGCGGTTCGCGAGAGTCACCGGCGTTGAGCACCATGTCGATGAAGTCGGGCAGCTTGAACTTCACGTCGCGGGCCTTGTACGGCGCGCCGGCGAGCTGCGCGAGCGCGTTCTCCATCTGCAGCTTCACGGGCTCGAGCTTGTCCTGCCACGCCTTCGACTCGGGATTGATGCGTGCGAAGCTCACCGCGAAGCCTGCCTTCCACGCACAGGGCTCGTAGTAGACCTCGTCGGGCCCGATGCGCAGGTACCAGCGCGACGTGCTGCCACTCATCGCGACCCACGCCACGTTCGCCGGCTCCCAGTCGTTGCTGCGGAAGGCCGCGGCCGCAGCGGAGAGGTACTTCTTGAACGGTGCCTCTCCCGGCGACACGATCGCCAGTGACGCAGCCTCGAGCTCCTTCGCGATCGCGAGCATCTCCGGCGAGTAGGCGACGTTGTACGGAACGGGGCGCAGGCCGTCGCCGCCTTTCTCGACCGTCGAGAAGTGATCCATCAACGCCTTCGCATTCGGCTGACCGCCGAGCGCGTCGCAGAAATTCGACTCGGTCTGGACCTCGGCCGGATAGAGCCCCGACAGGTGCCGCGGCATGCTCGGCAGTGCGCCGCACTTCGGCTCCTTCTCGAGCTGCGGTGTCACGCACCACGGACCTTGGTTGCGGTTGAACATCGCGCGGCTCGCCATATCGTCGGCCGGTACCTGGCCCTGATAGACGAACGTGCCCAGCTGACGACCGTGCAGCTGCTCGATGACGATCGCCGCCGCGAACACGTGCGCTGCGACCTGGCGATCTTCTTCCGTCGCCGACGTGAGGTCGGTCTCGACGAGCGTGGGCTGGCCACCGCGCAGCTCTCGCCTCACCAGCGCGCGGCGCGCCTTCTCCGCCGGGTCGAGGCGCGAATCGTCGGCGGGCGACAACAGATTGCGATATGCGACGTAGAACGACGGCGTGAAGTTGCCGTCGGGACCCACGAAGTCGGCGCGCGTCTTCTTTTGCGGTCCCCACAGCACGGAGAGCTCCGCGGGCTGGATGCTGCGATCGGCGTTCTCGTCGGCGCGCCAGAATATGGGGATGAAGCGCTCGGCCGCGCGGAAGTTCATCTCCTCGCGCGACAGCTGATCGAAGCCGGTGCCTACCTCGGGCGCATTGGTCTGCTTGGTCGCGTTGGGTTGCTGCGTTGCACAAGAGACCAACGAGCAGAGCGAGACGAGACCGAAGATACTTGAGCGCATGATTCCTCCGACGAGGCGCGCATCCTACACCAACGGCGCGCGGGCACCGTTCCGAGGCGCTGCAGCTCGGATGAGAGCGTACGTGCCACCACGCCGTGGTCGGCAGCGAGTTTCGCAGCGGTGTGCGCTAGAGTCTGGCCTTCGAGCGCGTTGCAAGCCGAGGCGCTATAACCCAATCATGATTGCTCCTTCCGTTGTTGAAGAGATAGTCGCGCTCGCGTTGCAAGCGCCAAGCGGCGACAACTTGCAGCCGTGGAGCATCGTCCTGTCTGCCGATGGCGTCGACCTGCGCTTCATCCCCTCTCTCGCCGCATCCTTCCTGGACCCTCAGCATACGGCCTCTCGCATAGCCTTCGGCGCGTTGCTCGAGAACCTCGAGCTGGCCGGTGCCGCGCGCGGTGTTCAGGCCAGCTGGGAGCTCGATCCGGTGCCGGCCGATCCGCTTCTGTGGGCGCGGGTTGGGTTATCGAGCATCGCGAGCCGGCCGAGTGTGCTTGCCGACGCCATCGGCAGTCGCTCGACCAATCGCTCGCCCTTTGATCGCAAACCGCTCTCGACGGAGCTCTTGGACGCGCTCGGTTTCGTTCGCGAGCAAGGGGCCTTCGTCGAGGTCTTCGGCACGCGAGAGGAGGTCGCGGATGTCGCAGACCTGGTCGGCATTGCCGAACACGTCCGATCGGGGATCCAGGCAGCCCACGAGGACCTTCACCGTTGCCTCCGCTGGACGGCGGAAGAAACGGAGCGGACTCGTGATGGGCTCGACGTGCGCACGCTCGGCGTGTCGGCTTTGGAACGATGCCTTCTGAAATTGCTTTCGCCCTGGTCACTCATGCGCGTGGTGTTGCCGCTCGGGGCCGCGTGGCTGCAAGGGAGATATGCGCGCAGACTTGCCCGGAGCGCGTCGGCGTTCGTATGGATCGGCGTGCTCGATTTCCAGACGTCGAGCTTGGTGGCGGCGGGGCGCCTCATGCAGCGGGTATGGTTGACGGCGACCTCGCACGGGCTCGAGGTCTCGCCGTTTGCGGCGCTACCGCTGCTCGGCTATGTCCGGAAGCTCGACCGCGCAGCTTTGACCGAGGTGGCGGAGCGGAGGCTGTCCGATGCGCTGGCCCGCCAGGACGTGCTACGCGGCGGTCGCCCCGGCACCGGTGCCATGCTGTTGCGCATTGGGCGAGCCAAGAAACCCGCCGTGCGCGCGCTGCGACGCCATCCCCAGCTTTTGTCAGCGAGTGAGGGTTACTGAACGCTGACCTGACCCGCTCCGCGGAGCACCTTGGCGCGCTTCGGCCAGAGTGTTTTCGCGAGCTCGACGTCCCGCAGCGACGCCTGCTGCGCTCGACCTTTCCAAAGTTCAGTGACGAGCTCGCGTCGCTGGACGGCCTCACTGCCACTGCCTGAGCGTTCAGCGGTTCATCATGTGGTCGGCGACCTTCGCCAGAGAGCCGCCGAGCACTTCACGCAACATCGCATCGCCCACGGTGTCCGCGAGCGCGCGGCGCATGCACAACATCCATTGATCGCGCTCCGCTTCGCCGATCGCGAAGGGCAAGTGGCGCGCGCGCAGCTTCGGATGGCCGAAGCGCTCGACGTACATTTGTGGACCGCCGAGCCAACCGACGAGGAACCAGTGCAGCTTGTCGCGCGAGCCTTCGAGTGTGGGCGGGTGTAGCGAAAGGACGCCCTTGGCTTCTGGCAGCTCACTCATCAGATCGTAGAAGCGGTCCACCAGCTTTCGCACGGCAGGCTCGCCGCCCATGCGGCTGTAGTGACTCGTATCGGTCATGTCGTGGTCTGCGCTATCATACCGTGCCGCGGACGAGAACTGCGCCGAGAGACCCATGCCCTACATCACCGTCCTCGATCCAGTCGCCGAATCCACCATCGTTCGGCAAAGCCTCGCACCGCGCCTCAGCGCCATCGCTGGCAAAAAGATTTGGTTCCTCGACAACCAAGGTCAAGCCTGGGGCGAAGGCCCACCGCGGATGAACCCGTTGTTCCAGCGCTGGCAGGAGCGCCTGTCGAGCGAGTACGAGATCAAGTGGGACTACGTGTGCACGCAGCAGTTCACGTCGCCCTTTCGCCACGGCAAAGAGAAGCTGGAAGAGATCGCGCGCGGCGCCGATGCCGTCATCAATGGCCTCGCCTGCTGCGGCAGCGGGACGTCGGCCGTGATCCACGACGCCGTGCAGTACGAGCTGCGCGGCGTGCCGTCGGTCTCGTTGGTCACCGATAGCGTGGCCGGTCACGCGAAGGCGTCGACCATGAAGCTCGGCATGACGGACCTGCCCTTCCTCGTGGTGTCGCACAACGTCCACATGTTCTCGCCGGTGTGTACGCCGGAAGAATCCATTGCCGCCGCCGACGCGCTGTACCCGGCGCTCGTCGCCGCGCTGCTCGGGAAGTAGCCAATGACCCTTTCGTCCAAGACGTACGACGTGGCCGACGCGTCGGCCTTCCTCGAGCTGGCATACGAAAAAGGTTGGACCGATGGCTTGCCGGTCGCGCCGCCGACGCCCGACAAGGTGGCCGAGATGATCGCGGCGGGTGGGCGTCCGGCGGACCAGATCCTCGGGCTCATCCCGCCGATGATGGGCAAGGCCACCGTCGAGAAAGTGGCGATCCAGGCGGTCATGGCAGGTTGCCGCGCCGATTACTTCCCGGTCGTCTTGACCGCGCTCGAGTGCATGCTGGAGGAGAAGAACCTCCAGACGTTCAACCTGCGCGGCGTGCAGGACACGACGCACTCGGTGTCGCCACTCGTGATCGTGAGTGGCCCGGTGGTGAAAAAGCTGGGCTTCCACTACCGGGAGAATGCTTTTGGTGGGGGCTCACGCGCCTCCGCGACGGTGGGCCGCGCGGTCCGGCTCGTGCTGTGGAACCTCGGCGGTGCCAGGCCCGGCGAGACGGACATGACGCACGTCGGTCACCCGGGAAAATATTCGTTCTGTGTCGCCGAGAATCCGGACGACGAGGACAACCCCTGGACGCGCCTCAACGAGGAGCACGGCTACAAGCGCGACCAGAGCACGGTGACGGTGTTCGGGTGTGAAGCGCCGCGCAACATCTTGGTGCGGCCGGGCTTCCTCGGCCCCAACGCCGCGGGCACGCCGGAGAACGCGCTGCGCATGATCGCCCACTCGATGGCAGCGGTCGGCTCGAACAACTTCCATCTCCACGGCCAATGCCTGGTGACGTTCGGACCGCGCACCGCGGAGTTCGTGCAAAAGGCTGGCTATACGAAGGAGAAGGTGCGGAAGTACCTCTGGGAGAATGCGCGCCATCGTCTCGGGGACATGGAGAAGAACGGCTTCTGGGCACCCGCCGGTGACTCGCGCAACGGCTTCTGGACCAAGTACAGCCCATGGCTCGATCAGACGAATCGCGACACGATGGTTCCGGTCGTCGAGTCCGAAGAGAGCATCCACATCATCGTCACCGGAGGCGGCGTACTGCCCGTCAACGCGATCTGCAACGGCTGGGGCTGCCTCGGGGGGTACGCGGTGACTCGGCCCATTCCCGCGTAGCGCTACGCCAGCGTCACCGCGCCGTCGACGGACTTGCCATCGACATCGAGATAGAAGTGGTCGCCCACGATCGTCACGGTCCACTTCTGCCGTCGGTCTTCCGACTCTGCCAACCCGCGCACCAACGCGGTCTCCACCACGCGGATCTCCGGCGGCGTTGCTGCGCGCGGCAATTTGGTGGCGGCGAGCTCCGCGACGAGCGCGTCGGCCTGCTTCTGCTGATCGAGCAACACCTTCATCGCCAGCTTCGGGTTGTGCTGCTGCACCTTGCGGATGCGCTCTCCCGACGCCGATCCGCACTCCACCCACGTCGTGAGCGTGCCCGTCGCATCGCGCGTCCACAGGTCCGCCGCCTCTGGCGTCGACAGTCCAGGGCCGAACTCGAGATCCTCTTCGTTGAAGAGGCACCAGCCGAGCACCCGCAAGATCATGTGGTGCTGCGTCTCCGAAGGGTGCCGCGCCACCAGCACGCTCTCGGCCACCTCGCGCCTTCGATCCACGTTGGACAACGTCATGCGGAAGTCGAAGCGAGTGGGCGTCAGCGCCATGCGGCCGGCAGTATGCCATCTCGCTGCCAGCCGAGGGTTCCGCCGTGTTGAAGCAGAGGTCTTCGTGACCGGCAATTGTCGCGTCCTCGCGCTCGCGTTAGCGTAGGGCCGCCATGTCAGCCACCGACAGTGCTGAGGTCCTCGTAGACGGGCACGTCATCCTCCCCCGCCTGCTGGCCGATCTGCGAGGCGCTCGGCGAGAGATTCACGTCTCGGTGTTCCTCTTCTTCTTCGATCCCATCGGTCAGGAGGTGGCCGCGTTCCTCGAGGAGCGCGCGCGGGCCGGCGTTCAGGTGCGCGTGCTGCTCAACGTCGAGAAGACCGGCATGGGCGACCCCTTCTCGACGGGTGAGAAGGAGATGATGAAGCACGATCCGAACATGAAGCACGACCCGCTCGACGTGGAACCGATGTGCGCGCGGATGCGAGCCGCGGGTGTCAAGGTGATCGACAGCGACATCGACTACGACACCGTCGTTAAGTCCTCGGACCCGCGGTTGCACTCCATCGCCGCGCAGATCCGCGGCGCCATCGACGTGGATGCGCTGCACATCGACCACCGCAAGATCATCGTCATCGACGGAAGTGTGGCGTACTGCGGGGGCGCCAACATCGGCGCGCAGTACCTCTATCACCATCCCTACGATCCGGCCCGCCACGCGCGAGAAGAAGCCGAAGCGTGGCTCGCCGCCGGGCATCCCGAGCCGTGGTGGAAGTGGCATGACAGCTTGACGCGCTTCGTCGGTCAGGTCGCGGTCGACATCGAAGCCGAGTTTCGCGCCCGGTGGATCCTCGACGGTGGCGACGAGTATCCCGTGCTGCCGCCGTTGCCCGGCGAACCGTGCGGCGCGCCGCTCGCGGCGGCCACCGTCTACACCAATTCACCCGACGATCGGCCCAACGCGGTACGCGACCTGTATCTGCGCCTCATCGCGGGGGCCGAGCGCTCCATCTTCATCGAGAACCCGTACCTCTACCATCCGACGCTGGTGGAGGCATTGTGCATCGCGAAGCAGGCGCGGCCGCAGCTCCGGATCGTGCTGGTGGTGCCCGACGGCGACCACAACGACAACGCGTTCGGTCAGGACGCGCAGGAGCACCACTACGCGGACTACCTCGGGTGCGGTATCGAGGTGTACGAGTACGCGAACCACTTCAACCACCTCAAGATCGCGGTGTTCGACGAGCGCTGGTCGATCCACGGATCCACCAACCTCAACTTCCGCAGCCTCGAGGACGACCAAGACTTCGAGCTGGTGGTGCTGGTGGACAGTGAGCCTCTCGCCCGCTGGGTGACGAAGCACGTGCGCGATATGGACATCACCCGCTCGCGGCAGATCGTGGTCGATGACGTCTCGGGCAATTCGCCGCACGCCCTACGAACCCGCGTGCGCGATCCCCGCACGCTTCTGCTGATGGCGCGGCGAATGCTCTAGTCGCGACGCCTACGGGCGACGATCCAGCCGGTCGAGCCGCAGCAGGATCTGGGAGTACAGCGTGTCTACCTTCTCGTGCATGTGGGCGATCTGCATCTCGGCCTTGAGGTTCACGTCGTACTCCACATCGCCACGCACCTTGTCGCGCTGTGCCTGTCGGTTCTGACTGAGCAGCACGAAGACGCTGAGGATGATGGCCTCGAGCGAGACCACCAGCGTGAGGAAACCGAACGGGAAAGGGTCGAAGTCGCCGAACGAGAACCAGTGCACGTTGAGCACGATCCATGTCGCGAACGCGGCGATGTGCAGGAACAGGAACGGCAGGCTGCCGGCGAAGTCGGCGATCCAATCGGCCGTCTTCATGATGCGCGACCGCTTGTCCTCGGCCTCTTCGTTCACGTTTCGCGTAGCCGCGTTGCGCAGCAGCATGGCGTTGTGGCGAAGTCGTCGGCCCGTCGCTGCGAGGAGGTCCATCGCCGCGGCTGGCTTGAGGCGGAAGAGCTCGTCGAGGTCGCCACGATCGATCTCGATCGCCTCGACGTCCTTCACGCAGCGCGCGGTGGCGGTACGTGGACCTTCGTCGAGCAGGGAGATCTCGCCGAAGAAGTCACCGGTGACCGGACGCTCGAGGAACATCTGCTCGCCGGTCTTGGTCTTGACCGTGAGCTCCACCTCGCCACTCCGCAGCACGTACATCGCGTCGCCGGGGTCGCCGAACTGGAAGATCGTCTCGTCGGCAGCGAAGTGCACGATCTCGACGCGCTCGGCCAGAATTGCGCGCTCTTCCTCGTCGAGCAGCGAGAACAGCGGTACCTCGGCAAGCATCTGAGATGCGGTGGACATGAACGAGCGGACCATCGCCCTTCGCAGGTCGGCACGCAAGCCGCGTGTCGCAGGTAAAAAAGACGCGGAATAGCGCTTGCGCTCGGAACGGGCAGCCTCGAAACTCCGGCGCAAAGGCCATCATGAAGACCATCACCGAGTTCAGCGGATTCACCATCAAGCAAGCCAACGATCTGCGAGCGAAGCTCGTCGCAGAAGGCGTCGCGCCCGAGCAACAGAGCGAGAAGCTCGGCGAGCAAGCCTCGCTCAGCGGCGACCGTCTCAGCCGTCTCGTCGAAGCCCTCGAGGCTGTCGGCGACCAAGTGGACAAGGTGCGCCTCGTGCGCGTCTACCCCGCTGGTGAGACCGAGATGAAGGGCGCCAAGAAGGTCGGCGACTTCCAATACCTCCTCGACTTTCACCCGAACATGGCGCAGGCCCGTGGCCAAGGTGGCCGCGGCGGCGATCGCGATCGTGGACGCGGCGGTCCCGGTGGTGGTGGTGGTGGTGGCGGCGGCGGCGGCGGTCGTCCCGGCGGCTTCGGCAAAGATCGCAGCCCGTACGAGAAGGAGCCGCCACGCGGTTCCACGCCCAGCGCGGGCGCAGGTTGGGTGTTGAGCCGCGCACCGGCACTTCCCGGCGAGCGCCGTGATGGCGACAAGCGCGGCCCCGGCGGCAAGCGTCCCGCCAAGCCCGGTCGTCGTGGCCCTGCCGGTCCTGGCGGCAGCCCCGGTGGTCGTCCTGCCGGCGGCCCCGGTGGTCGTCCTGGCGGCGGTCCCGGTGGTGGCGGTCCTGGCCGACAACACGCCGGACCGGGCCGCCCCGGTGGCGGTCCTGGCGGTGGCGGCCCTGGTCGTGGCGGTCCTGGTCAACCTGGCGGCGGCCCCGATCGCGGCCCGCGCGATCCGAATGCGCCCGCGGGTCAGCGTCCGCACCGCGGCCGTGGTGCTCGTCCGCAAGGCACGCCGCCGGTCGTGATCCTCGCGCGTCCGCACGCGCCAGCGCCTGCACCCGTCGCAGCGCCAGCCGCGCCCGAAGCAGCACCGGCGGCAGCGCCCGGCACCACGCCCGAAAACACCTGATCACCGGATCCACGAATCATGAAAGCGACGTCGCCATGAGCGCGACGACGCCGACGCCGACGCCGATGCCGACGCCGATGATCGACGCCCGACGAGCGCAGATGCTCGTCGGCGTCTCGTTGCTCGTCGTGTACGTCGTGTGGGGCTCGACGTACTTCGCGATGCGCAAGGCCCTCGACCTGCTGCCGCCCTTCCTCATGTGCGGCTCGCGCTTCCTCCTCGCGGGATCGATCCTGTTCTTGGTGTTGCGGGTGCGCGGTGTCCCGCTCCCGACTGCCAAGCAGTGGGGCGCCTGTGCGATCGTAGGCAACTTGCTGCTCCTCTGCGGTAACGGGCTCGTCGCGATCGCCGAGCGCAGCGTCGATTCCGGCGTCGCAGCGACGGTGGTTGCGACCGTTCCTCTGTGGGCCGCGGCGATCGCAGCGCTCTGGGGTGAGCGAACGACGCGCGCCGAGCTCTTCGGCTTGCTACTCGGCTTTGCCGGCGTGGTGGTGTTGCGAAGAGGCGGTAGCCTCGGCGTCGCGGGCCACGAGCTCGACGCGCTCGCCATCCTCATCGCGCCCGTCTCGTGGGCGCTCGGCTCGGTGTGGAGCCGCCGGCTGCCGCTCCCCAAAGGCCTCATGGCGACGGCGGCGCAGATGCTCACCGCCGGCGCGTCTCTACTCACCATCGCTGCGATTCGCGGAGAGACGCCTCCTCAGCACATCAACGCGAGCGGGGTCTTCGCATTCTCGTACCTCGTGGTCTTCGGCTCCATCATCGCGTTCAGCGCGTACGGATACCTCCTCGAGCACACGAGCCCGGGCGTGGCGACGAGCTACGCGTACGCGAATCCGATCGTCGCGTTGGCCATCGGCGCGCTACTGAACGGCGAGGCGTTCACCGCGACCAAAGGTCTGGCGTGCGTGCTCACGCTGATCGGCGTCGGCATCGTCTTGGCGGCGCGCGCGCGCGCGGCGGTTGTCACTCCGCCACTCGTCGTGAAATGATGCTCGTCACCCCCAGACCGATGACCTGTCCCATCTACACCGGTGTCTTCCTCGTTCGCGCGTGTGGCGCCCCCGCCACGGGCACCTGCGAACGTTGCCAGCGTCAGGTGTGCGATTCCCACTCGAAGACGCAGGGCGCGCCCCTCGCAGAGCGCGTTCGTTGCACCGACTGCTTGCGCGGCACCGGTTCGTCGAGCCGGAACCGTGACCGTGACGACGACGCCTTCCTCACGGGCGCCATCGTCGGCAGCTCGTCCACCGAGTCCGGCTCCGAGCCTCTCACGGGCGAAGGAGGTGAGTTCGGTGGTGCCGGCGCCTCCGGAACCTGGGACGACGCCGGCGCGGCTGCGCCAGGGGACACCGATCCCGCCGCTTTCACGCCGGCAGACTTCGCCGCCTTCGACGCCATCTCCGACTCCGACAAGGACCAAGGATCCCCCGGCTATGACAGCTGAGCACGACGTGCTGCTGTACGCGCGCGGTGGTGGCTTCGGTCACTCGATGCGCGGCGCCACACTGCAGCGTCTCCTCGTCGAGCAAGGTCACCGCGTTCGCTTGTTGATCGCGCCCGAGAGCGCAGAGCACCTGGCGAAGGAGCGCGCGCACACCGACGTAGTCAGCGGCTCGCTGCACGAGGCGCTCGACCGAGACTTCGACACCATCATCGTCGACAGCTTCCCCCGCGGGTGGTCCGACGAGATCGACGACCTGATCCTCGGTCGCTTCGCTCACCGGGTGCTGGTGTCCCGTTACAACCGTGATCCGCGTTTCCTCGACGACGCAGCGCGCTTCGACGTCCTCTTGAACCCGTATCCGGAACACCTCGACGAGTGGTCGGTTCCACTCCCACGCGCTCGCCACACCGGCTGGTTGGTGCGGCCAGCCCCGATGCGGATCGTTCCCGAAGGCGATGCGCTCGTGGTGTTCGACCCCGGCGCACGCGCACCCTCCACGCTGCTGATGCGCCTCGCGTCCTATGCGAAGACCCACGGCTTTCGCCTGCGCCACCTCCGGCGTGCCGAGCGCGACGTTGCTGCCGCGAAGTTTCTCTGTGTCGGTGCCGGCTACAACACCGTGTACGAGCTCGCGCACACGGCAGCCGATCTGCGCTTCGTGCCGCTGGCCCGTCGCTACGACGATCAAGCGCGCCGCGTGGCCCGCCTGCAACGCGGCGCCGGCACATTGGCCGACGTCATGGCGTGGGTCGCCACGCCGACTCGCGCGCAACCCATCAGCGACGCTCCGCTCGCAACCGCGGAGGTCGATCCATGGGCAAGCCTGTGAGGAGCGGTCCCGAGTTCCATCTCGGCAAGTTCTATCGGCTGCGCTGCAATGCGGGGCAGTTCGGCACCGTGGCGCGGACATTGCGCAAGGTCGACCAGGTGATGAAGGAAAGGCTCAGCACGCACCGCAGAGGGACCCTGCTCCTGCTCGCGGCCATCGTCCTCGGGTTCATCGTGACGGCGCTCATCCCGTCGGTGAGTAACCTGCCGGCGTTGGCCTTCAGCCTGTGCGGTTTGTCGT
Source organism: Myxococcales bacterium (assembly GCA_043741435.1). Taxonomy (GTDB): domain Bacteria; phylum Myxococcota_A; class Polyangia; order Palsa-1104; family Palsa-1104; genus JBDTCO01. The sequence continues at coordinate 47,247 of JAYUBF010000047.1, forward strand.
TCATCTACATCATCGGCGGCTTGCGCATGTTGTTCATGCGAGGGAAGCCCCCTATCAACCGCTTCGTGCTCGTCTTCGGCCTGCTCAATCCGGGCATCTTCATCTACATGGGCTCGCTGGCGCTCCTCAGGGCGGCTCTGCCCGACCTCGACGCGCGCGCCCACCCGGTCTCGTGCGTCGCAGCCCTTGCGATCTCGACGCTGGTCATCGTGTTCACGCTCCGCCTCACCTCGGGCATGCGCTGGAAGAAGCTGGCGCCGCAAGAAGTGGAGCTCGACTACGTGGAGCGCATCGTGCGCCCGCTCTTGGCCGATCTGCCGAAGGGAGCGCGCAGCGACGTCTTGTTCAACCCGTTCGCCGGCGAATGGAGCCGCGTGGCGATGCCGCCGCGAGAGCGCCCCGGCTACGCGTACGAGTCGTTCGCGGACATTTTGTTGCGCCTGCGCGTTCCGCTCGACGAGACGCGCACCCTCAAGGTCTCCATTCACGAATTCACCGTCAGCAAGACGAAGAACCGAAAGTCCAAGTACAAGGGCACCAAGCACGCCCTCGTGGTGCGTTACGACATCCCACTTCCGAGCGGCGCGCAGGCCAACGCAGCCGAGCTGAAGGCGGCCATGGCGAAGGCGCTCGCCGGCAGCGAGCAAGGCGCGGCGACGATTTCGGCGAAGGACGGCAAGCTCACCATCTGTCAGGTGAAGAAGACAGGCGACATGGCGCGCGAGCTTCTCGCTTCGCATCTCCTGCCGGTCGAGACGGTGCTGAAGACGGTCGCCTTCATGAGCCGGGCTTCTATTTCATTGGCTTCATCTGCTGCTGCGCCTGTCGCAACCGCGAAGCCCTGAACGCTACGGCTCGGTCAGCGCGCGGCTCTGGAAGGCCCAGCCGAGCGCGCGTGCTTGCGGTGAGATGGGCAGCGCCAGGATCGCGCTCTCCCACAACGCCTCGCCGGACACGCGCAGCACGACGGTGTCCGTCTCGTCCTTCCACTGCACGTCACCCTTCTTGACCTTGCCGTGCCGGAGGCGCTGCTCGTCGGCGCCGTAGAGGTTCACTTTCTCCTCTTTTTTCTTCACCTTGAAGAGGACCTCACCGCTGATGCCGCGCACCGAGTACCCCTCATCGCCGTGCTTCATGCGAAAGCGCGGCTGATCGTTCTCGGTGATGGAGAAGCCTTCGTCATCGGCCACGACGGCCCAGGTCCCACCCGCCGGGTCCTTGATGCTGGCATTCACGCCGTCACCCTCGTCGATCGGATAGCGCGTGCCGCCAATCTCGAGTGAGCGGAGGATGCCCTGATCAGCCGGCGCAACGAGGAGCGCGAACGCATCGTTGCCGGTGACCGACACCCGACGGGCGCCCGCTTCCTCTTGCGCCACCGATGAGGTGTCGTCGGCAGGCCCCGAGACCGTGCGATAGGCGACGATCCCGCCCGCGAGCAGCAGCCACGCGGCAACACGCACCGTCGGAAAGTACCGCGTGCGCATCGCGTCGCGCAGGTTGGGCGGTAAGAACCGCGCGACGTCGAGCTTGCGATTGTCAGCGGCCATGCGCAGCCGCAAAGATCAGTGCGGCCTCACCCATCTCGATCGGCACGCCGAACACCATTGCATCCTCGAGCGCAGGGAGCCCCTTGATCTTCCAGATCTGTGCGTCCTTGTCATCGTGGATGGAGATGCCGTCTTCCTTCTTCTTGCCGTGGAACTTACGTGTGCCAGTGCCGTCGTAGACGTTGAACTTGTCGGGCTTGAGCTTCACCCGCCACACGAGGGTCCCGTCGCCGGCGTGCAGCCCCCACCCTTCGGAGGTGCGTCGCAGCTCGTGCACCACCGTCCCCTTGGAGTCGACCACGCGAAGCACGCCCTCGCCCTGGCGCCGCGTGCGCAGCAAGATGTTGTGGTCGTCCCCCTGCAGGACCCACTCGTTGCCCTCGGGGCGAAGCGTGCGCTTCTGCCCCGCGGGCCCGTGCAGCTTCCACTCCGCACCGTCGCGCTTGAGCTTGAACTCTTCCTGCCCCTTGATGCGGATCTCGTCAATGGCCGTGGTCTCCGCGAACGACGGGCCCGCGGAGCACAACACGAAGGAGCACAACACGAGCGAGCACAACGCGAGTCGCAGGGGCATCGGCCACAGTTATAGCCCGAAGGCGACCTACTTCGTGCGCGACCGGCTCGTGACGACGCCGTCGGGTGCCAGCGAGAGCCCACCACCGATTGCCCCTACGGTCTCGGCGGCAACGGAATACTTCCCTTTGATCAGACCCGGCGTCTTCGCCTTCTTCTTCGCCGCCGCCGACGAGGTCGGCGGCAACACCAAGGCCTGCCTCGGGATCGGTCGTAGATCGCTGGCCGTGCGCATCGGTGGCACGGGCCGGTTTCCGCTCGAGAGTGCGGCTGCGGCGCTCACGGCGCTGAGCGCACTGAACGCGGTCGCCATCACGCGACGCTTGCGCCTGCGACGCTTCACGCCGTCGGGGCAATCGGCCGTGAGGATGGTGCCGTCGGCGCGTCGATAGAACTGCACGCACAGCTTACCCTCCTTCTCGAGGATGAGGGCCTCGGCCTGCTCACGGGTGAGGCTCGACAGGTTGTAGACGTTCTCGTTGCATTCCCCGCAGTGGCGCGTGTGCGCGTCTCCCACCATCTCCGACCACTTCTTCGGGCACGGTGCTGCAACCCGCACGCGGTCGAGCAGCGGCAGCCTGCGCTTCGCCTCGGCCTCCGCGAGCAGCACCCTCGCCTCGCGAAGCGCTTCGGCATTCGCGCTGGCCTGTGTCTCGAGTGCCGCACACCGCAGGGCCAGCGCTTCGACGTCTTGCCGGTAGCTCACTTGGTGCTCGCTTTCTCGTACATCGACGGAGTTAGAGGCCGAGAAACAGCGAAAGTTCCCACTACTTCTTGTTCACCGCGCTGGGAAAGCGGCACGCCTTTTTCTGCGGCGCCTTCGGCACCGGCTTCGGCTGCGGCACCATCGCGGGATCCCCCATCACGAGCACGGGCGGCTCGACGGCCGGTTCTACCAGTGCCTGGCCCCGACCGTTGTCCGGTTGCACCGGCATCGCGACCGCGCCCATCGTGGGATAGACCACCGCGCGATGCCTGAGACCCGCGAGCGCAGCCGCAGCGCCCATCGCACCGAACGCCGCCGCCATCACCCGGCGCTTGCGGTTCCGCCGCACCAGACCGTCCGGGCAATCGGCGGTGAGGACGGTGCCATCGGCACGCTGATAGAACCGCACGCACAACTTGCCTTCCTTCGAGATGATGAGCGCCTCGGCCTCGGGGCGCGTGAGGCTCGACAAGTCGAAGACGTTCTTGTCGCACTGCGCACAATGACGAGCGCGATCATCACCCGTCATCTTCGCCCAGTCGGCCTTGCAAGGCGCCGCCACGTGGAGGTTGTCGAGCACCGAGACGCGGCGATTGGCCTGGGCCTGCGCCAACATCTCCCGCGCTTCGCGAAGCTCCTCAGTCGTGGCATTCGACTTCTGCTCGAGCGCTTGGCAGCGGTGCGCGAGGGCGTCGAGATCTTCGCGGTAGCTCATGGACGATGATACGCACCGCACCCCCGCGGCGATCTCGAATTTCTCACCGACGAGAATCACGTAAGCTGCCGATTCGTCCCATGCGCATTCTTTACGCCAGCTTCGACGAGGTCCCTTCGTTCAAGGGGGCATCCACCCACATCCTCTCCTCCTGTCGCACCTTGGTGCGCGAGCACGAGCTCCATCTCGTGACCTTGGGTGCCGTGACTCTGCCGAGGATCCACGGGCTGCACCACCACCCGCTGCCGCTGATCGAGCGCAATTATCTCCGCCGTGGCATGCAGTTCCGGGAGCGGGTCGCGAACCTCGCGCGTGAGGTGCGCCCCGAGGTCGTGCACTTTCGCTCCCCCTGGGAAGGGCTGGCGCTCATCGAGCGTGGGGTTCCCGCGATCTACGAAGTGAACGGTTTGCCCTCGATGGAGCTACCGCAGTCGTATCGCGACATTCCGCCCTCGGTCATCGCCACGCTCCGGGCATGGGAGGCGCAGTGTTTGCACGCCGCGTGCGCGATCCTGTGCCCGTCGCCACGCATCCGCGCGCACCTGCTCGCGAGCCACGGCGAGGCACTGGCCTCGAAGATCGACGTGTTGCCGAACGGCTACGACCTCGCCCCGCACACGCATGCGCCCGCTGACGAGGGTGCGCTGCGGATGGTGTATCTCGGCACGCTGCATCCGTGGCAGGGCTTGTTCCGCGTACTGCGGGGCCTCGCGGAGCTGGGCGAGCGCGTCACGCTCGATCTCTACGCGCCTCCGAATCGGAGCTGGGAGCCACTCCTGCGCAAGAAGCTCGCGCGCTACGGGCTCGGGGAACGCGTGCGTATCCTCCCGCCGCTCCACCGCGCGCTGCTCACGACCACGCTGCCGACGTATCACGTGGGGCTGGCGCCGCTCCTCAAGACCGAGCGCAACACCAGGCAGGGGTGCGACCCCATCAAGATCCTCGACTATCTGGCGCATGGGTTGCCGGTGGTGGCGCCGGATCTCTTCGTGGCGCGACAGGCGCTGCGCCACAACTACAACGGCCTCCTGTACGAGCCCGACGACGTCCGAGCCTTCGTCGACGCCGTGAACCGGCTCGTCGACGATCGCGCGCTGCTGGCGACCCTCCGGAGCCAGGCGCAACCGTCGCTGCGTGATCGCCTCGACTGGACGGCCCACAGCGCGCACCTCGCGCGTATCTACGAGCGCATCGCCAGCGCGTAGGCGTTCGCTTCGTGCTCGGCGCCGAAGCCTTCCACGATCGTGGCGCGTGCCTGCTGCGAGACGCGTTGCTGGGGATCGCGCACCGCCTCGGCCGCACGCTCGAGTGCCCTGCCGAGGTCTGCTTCGTCACCCGGGACAAACGCGAAGCCGTTCTCGCCGTCGCGGATCACGTCGAGCGCGCCGCCGATGCGGCTGGCCACACACACCGCACCCGTGCTCATCGCCTCCAGCATCACGTTCGACATGCCCTCGTGCAGCGACGGCAAGCACACGATGTCGACGGACGCATAGGCACTCCGCAGCGCGGTCACCTCCGACTGGAACAGCACGTGCTCGATGGCAGTCGCGCGCTCGGGAAACAACGTGCAGAAGCCATGCAGGAACTTCTCGGGCTCGGCGCGCAGCGAGCCCACGATGCGCAACGAGAACTGCTCGAAGTCGAGCTGACCGATGAGCAGCTCGAGCCCCTTCTTCGCCTTCAGCTCGCCGAAGATGCCCACGGGGATCTTGTCGCCGACCGGCGCGCGATCGACCGGTGCGAAGGCGTCGGGGTCGACGCCGTTGGCCACGTACGTGGTGCGCGCCGTCGGTGCCCAACGCGAGATCTTGCGCTGCAGCTCGCGCGAGACACAGAACACGCGCTCGGCCGCCGCGAGCGTGGCGAGGATGCGCGGGCCGCTCTCACCGAACGGATCGAGATCGATGTCGTTGCCGCGCGCGAACACCAGCAGCGGAACGTCGAGCAAGCGTGCGCCGAGGTGCGCAGCCCAGCTCAGGTCCGATGCATAGAACGCCGCCACCCGCGACGGCTTCGCCACCGCCGCCTCGGCCAGCATTCGATCGCAGAGCAGCTGATAGGACACACGACGATCGCCCAGCGACGAGATGCGCGTGAGCAATCCATCGTAGCTTCGTTCGTACGTCGCCGGCGGCAGCTCGTCACTCAGGGCGAACACCGCGACTCGCTCGTGCCGGCGCAGGTGCCCCACGATGCGCTGGGCGCTCACGCCGAGCCCGCCGCGCGCACGTCCCAGCTGCGGCGTGACGAAGAACATCGCGCTCGCTACGAAGCGGCTTTGGGGAAGCCGGCCAGCTTCGCGATCACCGCGTACGCAGCGGGATCGACCGGCTGGATCGAGAGCCGCGAGCCTTTGCGCAGCAGCTCCATCTTCGCGAGCGCGGTCACACCACGCAGCTCGTCGAGCGGTACGACGCGCTTGCCCTTCGCGACGAACTCGACCTCTACGCAGTGCCACATGGGCGCCGAGCGCTCGGCGCGCGGCTCGTAGCCTGCGTGCTTGGAATCGAACTGGCTCGGATCGGCGACGGGGCCCTTCGACACGCGCATCGCGCCTGCGACACCGGGAGGATCGGCATTCGAGTGGTAGAACAGGACCGGATCGCCGACCTGCATATCCTGCGTCATGTAGTTGCGGGCCTGGTAGTTCCGGATGCCGGTCCACAGCGTTCGCTTGTCGCGCGACAGATCGTCGATCGAATAAGCCTCGGGTTCGGACTTCATCAGCCAATAGCGCATTGAAGCCAGCACGCTATCACGGATGAGTTACGGGACGCCGCGATGCAAGCATCGTCGGTAATTCGACCTCGGCGAAAGCATGCCGCAACCAAGGCGATGCTCGTGCTCGCGCTCCTTGCACCTGTCTTCGCACATGGCAAGCCGCCGCGTCGCGGGCTCGGCAAGAAGGAATGCGCACCGGTGTGTCAGCACCTCATCGAGTGCGAAGGGTAGTCGTTCACCCCCCCTGCTCCGTCGTTCTGTCTCGTTGTCGTTGTCGTTGTCGTTGTCGTTGTCGTTGTCGTTGTCGTTGTCGTTGTCGTTGTCGTTGTCGTTGTCGTT
>JAYUBF010000048.1:0-23888 GCA_043741435.1 Myxococcales bacterium
GACCCTGACGGCTCGGCCGGCAGGGCGGGCGGCACGCCCGATGAGATAGACTAAACAGCAACGCAACCTTTGACCTCCGAACAATGCGTTGCTGTTTAGCGCGAAGCGGTCGGAGCTGGCGCGACGGGCGCGGGGCCGCCGACGTTCATGTAGACGAAGATCTGGTTGTGGAACTGATCGGCACCCACCACGTCGAGCCACCCATCGCCGTTGAGGTCGGCGCCGATCACGAACGAGTCATTGTTGTACACGTGCGGCAGTGACGTCTTGGTGAAGTGCCCCGTGCCGTCACCGCGGAGGAGGCGACGTGCGGTGAGGATGTCGATGTTGCCGTCGTGGTCGAAGTCACCGGAGTAGCCCGAGCGCGATGGTTCCGTATAATACGATCCGGACTCGCGGAACGTGCCGTCGCCGTTGGCCAGGAACACCACGGTGCCATCGTTCACACCAACGGACACATCGGCCTTGCCGTCCTTGTTGAAGTCGACTGGCGGCGAGACGCCGAGCCCTTCGAAGGGGCAACCCACGACGCTGGTCTTCACGAAGCGACCATCGCCCGTGCCGCGCATGAACAGGAGCTCGCTGCGCGAGCCCGGCGGATAGCTGACCGCGATCATGGCGTCGAGCTTGCCGTCACCATCAAAGTCGCCGTTGCCCATCGAACGTGGAGAGCCACCGAGGTTGGTGAACTCACCGGCGCTGAAGCCACCGTCGCCGTGGCCGGCGAGGAACACCAGCTTGCCGGCGAGCTCTTCACCGGCCGTCGTGGATTCGGGCCGGTTGTTGAGCGCGATGATGTCGACCTTGCCATCACCGTTGAAGTCGCCGGAGTGGATTGAAAACGCGGTACGGCCGATTGGATGATTGACGGCGTCGTGGAACGTGCCGTCGCCGTTGCCGAGAAGAACGCTGAGGAAGCCTTCTTGCGTGAAGTCGGCGACCGCCAGGTCGAGCTTGCCATCGCCGTTGAGATCTACGACGACCGGCGTCTTTGGCGCGCCGTTGCCGACGAGGTGCTGCGCGTCGTGGAACGTCCCATCGCCGTGACCGATGAGGATGCCCACCTCACCGCGTCCCCAGCTGCGGGTCACGACCAGGTCGAGCTTACCGTCGCCGTTGAGGTCGGCGGCGTTCACGAACGTCGGCGAGCGACCGCCTGGAATGATGTTCGGCCTGCCGAGCTGCGTGGTGAGCGCCGGGCTGCAGCCCATGAGTGCAATCGTAGAAACGGAAGCGAGCGTCGCGATGAGTTGGGTGCGCATCAGGTCCTCAGCATCTCGACCACGCGGCCGAGCGTAATGGGTGCTTGCACTTCACCACGGCAAGCCTGAAAGCAGCGCGTGCACTCGACCGGGGCGGCGGCGCGGTGATCGTAGGTGGACCAGTGCTCCATCATCGGCAGCTCGGCGCAGGCGCGAACCATTCCGCCCGGCGAGATGTGCAGCGTCTTCTTGCCGGCCGTGCAGCCGTCGATGATCGTGCCGCCCACGTAGGTCGGGATCATGTCGAAGTACCAGCTGGTATTGGCCACGACGTTCGGCATGCGCTTCTTCATCGCCGAGAGCTCGCGGATGACCTCGAACAGCCGTGCCTGACGCTCGATCGGGAACAGGTGACCGTGGTTGTCGGCCGGCAACTCCGAGTACAGCGTGTACATGACCGACGCACCCCAGCGAGCGGCCTGCTCGGCGATGGGCACGATGTCGTCGAGGTTGTCGTTCATGATGATGGTGTTGAGCTGCACGTTCGCGCCGCGCTTCGCCATCCACGGGATGATGTGCGAGATCTTCTTGAAGAGGCCCGGCAGCTTGCGATCCGTGTCCTGTCGCGCGTCGGGGTAGTTCAGCGAGACGTTGATCTGGTCGATCCCGGTGTCCATCAGCTTCTGCGCGCGGTCCTCGGAGAGGAACCAACCGTTGGTGATGATGGACGTGTAGCGCCAGCCCGGCGCGTCGACGACGGCCTTGATGATGTCGAGCGCGTCCTTGCGCATGAACGGCTCACCGCCGCAGACCGTGACGGAGAACGGCGAGAAGCGCTCGATGATCCCGACGAAGTCTTTGAGCTCTTGCTCCGTCTGACGCTGCTCCTTCCAGTGGTTGCAGTAATCGCACTTGGCGTTGCAACGACGGGTGAGCTCGAGCGTGATGTTCAGCGGATTGTCGGCAATGCGGTTCTTGACGATCGTTCGAACCGCGTTGAATTTCTCGGACCAAGCGACTTGAGCCATTGCGCCGGACCTTAGCCGCGTGCGGTCGCCACGACAACCGAGAATTCTCGTGAGTGGAACGCGGACGTTAGCTCAAGAACGGGTAGCGCCAGTCCACTGGCGGGCTGAGCGTTTCCTTGACCGTGCGCATGGAGATCCAGCGCACGAGGTTCCACAAGCTGCCGGCCTTGTCGTTGGTCCCGGACGCGCGAGCGCCCCCGAAGGGTTGCTGACCGACGACCGCGCCCGTGGGCTTGTCGTTCACGTAGAAGTTGCCCGCCGACTGCAACAGCGCTGCCTTCGCAGCGATGAGCGCTGGCGTGTCGCGACAGAACACCGCACCGGTGAGGGCATACGGCGAGGTCTCGTCGACGAGACGCAGCGTGTCGCTCCAGCTCGCATCGTCGTAGACGAACGCCGACACCACGGGGCCGAAGATCTCTTCGGACATGAGGCGCGAGCGTGGATCGCGTGCTTCGATCAACGTGGGCTCCACGAACCAGCCGCGCTCGCTGTTGCCGCCGCCACCGGCTACGATGCTGTGGTCGCTCGATTCCTTGGCGAGCCGCTGATAGTTGCTGATGCGCTCGAACGCCTTCTTGTCGATCACGGCGCCCATGAAGTTGGAGAAGTCGTTCACGTTGCCCACCTTGATCTGGGCGATCTCGGCGACGAGCCGATCCCGGACCTCGGGCCACAACGAACGCGGGACGTAGATGCGCGAGGCCGCGGAGCACTTCTGCCCCTGATACTCGTAGCCGCCACGCACGATGCCGGCGACGAGCGCCGCCACGTCGGCCGATGGATGCGCGAGCACGAAGTCCTTCCCGCCGGTCTCGCCCACGAGGCGCGGGTAGCTGCGATAGCGCGACAAGTTCTCCGCGACACCCTTCCACAGCGACTGAAATACCGGTGTGGACCCCGTGAAGTGGATGCCCGCGAGCATGGGGTGAGCGAGCGCGATGCGCGAGACCTCGACGGGGTCCGCACACACGAACGTGATGACGCCCGGAGGCAGGCCCGCTTCGCGGAGGACCTCCATGACGTGATACGCCGACAGCATCGCGTTGTCGGCGGGCTTCCACAGCACCACGTTGCCGAGGAGCGCGGGCGCCGTCGGCAGGTTCGCTGCGATGGCGGTGAAGTTGAACGGCGTCACGGCGTACACGAAGCCCTCGAGCGGACGCGCCTCGCTGCGGTTCCACACGCCGGGCGACGAGAGCGGCTGGTCGGCCAGGATGCGCTCGGCGAACTGCACGTTGAAGCGGAGGAAGTCGACGAGCTCGCAGGCCGCGTCGATCTCGGCCTGGTGCACGGTCTTCGACTGTCCGTGCATCGTGGCAGCGAGGATACGAAAACGGTACTTGGTGGCGAATAGCTCCGCCGCGCGCAGGAAGATGGCAGCGCGCTCTTCGAACGGCGTCGCGGCCCACGCGCTCTGTGCCATGAGCGCGGTCTCGATGGCTTGGCTGATCTCGGCCGCACCCGCGCGATGCGCGATGCCCAGCTGGTGCGCGTGGTCGTGTGGCGCGCGCACGTGCAAGATGTTACCGGTGCGCGTGGGCCTGCCATCGGACTCGATGTAGAGCGGGATCTCCACGGGTGCGGAGCTCATCTCGCTCAGCGCCCGCTCGATGGCCGCCCGCTCGGGGCTGCCTTTCACGAAGCCGAGGACCGGCTCGTTGATGGGAACGGGAACCTTCGGCGAGCTCGACGTCGACATGGGTAGCTATATGTACTCCAACGTTGCGGTAGAGTGGCGGGCCATGACCGCCACACGTCTGCACGAAGACGATCAGGCTCGGTGCGAGCCCGCACGGTGCGAGATTTGGCTCGACGGGGACGTTTTTCCGGCTCGGCTCGGCGAGCCCGTCGCGACGGCGCTCATCGCGGCGGATCAGATCTTGTTCGGCCGCAGCGTGAAGTACCACCGACCGCGCGGTGCGTTTTGTCTCCAAGGCGCATGCGGTTCGTGTCTGGTGCGCATCGATGGCCAGCCCAACATGCGCGCGTGTCGTACGGCCGTGACGCCCGGCATGAAGATCGAGCGACAGAATGCGTACCCCACCGCCACCGTCGACATCTTCGCGACCACCGACTTCGTGTTTCCGCGCGGCATGGATCACCACACGTTCATGACCGGTGCACCGCGAGCGATGCACGCCATCATGCAGAAGATCGCGCGCCAGCTCGCAGGCCTGGGCCGGCTGCCCGACGAGCGCGCGCTCGAGATCCCGCCCGCGCAAACCCGGCGCACGCAGCTCGTGATCGTCGGTGCAGGACCAGCCGGGCTCGCAGCAGCGACGGAAGCCGCGCGACGCGGCATGAAGGTCGTCGTCATCGACGAGTCGCCGGCGCCGGGTGGCTCCTTGTTGGCCGAGCCGAAGGAAGGGATGGCGCGCTCCTCCGCGTTGGTGCACGCCGCGCGCACGGCCGGTGTGGAGATCCTCAGCAATGCGACCGCGCTCGCCTGGTATCCGGAGGATCGCGTACCGGGCTCTCGCAAGGCCGGTTTGTTGGCGGTCGCGACGGAGCGCGGGCTCATTCTCATCGATGCTGCGCTCCACCTCTATGCGACCGGCAGCTACGATCAGAACGCGCTGTTTCCCGACAACGACGTGCCGGGGATCTACGCCGCTCGCGCCGTGGGTAGGCTGCTCGCTCGCGATCGGGTGCTCCCCGCGCGACGGACCGCGGTGCTGGGTGCGGGTCCGTACGCGCGCCGGCTGAGCGAGGCCTTGGCCGACGCCGGTGCGGAGGTTCAGCGCATCGACGGCATCGAAGAGCACATCGTCGCGGTGCACGGTCGTCGTCACGTACGCGGCGTCACCGTCGACAAGCGCAGCACGAAGAAGCCGGCACCGCGCAAGCTCCGCTGCGACCTCATCGCCGTGGCTGCGCTGCCGACACCCGCCACCGAGCTCGCGCGTGAGCACGGCTGCGAGGTGCGCTGGGAATCGTCGCTGGGTGGCTTCCATGTGGTCACCGACGCGTTGGGGCACACGTCGGTGGCGAACGTCTTCGCTGCCGGTGACGTCGCTGGTTTCCTCGGGCCCGAGGCCGCGATGGAAGCGGGCGCGCGCATCGGCGCCGCGATCGGGAGCAACGCATGAGTGGGCGCATCCTGGTTTGTCGTTGTGAAGACGTGACGCTCGAAGATCTGCAAGGCGGGCTCGCTGCCGGCTGCTCCACCGTCGACGAATTGAAGCGCCTCACCGGCCTCGGTACCGGCCCTTGCCAGGGCAAGGAGTGCCAAGCGCACGTGGCACGCTTGCTCGAGCTCGACCACGGCGCAGCGCCGTCGCTGCAACCGTTCACCGCGCGACCGCCCTTCGCCCCCACCGCTCTGCGCATGTTCGCCGGCGTGCCGAAGGACGAACCGTGAAGCCCGGCTCCGTCGTGGCACCGACGCGCGGCACCATCAAGCCGAGCGCGGACGTCGTCATCATCGGCGGCGGCGTGATGGGGCTCTCGATCGCGTACCAGCTCGCCAAGCGTGGCCTCACCGACGTGGTGGTCCTCGAGCGCGGCACGCTGGCCGAAGGCGCGTCGGGTCGCAATGGGGGTGGCGTGCGCATGCAGTGGTCGAGCGAGCTGAACGTGAAGCTCATGCAGCGCTCCATCCAGATGTGCTCGGGCCTCTCTCAGGAGCTGGGCCTCAACATCTGGTTTCGCCAAGGCGGCTACTTGTTCCTCGGTCGAAGCGCGGCCGAGCAGCGCAGCATGGAGAAGAACGTGGCGCTGCAGAATCGCTGCGGCGTGCCCACCCGCCTGCTGTCGCCGGGAGAAGCGCGCGACCTCGTGCCCGAGCTGTCCATGGACGGCGTGCTCTGCGCCGCCTACAACAAGCGTGACGGCGTACTCTTCCCGTGGCCGTTCATGTGGGGCTACGCCACGCAGGCGTTGAAGCGCGGCGTGGAGGTGCATCTCTCGACGGAGGTGAAGGCCATCGAGCGTTCGGCGCCGGGCTACCTCGTGCGCACGACGCGGGGCGAAGTACGCGCGCGCCGCGTCGTGAATGCCGCCGGCGCGTGGTCTCCCCAGGTGGCGAAGCTGCTCGGCGTGCCGCTGCCGAACCGTCCGCACCGTCACGAGATCCTGTCCACCGAGCCGCTCAAGCCGTTCCTCACGCCAATGGTGAGCTTGCTCTCGTCGGGCCTCTACTTCTCGCAGTCGATGCGCGGCGAGATCGTCACCGGCATCACCTACCCTGACGACGACGACGGGAACGTGCACCTCGGTTCTCGCCTGGGCTTCCTCGGCCACCTGTCCCGCGAGCTCATTCGCACCATGCCGCGGCTCGCGGACGTGAAGGTGCTCCGACAATGGGCCGGCCCGTACGATGTGTCGCCCGACGGGCATCCCATCCTCGGCGAGCCCGAGGGGCTGCCTGGGTTCTACCTGGCGTGTGGCTTCGTGGGCTACGGCTTCATGATGGCGCCCGTCATCGGCGAGCTCTACGCGGAGTGGCTCACCGGCGGTGACAAGCACGAGGTGTTCGACCACTGCCGGCTCGCACGCTTCGCCGAAGGCGGAGCGCCTCGCGAGGACATGATCCTCGGCTGATCCCGTGGAAGACATCGGTTGACCGCAGCCGTGACGGGTGAAAGAGTCCCGTCGCGATGCCGCCAGAGAACGCAAGCGAATCAACACTAGGCGTTATGGGCCTGGGCTTTCTGGGCACGGGCAACATGGCGGAGGCCCTCATCAAGGGCATCCTGGCCGCGAAGCTCGTGCGGCCGACGGCGATTCACGGGTCCGATCCGCGCCAGTCGCGCTGCAACGAGATGGCCCAGCGCTACGGGATCGTCACCACGGCGTCCAACCTCGCGGTGGTGGCGGCCGCCGACCTCGTGTTCCTGTCGGTGAAGCCGCAGATCATCGGCAAGGTATGCACGGAGATCGCGCCCGCGCTCAAGCCGAACGCGCTGGTGGTGTCCATTGCTGCGGGCACCCCCTGCTCTGCCATCGAGGCTCACCTGCCGCCGAACACCCGGCTCGTGCGCACGATGCCCAACACGCCGGCGCTCGTCGGCGCGGGTGCCACGGCCATCGCCGCGGGCACCCATGCGACCGAAGCCGACCTCGAGACCGTGACCTTGTTGTTCGCCGCAGTCGGTATGGCGATCACGGTGGAAGAGTCGCAGCTCGACGCGGTCACAGGTCTCTCGGGCTCCGGCCCTGCGTACGTGTTCCTGATCATCGAGGCGCTCTCCGACGCGGGCGTGAAGATGGGCCTGTCCCGTTACAACGCGCAAGCCCTCGCGGCGCAAACGGTCCTCGGCTCGGCCAAGCTGCTCATCGACACGGGAGAGCACCCAGGCCGCTTGAAGGACATGGTTACTTCTCCCGGTGGCACGGCCATCGCGGGCCTCCATACCCTCGAAGCCGGCGGCCTCCGCACCACCCTCATCAACGCCGTACAAGCCGCTACCGAACGCAGCCGCGATCTCGGTGAGATGGCCGAGAAAGCACGCCGACCATGAGCTCATTCATCAAACCTCTTTTCCTCGTCGCTGCGCTCTTTTTCATGTGCGCTGGCTGCGGTGGGAAAAAAGGCACGATCGAGATCGATATCGTCACCTCACCACTCGATCAAAATCCGTTCGAGGGCGTGAGCGAAGCGCGCTGGACCATCGGCGACAAGGTGAAGAGCGTGCCGGTCGATACGATGGGGCACTTCTCGTTCGAATTCGAGCAGGACCCGCCCAATGAAGCCCGCAAGATCGTGCTCGACGGCCTCGACTCGATGGGCACGATTCGCTGCCACGGCGAGACCCCGCCCCTGAACCTCACACCGGTCGACCAAGGCCCATACGCCATCTGGGTCGCGCGCGTGGAGACCATCACCGCCGCCCTCGCGGTGTTGCCCGAAGCGCGCACCGAGCTCGCGTCGCTGGGCGCGACCGGCCTCGGTGCCCTGTTCGCCGGTGGACGCGACAACACGGGCGCCGCGCGCAAGAACGCCGTCATCTACAGCGTGTACAACCAGAAGATGATCCCCGTGGCCGACATGTCGGGGCCGCGCGCGGGTGCGGTCGCCATCTCGGCATCGCCGCGCGGCATGGTGTTCGGTGGCTCCCAGGCGACGGGCTTCGGCGCGCCTGCCACCGCCCTCGGCACGGGCGAGCTGTTCGACCCCTCGACGGGAACCGGTATCTGGACCGCGGTGCCGGCAGCGAGCGCGCCGGTGCCTTTCTCGCAAGGGCACGTCATGGTGCTCGGCTCGGGCCAGGGCCTCGTGACGGGCGGCTTCGGTGAGACGGGTGCCGCCTTGAGCTCGGCAACGCTGCTCTCCGTCGGTGGCACCGCCGTGATCACGCCCACCGCTGGTCAGATGGTCGGCCATCGCGTGCGCCACGCGGGGGCACCCGCCCGCTTCCCCGACGGAGATGGCGCGCTGATCATTGGGGGGCTCGCCGACGGCGACCTGACGCCGGCCTGCGAACGCTTCACCGGCCAGAGCTTCACCACGTTCAAAGCGGACGGCGTCGAGAACCGCTGGGACGCGACGGCCTCGGCGATGACCGGCGGCGTCCTCCTCGCGGGCGGAACGATCGCCGACAACGGCGTCCGAGCGGCCACGCGCTCCGTCATCTTCATCCCGACGGAGACCGCCGCGAACATGAACCCTCAGCGCTTCGACGCCTTGTTGTCGGTAGCACGCGCCGGCCACACGGCCACGCGGGTCGGCGCCGATCTACTGCTCTGCGGTGGCTACGATGCGAGCAACCAGCTCATCGCGAGCTGCGACATCATCGGCACCGCACCCGTCGCGCTGAAGCGCACCTTGCCGATGGGCACCGCGCGCAAGGGTCATTCCGCCGTGCAGCTCGAGACCGGCATCGTGCTCCTGGCCGGTGGTGTGGGCGCCGACGGCATGCCGCTCGCGTCGATTGAGATCTACACGCCTGTGCCCTAGTCCTACGGCACAGGCTTCATCTCGATCGGATCGAACCACATCCGGTGCGCGGGCACCGAGACCCAGCGCAGCTCCGGCCAGAACAGGCCCGTGAGGTGCCCGCCGTAGACGCAGCCGGTGTCGAGCCCTTTGACCAGCGGCAGATCGACCTTGCCTCGCACCGACCAGTGACCGAACACCACGGTCTCGGGCCCCGACCAGCCATCGAACCACGGCTTGCCCTCGAACTCGCGAAGGCGCGTGAGCTCCATGCGCGTGCATTGCTCGGGCTGCTTTCCCGGCACGATGCCCGCGTGCACCACGATGATGCCGTCGCCACGCAGGAACGTGGGCAACCCACGAATCCAGCCCATCCACTCCGCCAGCGAGTCTCCTAGATCGGCACGCACGCGGTCGAACGACGCGCCGCGCTTGCCTTGTATGAGGCCATCCTCGTGATTGCCGACGACGGCGAGCGCATCCTCCGCGCGCGCGCGCTCGAGCACTGCGCGGCTCCTCGGGCCCCGATTGATGAGGTCGCCGGCGAACACGAGGCGGCGACCTGCCTCGGGTGCCGCCGTGCGCAGCAAGTCATCGAGCTCGTCGGCGCAGCCCTGAACATCACCGACGATGAACAGTCGCTCGTCGAGCACGCCGTCAGCGTTCGCCGCTGATGAGCTTGTTGGAGAGCAACGGCCCCAGGCTCTCCACCATCATGCGCTCGACGGTGCCTTCGACTGCCTCCCGCTCACCCGGCGTGTCGTAGATGAAGCGGATGCCCATGCCTGGCTCGTGGTCTTCGGCGACCCCGGGCGGCGGTGGCTCGCCGTCTCGCTTCACCCACTTCACTTCGCCGCGAATGGAGATGGGCACCGTCAGCGTCGGCACGGAGAGCTGGAACAAGAACACGGTGCCGACGTCGAGCGGCTTCGGCGTACGGATGAACGTCCCGCCTTTGCAGATGTTCTTCGTGTAGTCGGCGAAGAAGGTGTTGAGCTTCTTGTACTCGACCTTCAGCTCGATCGGCAGCCGCGGGTCGTCGCGACGATCGTCGTCAGAAGCGACGAGGTTTGAATCGACGTCGGATGGATTTTGGTCGGACAGGCTTGGCTCGTTTTCCGTGCGATGCTTTGCGCTCCCAAAAGCTATGGCAGTGGCAAGCACGAGTCAACGTGACGCAGGGCTGAAAGTGTGGGCAGGGCTCGCGCTCGTGGTGTCGATCGGGCTCTGCTTCGTACCTTTGTTCAACCTCGTGGGCTACGAGCTGGGCCTGGTGCTGGCTCCGTTCGCTGCGGCGGTGGCCGTGCAGCTCGGGCTGCGGCGCGTCGGCGATCTGCGCCAGGGTGCGAGTCGCTCGGAGCGTGAGCGTGCGGACGTGCGGCCCGGGCGCACGCTGGCGACGGCATGGCTGCACACCTGGTTGCGCTCGCTCGTCGTGCTCGCAATCCCACTCGTCGTGCTCTCCCTGAACGCGCTCCGCGTGCGCAACTGCAATGTCGGCATCGGGCTCGTCTGGTACGCGGCGCTGCCGATTCCATCGGCAGCCTTCGGTGCCGGGCTCGGGGTCGCTCTCGCCGTGGCGTTACCGCTGCTCTCCCGACGCGGGCCGTCGGTGGCGATGGCCTTCGTCGTGCCCCTCATGGCGATCGGGTGGTCGTTGGCTCGCGTTTACACGGCGCCCCCCATCTTCGTCTTCGATCCGGTCGTCGGCTACTTCGCCGGGAGCCTTTACGACGAGAACGTGGGCGTGCCGACAGCGCTGTGGTGGTCCCGTGCCTATCACGCAGCGATCGCGCTCACCGTGCTCACCAGCGCTGCGCGCTGGCTATCGGGTCCCGAGCTGCGCCTGTGCCGCGCGGCAGCACGAGGTCGGGCGGGGCTCACCCTGCTCGCTCTCGCGTCGCTGGCCGCGAGCGCGACGATGTACCGGCTCGCACCGCGGCTGGGTTTTCGCCACGACGCTGCCACCATCGCGCGCGCGCTCGGCAGCGAGCGCGTCACCCCGCACTTCGTCGTTCACTACAGCGCCGAGGGACCGTATGCCCCGGAGATGGACAACGTGGCCCGCGAGCTCGAGTTCCGCTACGCCGAGCTACGGGCACAGCTGGGTCGCGCACCGTCGCGCACCGTGCATGCGTACCTCTTCTCGTCGGCTGCCGAGAAACAAGCGCTCATGGGCGCGGGCCGCACGTACATCGCCAAGCCGTGGCGCTACGAGCTGTACGTGAACCACGAGCCGTTTCCGCAGACGGTCCTCGGCCACGAGCTCGCGCACGTCTTCGGTGCCGACGTCGGCGATGGGCTGCTGGGCGTGGCCCGCTCGGGACTGCGGCTCGACATGGGGCTCATCGAAGGATTTGCGGAGGCGCTCACCTGGCACGGAGGGAGCCTCACCCCCGACGAAGCCGTGCGCGTTCTCGAGCTCCTCGGGCAACGACCCGTGCTCGCTCGGGTCATGTCGCCCCAGTTCTGGTCGCTGCCTGCGCAGCAAGCGTATGCGGTGGCAGGGTCGTTCGTGCACTACCTGCTCGTACACGATGGTGCCGAGAAGCTGACGAGGCTCTATCGCCTCGGCGGCACCCAGACGGCGTATGCGCAGGTGTACGGCCGGACGTTCTCGCAGCTCGAAGCAGAGTGGTCCGAGCGAGTCCGCGCCATCGACATCCCGGTCTCCACGCTCGAGCGCGAGCGCGAGCGGATCCTCCGGCCGAGCATCTTCCATCGTCCGTGCGCCCACGATCTCGCGAGGCGCATGGAGGAGGCGCGCGCGCTCGCGGGCCGCGGCGATCACGACGACGCGCGCAAGGTGTACGAGTCCGTGTGCGCCGACGAGCCTGACGACCCTGCGCACATCGAGGCCGTGTTGCGCGAGACGCTGCGTGGCCACGATGCTGCGGAGGTCGCGCGGGTGGCGGAGCGGCTGCTCTCGCATCGGAAGACGACAGCCACCCAGCGCGCTGCTGCTTTCGCCGTGCTCGGTGACCACGAGGTGCGCCGCGGATACTTTCGCGCAGCCGCCGAGCACTACGAGAAGGCGCGGGCGTTACCCACCGATGAGGGGGTCGGCCGCCTGTACACGGTGAAGCGCCTCCTTGCTTCGCGCATCGCCGACGCTGTGCACGCCGACGTTTATCGCGAGGTGCTGGACGCGCTCGTTCGCATCACGCCGGATGCTGCTGCCGACTACGCAGCCATCACCGGCGCAGCGAATCGCGCCCCCGACGATGCCTTGCTCTCGTACCTGGCCGCGCGACAGTACGCCGGCCGTGACCAGCTCGCCGAGGCCGAGCGCAGCCTCGCGCCAGCTACTACGTCGGCACACGGTCTCCCCGACGAACGTTTCGAACGCGAAGCCGCACGCATGAGCGCCGAGCTCGCTTTTCGTCGCAAGGCCTATCCGCTCGCGGCGTCACGGTACGCTTCGCTTGCCGAGGTCGGTCCCGCAGGCTCGCGGCTCGAGGCCGACCGCTGGGCTCGTCGCGCGCGCTGGTTCGCGGAGCACGAGTAGTGTCGGTGCTCGCAGTCCTCGTGAACCCGCGCGCTCGAGCCATGCGTCGCGATCCGCAGCTCCCGGCGCGCCTCGCGTCGATCGCGCGAGGCGTCGGTGAAGTACACGTCCCTTCGCAGGACGCGCTGCCGGACCTGGTCGCGCGGCTCAGCGACGAAGGCGTCTCAGTCCTCGCGCTCTGCGGTGGCGACGGCACGGGACAAGCCGTGATGACCGCGCTGCTGCGTCACCAGCGCCCATTGCCGCGCATCGCGCTCTTGCGCGGCGGCACCGTGAACACCATCTCGGGCAATCTCGGTCTGCGCGGAACGCCGGAGGTGCTGCTCGCGGATCTGTGCGCGCGGCTTCGCGCGGGCGCCGTGCTCCCGACGGTGCGCCAGGACGTGTTGCAGGTCGACGAGCGCTACGGATTCCTGTTCGCGGCAGCACTCGGGGCGCGGTTCCTCGAGCTGTACTACGAGCGGCCCGAGCCCACGGTGATGCGCGCTGCAGGCCTCGCGATCGCCGTCGCCACGTCGGCGCTCACATCGGGAACACTGGCGCGGCGCTTGTTTCGTGCGAACTCGGTCACCGTGACGATCGACGGCGCTCCCGTCACGATCGAGCGAGCGCGACTCGTCGTGGCATCCACCGTGGTCGATGCGGGCGTGGGCATGCGCATCTGTCCGCGCGCGCGTGACGCGCCGGGACGTTTCCAGCTGATCGTGTCCGGGCTGTCGCCGCAACAGATGGCGCGACAGCTGCCCGCGGTACGCGCAGGTCGCGCGCTCGAGGGCGAGCCGCATCTGGATCGCGTCGTGGCAGACGCCACGCTCGACCTCGGCGAGGAAGAGCCGTACACGCTCGACGGCGAGCTTTTCCGCAGCGCTCGCGTGAGGATCCGAACGGGGCGTTTCGTCGACGTTGTGCGCGGCTGAGGGCCAGGGCAGGCCTGCGGTGGTCGTTTCGATGCGTCGTGACCCACCGAAACATGTCCACACTTCATTTTCATTGTCTCTTGCATGAGCGCGGCGACAGCGCTACGCCTCGACGCGTCCAGCTCGTAAGGAGACACCTCAATGCGTAACGTTCCGGCAAACGCGCTCACGCCGGTGCTCGTCTCACTCTCGCTCCTCGGATGTTCGAGCACTACAGCGCCTGTGCCCGACGGCTCCACCAACGCGCAGCCGCCCTCCCTTCAGCTCCTACACAAGGTTGGCGGCGCGGACCAGTGGACGGCGGGAACCTCCGGCTTCTGGGGCGATCCCATCGATCTACGAGTGAGCGGGCTTGCGCCTGGGGCCGTGGTGTCGATCACTGCGACGACAGGCATGTACCATGCGACCGCCAGCTTCGCCGCCGACTCGGGCGGCGTGATCGACTTGGCTACCACTGCCCCCGCCGCTGGAGGGAGCTACGCCGGCGTCGACGCCGACGGCTTGCTGTGGTCCGCGAGCACGGATGAAGACCCACCCGGCTACGCGGACTATCCGATCACGTACGTGGTCAACGCACCCGGCTTCCCATCGATGAGCCTCGCCTATCAACGCTGGTGGTTGGCGCCCGGTGGGAAAATGACGAAAGTGACCGACCAAGGCTTGGTAGGCGTATTGGCAGTTCCCGACGGCGCGGGCCCACACCCCGCGTTGCTTGTGCTCGGTGGCTCCGACGGTGGCATCTCGTCAGCCCAGCTCGCCGCCACCTACTACGCGTCCCTTGGATACGTGACGCTGGGGCTAGCTTATTTCGGTGAGCCCGGCCTTCCCAGCACGCTCACACGGATCCCGCTCGAGTATTTCGACAAGGCCATCACGTGGCTCAGTGCCCGACCCGAAGTCTCGCCTGGCCAGGTGGGCGTCATCGGAACCTCTCGCGGCGGTGAGCTGGCGCTCTTGCTCGGCGCGACCAATCCCAAGATTAAGGCGGTCATCGCAATCGCCCCGAGCGGGTACGTGTGGGGCGGCGGCTCCGACCCGACTCCGTCGTCGGCGTGGACCTTCGCAGGGCAAGACGTACCCTTCGTGCCCTCCTCTGGCGCAGCTCCGATGGTGGGTACGGATGATCGTGGTCGCACCATCGAAAAAGATGCCCCGATGTTCCTCGCGGACATCGCAGCCGCGTCAGCATCCGCGCTTGCTGCAGCGACGATCGCGGTCGAGAAGACCAACGGACCTGTCTTGATCCTCAGCGGCGACGATGACCAACTCTGGGCGTCCTGCGCGCTATCGAAAGTAGCCGCCGCTCGCTTGCAAGATCGTCAGCCGAAGCGAGCAGATCAGGTGGTCTGTTATCCGGAGACCGGCCACTTCATCTTCGTGCCCGGCTTTCCGACCGTCGGACAATCAGAGTCGTACCTTGCGGCTACCAACTCGTGGCTCGCGATCGGCGGCACGCCGCCCGGCGCGGCCCACGCTGCGCGCGACGCCGACGGCAAGATTCGCGCATTCCTCCAAGGAGCGTTTCACTAGTCATCGCTCGCGGAAGTGCTAAGAAGTTGCGGTATCTCGGCGAGAGGATCGGTGTCGGGCCATGGGACGACAGGCTCCGAGGGTTGAACTGCTCCCTCGTCAGCGCACGATCCTTGAGCAGCTAAGTTGGCAGCGCACCGTCGAGCGGCGACTCGCAGAGCGCGAGGTCGGGCTTGGTCATGAAGGCGATGTCGTCAGGGATGCGCGCCTCGGTTCGATCCATGTTGACTCGAGCCTGTCGAGCGAAGCGATGTGAGCGAAGGCCAGGCTTGCCTGGCCGAGAGCGGATCAACTCAACATGGAGTCGGTCTCGTTGCGACGAGCAGGGTCATTGGTCCACGACTTGGGAAGGTAGAGCTCGAAGTCGACGGGAAGATGTTCAGTGTGGTTCGCCACGGTCAAAAGGGTCGCTCACCCTCTGAAGATCTCGCCAAGCATCCAGAGTCAAAGACTTTTAAATGCGATCACCCTTGTCTGCGGTCGTGCCCCTTTATCGCCGGCATCGCAATTGCTAGATGATGTCTAACAATGAAATCAAGCTGGATAATTCTCGTCGCGTGCGCGGTCACAGCTTGTAATGTCGAGTCGTTAGGGCCGATGGACGCCGGGGTGGATGCGACGCCTCCGGCGCAGGATCCGTCTCGATTCCGCACGGTGACCGAAATGTCGACAGGTCGCTATGGCCACACCATGACGCGCCTGGCCGACGGCCGCGTGGTGGTCGTTGGAGGCGAGGACCTCGATCATGTGTGGACCGACTCGGTGGAGATCTTCGATCCGGCGAGCGAGCGATGGGCGCCGGCCGCCGCCTTACCCGAGCCTCGATCGAATCACGTCGCGGTGCTCCTCGATTCGGGCGAGGTGCTGGTGATTGGAGGCGGGCCGAACACGCCGATCGCTCAACCGCTCGGTGGGCCAGAGGTCATGGCGACGGTCCTGCGCTACGACCCGGTGGGTAATCGCTGGACGGGAACAGGCTCACTCTCGACGGGACGCAGCCATGCGCAGCTGGTACGCACGTCGGGCGGACGCCCGATGGTGATCGGAGGAGGCAGCGCGGCGCAGTTCTCCCCCGCCGACTGCGGCGGCGCGCCCTACTGCGGACCGTTCGCCGTACCGCTATCCAGCAGCGAAATCTACGACGCCACGAGTGGGACGTGGACGACCGCGGCGCCGATGTCCACCGCGCGCAACTCGTTCACCGCGACTGCGCTGGACGATGGCCGCGTGGTGGCGGCGGGAGGGATCGACATCAAGACCAGTGGCTTCCGCTCGAGCGAGCTCTACGATCCGGTGAACGACCGGTGGACCGCGGCGCCCGATCTTCCGGGGTCCTTCCGCGAGCATCACGCCGCTGCGCTGCTCGGTGTGGGGACCGTGCTCGTCGTCGGAGGGAAGAACCCCGACGTGGCGCCGCTCAGGTCCGTCGTCGCGTTCGACTCGGCCGCGCAGGCGTGGTCGCAGCTGCAGGACCTCAGCGCGCCCCGCACCGTTTCGCTGCTGGTCCGCCTGGCTTCGGGCAACGTGCTCTCGGTCGGCGGCTTCGATCAACTGGCTCAGCTGAAAGGCAAGCCGGGCAACCTCACGGAGAGCTTGCTCTTTACCCCGGGCGCCAGCGCAGCGGTGATGATCGGCCCGCTTGGGACCGGCCGGGCGCTCCACGTCGGGGCGCTCCTCGCAGATGGACGCGTGCTGGTGTGCGGCGGGGTGAACGACTACGTGGCGCTCCCTGACTGCGAGATAGGTGAGCCCTGATCCGGCTCGTCCTCGAGCGGCCTGCGCGCCTCAGCATCGAGCTCCTCTCCGTCCTGCCCGAGCTCGAAGAGATCCCCGAGCACGTCGTGCGGCGGCTTGTATTTGGCGGTCCTCGGTTCGTACGGAACGCGGATCGACACTTCGACGTCGCCGACATGGGTAGGGACGAACAGGGTGCGTGCGACAGTCTCGCCGCCGTTCCATGCGGCGAGCAGCGCCTTCTTTTCCTGGAGCACCTGGGGCAGAGCGAGCGCGATGGGCTCGGCGAGCGTGACCTCCTCCGCCGTCGGTGGTCGCGCGACCTCGACTTCACCGACCTACGACGCCGAGCCCAGTGCGCGAACCAGAGCCTGCACCGTCTCGTCGGACCGCAGGGTGCTCCACTCGGAGACCAAGGACGAGCGCTCGTTAAAAGGTGCGAGGTCTCTGAGGCGCAGCATGATGTCGTCGAGCTTCCGCCTCCACGTCGCGACCGGGGGAGCTGCCCACCAGAACCGAAGCAGCTCGGCGCCTCGCGGGACCGCTTGCCAAAGGTCGGCCTGCGCAGCGATATGGATGGCGCCGTCGTTGTCACCGACGCGTAGGCACTCGGGGCCGATCAGATAGCGAACGCCCTGGTTGTCGTTCGGATTGAGCTTCAACATCTGCTTGTGGATGGCCAGCGCCTCCGCCCACTTCTTCTGCTCCGCGAGCACGAGGGCGAGGTTTGCTAGGCCACGAAGGTACCGGCGGTTCTCGATGCGGCCCCAGGCGACTTTGGCGCCATCGCGCTCGAGATGACGCTGGCCGCCATCGATGGCCGCGCGGAAGTGCTGCTCGGCGGCCTTCAGCTTCCTCGCTTCCAGGCTGACGATGCCCAGGTGGTTATGAGCGTCGGCGTGTCGCGCGTTCGCAGCGCAGTCAACCGCTGTCTCGGGGCCTTCAGCTTCCCTTCCAAGGCTCACCTGGAAGTCTGCCAACCAGTTCGCGCCACACGCCGTCATACGCCGCGTCGAAGTTCCAGGTCTCATCGCTCGCGAGCAGCGGCGTCAAATCTGCCGTGAAGACTCTGTCGGTCTTCTCGCTGTGTACTTTCTTCGCTCCCGTTTCGCCATAGGACACTCCTCGCGCAGCGTCGCGCTTGTTGGGGTGTCCACGGAAGCCCAAGTTACTCGCGGCTGAACGCCTGGCCTGGCGCCCCCGGTGGTCGTCGCAATGCTGCGTAACCAATCGAAACCACGCGATGAGCAGTGGGTATGAAAGCTGCTCACGGTGGGGCCCACATGCGAACCCTCGTCTCGGTTGCGCTCTTGTCGCTCGCCTCCGCTGCGCACGCCACGTCGGTGGTGCCCCCGCGCGAGCGCCGCGCGCTCGTGCGCGGCTACGGCATCCGCGAGCTGCCCGGTCGCCTGATCCTCGGCAAGCCCACCGATGGGTACATCGCGAACGCGGGCCGTCCGCCGCGCGTGCGGGGCCTCTTCGACGTGGTCGTGCACGGCAACCAGCACAACGTCGGGATCCAGAACCCCGACGGCTCGTGGATCGACCTGGACGCAGTCAAGCTCGCGGCCGAGATTCGCCGATCGCGCAGCTGGAACGGCAAGCGACCCATCCGCCTGCTGTCCTGCTACGTGGGCGCCGATTCGATCGACGTCGCGCAACAGCTCGCCAACGAGCTCAAGGTGCAGGTCTACGCGCCCACCGGCTACATCTCGCTGACCCCCGACGCCAAGAGCTTCGGCATGGGCTTCGCTCCGACGAAGGCGGCCACGCTCGCTGACTTTCGGCTGCTCGAGCCGCGCGGGAGCTGACGCCGATGATCACCGTCCACCATCTCGAGAACTCACGATCGCAACGCGTTCTGTGGCTCCTCGAAGAGCTCGGGGTGCCCTACGAGATCGTTCGCTACGAGCGAGACCGCACCACCATGCTTGCGCCGCCGTCGCTCCGCGGGGTTCACCCGCTCGGCAAATCGCCGGTCATCACCGATGGCGAGAACACCGTCGCGGAGTCGGGCGCCATCGTGGAGTACCTGCTCGAGCGCTACGGTCAGGGACGCTTCGTGCCTGCGCCGGGCTCTGCCGACCACCTGCGCTCCCGCTACTTCATGCATTACGCCGAGGGCTCGGCGATGCCCCTCTTGCTGCTGAAGCTCATCTTCGATCGTCTCGCAACCAGTCCGGTGCCGTTCTTCGTACGCCCCATCGTGCGCGGCATCGCCAAGAAGATGAAAGACCTCCTCGTGACGCGCCAGCTGGCCGAGCACATGGCCTTCCTCGAGCATGAGCTGAAGCAGAAGCCGTGGTTCACCGGCGACCTATTCGGCGCGGCCGATATCCAGATGAGCTTCCCGGTCGAGGCAGCGAAGCAACGCGGGGGCATCACACCGCAGCACCCGCTGCTCCTCGCGTATCTGACGACGATCCACGCCCGCCCCGCATACCAGCGCGCGCTCGAGCGCGGCGGTCCGTACGCCTTCGCGGACTGAGCGAGGGAGTGTCCCTAGCCTGCGCGCAACACAGTGCAGGTCCCCGTGACGTTGCCGGGATCCGCACCTTCGACGACGATGCGCAGCTGCGACGTGTGGCCGTTGCGGGGATCGACCTGCGGCGGGCACACGTCGGCGGGCTCGATGTCCCAGCACGGTTGAGGTCCGCCTGCGCCGCGACAGCGCGGCAACGCAGAGCTGCCGAGCGACAAGTTGCACTCGGGCTGCGTCGCGTTGAGCACCGCGCCAGGCAGGCATCCCGCGCCGAGCAGCGACGACTGCACGCGAGCGATGATGTCGCTGGCGAAGGGCTCGTAGCTGTTGTCGCAAATCGAGCGCTGCACGCCACCCACTTCATCGAGCACTGCGGCGAGGCGCACGGCCGGCGTGCCGGTGAAGTCGCCGGTGTTCGGCTGGGTGCAGCTCGGTGCGAGGCCGTTGCACGACGCGACGCCCGAGCCGCAATCCGCACCGGTCTTGATCACCGTCGAGACAGGGCTTGGAGGTGCGCGCAAGGCCGCGAGGATCACGTCTCCGCTCGTGGCGGCGAGCACGCCGTCGGCACCGCTGAACGCGCGCACGTACCGCTCGATCGGCGTGAGGCTGCCACCATCGAGCGGCGTGGCAGGCCTGCAGCTGGCGTACGTGGCGACCTGATCGCGCAGCGGCTCGCCATCACACACGAAGCCGAAGCGCGCACAGCGAAACGAGTTGCGCGGACCGAGGCGCGCGTCGGCGCCGAACAGCGACGAGTCGGGATCGACCGAGCAATCGTCTTCGTCGGTGACGAACACGACGACCTTGATGGCACCTTCGCGGAGGAAGCCCTGGCTCTGCGGCGTCGGCTGTGTGAAGAACCGATACGCGGCTTCGAGCGGCATCTCGAAGCCACAGCCCTCCTGGCCCACGGCGGTCATGCAGTCGATGGTCTCCTCGAGAGACTGCCCGGGAGGCAGGCCGAGCACCTGCGACTCGATGGTGATCCACGGGTTGCCGATGGGCGGCTTGCACGTCGTGGCGGCAGCAGCGCCGACGCCTTGCAGCGCCGCGTGCCGGTTCGTTCCACACGCGAGCCCCGGCGCGCCGAGGTCCGTGGTGATGACCCCGAGGCGGGTGCTGAGATTGCCGGTGCTGTTGGAGATGGTCGCGAGGAGCAAGGGCAGCTGCACACGCAGCTGCGCCTGCTTGCTGCTCATCGACGAGGAATCGTCGAGCACCAACAAGATGTCGACCGAGTGCAGAGGCGAGAAGCGTAGAGGTCTCGCGACCTGCTCGATGCGTCCAGGGTCGCTGGTGAGCCCCACCACGCGATCGAAGTCGCAGCCACCGACGAACACCCACAGCAGCGGCAGCAGCAGCTTCAGGGCTCGCGCTCCGTGTCGTCGGGCGCTGCCGTGCGCGCCTTTACCAGCATCGAGCGCACCACGGGCGCGAACAAGCTCTCCCCCTCGTGCGCGAGAAAGGCTTCTGCGCGTTGTCGTGCCTGAGCGGGCCGCCCCTGGGTGAGGAGCGCGCGGATCGAGAGGCTCTCGCGCTCTTCTCGCAGCTGGCCGCGTGGGAACTTGTGCGCGTGCGCGTCGAGCGACTCGTACGCGAGGCGAGGCTCACCGTGCGCCAACGCCTCGCGCGCAGCCTCGACCAACTTCTGTTCCGCCGCGAGCGTGTCGGCACGCCGGACTCGCACGAGCGGAAAATCCGCGCTTTCCGCGGGAGGCACCACCCCAGCGCCGGGCGCGACCGCATGCTGGGCGACGAGCGCCGGAGGCGTGACCGACAGGTTGCTCGGCCGGTTGCTCGGAGGCTCGGCCGCCGACGCGAGCACCGGCACCGCGACTGGCGTGGCGTGGTGCGCGGCCCAGCCCCAGTATGCGAGCCCCACCGTCACCGCCACCGCCGCAGTGACGGCGCCGACCGCGACCAGCTTCCCGGCCGAGGTCCACCGTGGCGCGCTCTCGGCGAGAGACGCGGTCATGCGACGCGCGATGCGCACCTGGATGTCCGTCGACGGAGCGGGCGCGTCTTGCTCGGAGGCGAGCAAGCGACGCATCTCCGCATCGTCGGCGTACGGCGGCAGGTGCGGATCTCGGAGGTCGCCGCTCATCGCGTGGCTCCCGCGCGACGAAGCTCGCGCCGAGGTGCGGCGGCGACGGCCGACAGCCTCTGCACCTCGGCCTCGAACTTGCGGCGCCCCAAACGCAACCGCGAGTACAACGTGTTGAGCGGCGCTTCGAGCGCACGCGAGATCTCCGGCATGGGCAGCTCGTCGATTTCGTGCAGGATGAACACGGCGCGCTGATTTAGATCGAGCGCAGCCAAGGCGCGCTCGACGAGGTGACGTGCCTCCTTCTTCGCCATCGCGTCATGGGCGTCCGGACCGTCGAAGCCGACGTCGTCGTTCGACTGCGACACCTCGCGCCTGAACCACGCGCGTCGACGGTGGTCGGACGCGACCCGGAAGGCGATGCCGAACAACCAAGGACGCAACGGACGCGTGGGATCGAAGCTCGCCTGTCCGCGAAAGAACGCCATGAACACGTCGTGGCAGAGGTCTTCGCGGTCGGACTCCGCCACGCCGAGACGACGCAGGCAGTTCCACACATAGGCCACGTGCGTTTGATACACGATCGACGGCGAAGCCAGCTCCGCTTCGGTGAGGGTGATGCGCGCTGGGGGCACCGACATCCACATCTCATTGGGTTCGGCTTTCACTTTCCGTCACCAAAACGTCCACCCACCCACACGCCGAAGGCGCCGGTGGCCGGTGCGTCCGTGTATCCGACGGTGGCATCGACCCGGGCGCGCACCCGCGTGAGCACGCCGAGGAGGTCGGCGTGAACGCCCAACCACAGACGGCGACCGATAGGCACGTCCGTCATCAGCCTGGCGCCCACGGCCAGGTAGGGTGACACCTCGTCCCGGTCGACCAGGTAGCCGTGCCCGCGCAAGATGCTGACGCCCGCCGAGCCCAGCACGCAGAAGCCGAAGGCGAAGGCGCGGAAGCACGGCGCCACCTGGAAGAAGGTGCGGGCGACTTCGATCTCGCCGGCCACGCTGTGCGCTCGCGTCGGTACGTCGCCGCGCAGCTCGAGCGCGATGGAGAATGCGCGCCACAACGCACCGCCGCCGATTTGAAAGCCGCCGGTGGTGGTGGGGCTGGCCGCGATCGCGATGAGCGCCCCGCCATAGAGGAAGCCGATGGGCTTCGCGGTCGGCGTAGGTACCGTCGGAGGCGTGTGCACGCGTTCGCCTTCGTCGACGCTGGGCGGTGTCGCCATCGGTGAGCGCTCGATGAGCGGCGTCTGCGCGTGCCATGGCAGAGGCTTCGGAAATGCCCGGGGCGGTAGCGGTGGCGGCAGCTGCGGCACGGCATCGACCTCGAGGTTGGTCGTGGGATCGATCGCGAGCGCGATGGCGAGCGTCAGCGCCGGATGCAGTGTCGCGCAGTCGAGCCGCGAGGACACCAGCCGATGCGCGCTCACGTTCGCGGGCCCGTCGGCACCTCCTGCATCGACGAGCCGCAGCGTGGCCTTCAGCATCCCGCCGTCGACCACGACCGAGACTTCGAGGCGACGCGCGTTCTCTGCGCGGAACGGGTCGTAGCCGAGCTTCCCGATCACCGCCGACTGGAGCACCGCTTGCGGAGGACAGCCCTCGGTTCCCCGCCCCCGGGTATACCCGAAGGTGACCGCATTCAGCGGGTCAGCACGGCCGGTCGCGCGAGCTACCGCGACGAATGACAGCGCGAGGAGTACCGCGTCACATCGACCGACCATTGGTAGATCCTTACTCCTTTGCCGCGTTGCCGCGGCGGTTGAAATCAGGACCCCTGTTCAAACCGTGCGTGCGGATTTCCCGCACACGGCTTACCGACGGTCTTCGCGGGGCGGCTTGCGCGGGGTATTTCACGGTGCTGCGCAGTCTATGCAGGCCCATCCCATGGAGCCGTTCGTGAGACCACCTCGACGGCCGGAAGCGGACGCGCTGACCGCCGCGCCGCCACAGCCAGTGCACCACCCGTTCGCGCACATAGTGGTCAAGCTCATTGAACTCACGCTCGGCAGTCCCCGTACGGAAGTAGTTGCCCCATCCGCGGAGTACCGGGTTCAGGGTCGCGATCAGTTGCGCCACGTCCGGTATCCCTCGGCGTCCTGTGCTCGTCAGGTCGTGCACACGTTCACGGACTCGCTTCATCGCTCTGGGCGACGGCCATCGGTGCACGAAGTGACATCACGGCAGTCGCTGGATGCTCCGGCGTTTCTTCACCGTGCATCCCAGAAAAACGAAGCTTCCGTTCCCATGCCTCGGCCTCAAGTCAACGAGCCGCGTCTTCTCCGCACGCAGCCTCAGGCCCCACCTCGTCGGACGGACCTTCCTTTGATTCGTTCAGTTTTCGATCAAAAACGTATTTAATACGTGGTTGATGAGTGATATATTTTGTGGTCTCTAATATTTGACAAATATCTTGACTTCGGGAGCACCCGGTGATCTCCTGGCGCGGTGTTTATCAAGCGAAACCGCAGCAAGCAAAAGGGCCGCGACTACTCGTCGGTCTTGCTCGTTCAGGGGGAGCGCGTTCCGGTCAAGCGCGCTCCCGGACGACC
>JAYUBF010000049.1:0-8210 GCA_043741435.1 Myxococcales bacterium
CGCCGACTTACCTTCGCCGTCGAGCCCCCGCCTGCGAAGCGCAGCCAGTTCGATTGATCTGATCCTGCTCACCCGGCGCTGGCCGAAGTCCCTGTCAGAACAGCCTTACAGCCCGGAACCAGATCTCCACATGCCAGCGACTTTTCCATGATTCACCTCCACGCGTTCGTTGTTGGTCAAACGCCCACCGCCGTGCTGGCGATGGGTCATCTGCGCCGACGAGCGATGCACGATGTGCGCCGTCCTCAGGCGACCGCCGACCGCGGCTGCGTTGCACTGCGCGTGGACCCGCTCGAGCATGCGCCTCCGTCACACCCATCGCAGATGTTCGTCGTATCCGCGCGCAAGGACATAGCGGCACCTGCTGCCGCTCGGCCGGGCACCCGCGGTGATGATCGAGACGGGCGATCCACCTCTTCGGCGGCGTGACCATGGGCGTAGGGACGGCGACGAGCTCGCACTGCTATGGCCTCATCCAGGAGACCGTCGAGACCTACGAGGTGGTCCTCGCCGACGGATCGCTCGCGCATGCGACGCGCACCGAGCACGGGCTGTTGCCCACCGTGGTTCCCGAGTGCGAGCGACGTGCCACTCGTCGGTGGAGAGAGTGAGCTTTTCGCGCAGGGGATGCGCGGACGAGCGCTGGAGCGACGGTTTCTGCGCGCGAGGGACAGTAGCTCGATTCGTCCCCGCGGGCGTTCGGCGGAATCGCTGCACCGCGGCCGCGGCACGATCGTTGCTGAGCCGATGACGCGTACCCGTCCGTTTCCCGGCAACCCAGAAAGGAGCTGCTCATGAACACCACATCGCCCGCCAAACATCCCACGCACGTCGAGCTCAAAACCCGGCTCGACGCGCTGCGCGTGAAGCTGCACCTCGGCGGAATGGACGCGCACGACAAGTTCGAGGCCCTGAGCCACGAGGTGACTCGGTACGGCCGCAAGACCAGCACCGCCGCGAAGCGCATCGCGCAGTCGCTGCTCGATCGCATCGAGTCGCTCGAGGCGGCGCTGATCATTCACGACTGACCGACCGCATCGCACGACGGGTAAGGCGCACCCGCAAGATGCGGGCGTCAAGCAGCTTATCCGCAGCGTCTTCGAGGCTGCGCACGAGCTCGGTGGCGCGGTGCCGCTCGCTTACCTGCCCGACTACGACCTCGAGACCGCGCAGCTCCTCGTTGCCGGTGCGAGCCGAGCGGCCGTGATCGACGTCGCGATTTGCGCTGCACTGACAGGATATCGCTCTGCGAGCAGGCGCACGTCGCCGAGTGGCGCCACGGTCTGTGCGACGAGGTGGCGGTCCCAGACGCGTTGCCGCTGGTCGATGCCCAGATCATTGAGCTCGATGGCGAAGGCGAAGCCGTCCGGTGTGGACTGCTCCTACCCGCGTATCGATTGGCGCGCCGCCCCCAGCGCGATGGAACCCACACCAAGCTGCCTGCGTGACGTCCTCATTGCGCAACTACGAGCCCGTCGATGGAGATCGGGCGCTCAATGCGCGACGAGAACAGTAGCGTCGTCGTCGAGGCGTCCGCCCGAATTGACCAGGTAGTGGGCGATCACGATCGGATGCTGCCGTAGGAGCTGGAGCTGTGCCGAGAGATCAAGGCGGCTCGATAGCCCGTCGCTGAACATCACGACGACATCCCCCGCGCTGAAGGGAGTTCGCTCGCGAAGCGGTTTCGCGCGCCGCTGATCGGGGACGCCAATGACGCCCGCGATGCAAGCGAATCGCCGGGAGCCGCCCGCGCGCCGGTAGAGATGAGCGCCGACGTTGCCCACGCCCGTGTGCTCGAGCTCATTCGGATCGATCCGGACCAGGGTCATGACCGCACCCCGCGTCTGGGCGAGCGCGTCGTCGCATCCGGCGAAGAGCAAAGGGGGAGCAAGCTCCGGATGCTGGCGGATCTCGCGCACCGCGCGTGCTGAGGCCGCGCGTGCCAGCGGACCATGGCCAAGGCCATCGGCGAGCCCGACGACCAGCAGGCCATCTTGGCGGATGAAGACAGCGTCGTCGCCGCTCACCGTTTCGCCGGAACAGGGTCGGCCGAAGACGGCGACCTCGCCGCGAGGCAGGGGGGAGGCGAACTTGCGCGCACGGATGCAGGTGCCCTCCCCCAGGCGGATGTCGACGTCCATCTCGTCGGAGAGGCGGCGAACGCCGGCGAGGCCGTTGCCCAGGCTACCCTCGCTCGGCCCCTGGCTGCCTTCGAGAGCGGCGGTGGGATCGATGATGCCGCCGCCCCGATCGGCGGCCGTCACTTCGATGCCACGAACCTGATTTCGCTCGATCCGTCTGACCACGATCGCGCCGCGGCGCGCGTGGCAAAGATGATTGTGGCCGAGCTCGCTGGCGACAATTGCCATTGCCGCGATCGACGTCGGTTCGAGCGCCAGCTCTGCGCCGACGCGACGCACTTCTTCGCGCGCGAGCGCGACCGACGCCTCATCGAGGATCGGCACCCGCTCGGCGTCTCCGAGCCAGGCGTCTAGTAGATCTTCTTCCACTTCTCGACTGTGATCGCGGTGCCGCGGCCGGGCGCAGTCTCGATCTGAAAGTCATCGACGAGGCGGCGGCTCCCTGAGAGCCCAAGACCAAGGGACTTGGCGGTGCTATAGCCGCCTTGCAGCACGCGCTCGAGATCGATAATTCCCGGCCCATGGTCGCGGAAGATCATGCGCACGCCGGTCCTTCCGCCGGCGTCGAACACCTCCACCGTCGCGGTACCCCCACCACCGTGAATCCAGACGTTGCGCGCCAGCTCCGAAGCGGCAGTGGTCACCGCGGCGAGCGCGAACGGATCGAATCCCTTGCCTTCGGCGATCGCCCGTACGCAGCGCCGAACGAGCACGACGTCATCCTCGCTGGCAATCGTCATGGGCTGACCGGGCTCGGGCATCCTTTACCGACGGTGCCGTCGCGCGAGCATGTCTTCGAGAAGGGCAAGCCCTTCGGTCACGTTGAGCGCAGTGCCGACTCCCTCCATGCGAAAGCCCATTCGTACCAGGGTGGCTGCCACTTCGGGGCGCATCCCGACCAGCAGGGTCTCCGTGCCCATCAGCCGGGCCATGCGGCCGGTGTTGGCCAGGATGCGCGCGACGTAGCTATCGACGAAGTCGAGGGCGCTGATATCGATGATGAGGCCCGCCGCGCCGGTGCGGTTGATGGCCGACAAGACGTCTTCCTGAAACGCATCGGCGACGGTGT
Source organism: Myxococcales bacterium (assembly GCA_043741435.1). Taxonomy (GTDB): domain Bacteria; phylum Myxococcota_A; class Polyangia; order Palsa-1104; family Palsa-1104; genus JBDTCO01. The sequence goes on from JAYUBF010000049.1 coordinate 3,211, forward strand.
CGCGCAGCTCGACCTGGACGCTTGCGAGCAGCGTCTTACCCACTTGCAGGATGGGGATCGCCCCTCCCACTCAGCGCTCCTCGACTTCCGCTTGCTGGCTGCGACTCTTCCTGGTGCGCCACTCGTGGTCGAGCTCGAGCGCGAGCTCGATCCCGTCGGCCAGGTTGTTGCGCGTATGCATGGCCGAGATGTCCATTCCGAGGTTGACGATCGTCTTGGCTACCGTCGGTGAGATGCCGGTCAATATGGTCGCCGCTCCGAGCAGGCGCACCGCCTCGGTCGTCTTGAGCAGATGGTCGGCGACCCTGGTGTCAACCACGGCAACGCCGGCGATCTCTATGATGATCACGCGCGCCTGATGCTCCACCACCTTCAGCAGCACCGACTCCATGATCTGCTCGGCGCGCTGAGTATCGATGGCACCAACGAGCGGCAGGAGCAGGATTCGCTTATGCACCTGGATGACCGGCGTCGACATCTCGCGGATGGCTGCCTGATGGCGGGCCAACGTTTCGAGATGGGAAGCGAAGTACGTATCCATGGCGAGCGCCATGTCGAAGGCGACCAGTTTCTTGATGCTCTGGTACGACAAGATGACCTCAGCCGGATCGTTGAGCTCCTTGGTGAGGCAATCGAGGATATCCGCCAGGTAGCGGCGGTAGGCGCCGATGTAGAACTTGGGCGGAATGCCCGAGCGCTCGTGCGCGACGCCGATGCGCAGGCGATCCTCCACGTACGCGAGGTCGCAGCGGCCGGAAAATAGGCCATGGAAGTATTGCCGCTGCTGCGCCTGGACGTGGCGAATCATCTTGTCGTCGGTGAAGAGGCGCCGGCTCTCTGCGTGGCCGAGGATCAGCTCGTAGAGGCGAGTTATGATCTCATCGGTGTACTTCTCGGCGAACGGACGCAGCCCGGCCAGCCGTTCGAGGTCGGCGTCCGTGATCTCGAAAAAGGCGCGCCGGCTGCGCAGCTCCGCCTCGTCGAGCTGCAACTTCGCCATGAATTGATGATGGGGCATCGATTACCGCCTTTGCACTCGGGTGCACTCTCGTACAGGAGACGACTGGCCTGAGCAATCGCGAACGCGGTTTGCTATGTGAGCGCATCGAGGATAAGCATCGCCCGTGGCACATGCGACCATCGATAGTCTCGTGCGCTTCAGCCGCTTGGTCGCGAGCGCGGGCGGCCCCGAGGAGATCCTCGAGCTCCTCGCGCAAAGCTCGGCAGAGTTGGGCGCGGCGGGCGCGGCGGTGTTCACCCTTTCCGAAGCGGGTCCGGTGCGGCTCGTGGCCGGCGTGGGGCTGCCCGAGCTGGGCGACTTCGCTGTCGAGGTCGAGACCTTCGCCGACGTCGGGCACAGGGTGCTGGTGGCGTGCGCGGGGCATTATGCGCAGTCTCACACGCTGCCGCTCATCTTTGATGGCGACCTCTATGGCGTGCTGGTGCTGCTGTTTCGCCCCGACACGTCACTCGATTCGCTCTCGATGCAACTGGCGGAGGGCCTGGCCGATCTCGCGGGCACCGCGCTCGGCAAGGCGCAGCAGTACCGCACGTTGAGCCACGCCTTCGCGCAGCTCAAGGCGTCCCACGAGGTGCTGGCGCGCACCGAGAAACTGCGCGCTCTTGGCGAGATGGCCGCCAGCATCTCGCACGACCTCAACAACATCTTCAATCCGCTCCTTATGTCGGTGCACCTGTACAAGGACAGCGAAGACCCCGCAGCCTTCGCCGTGCGCTCCATGGAAATGATGGAACGAGTCCTCAAGCACGGCATCGAGACGGTCGAACGCCTCCGAGACTTCAGCCGTCAGGCGCCGGAGCAGGCACGCGCCGTCGGAGTGAATTCGCTGGTGACCGAGGTCGTCGAGCTGTCTCGGCTGCGGTTCGGGCTGGAGTGCGAGCTCGTCACCCACCTTGGTCAGCCACCCCTCATCGAGGTCGAAGCCTCGGCCTTTGTCACCGCCATCCTCAATCTCATCGGAAACGCGCGCGACGCCATGAAGTCCGGCGGCGCGATCACGCTGCGCACGGGCAAAGCCGACGGGGGCGGCTGGGTCGAGGTCGCCGATACCGGTGCGGGCATGCCGTCCGAGGTTCGGCAGCGCATCTTCGAGCCCTTCTTCACCACCAAAGGAGCGGGCGGAACCGGGCTCGGCTTGGCCATCGTGCACGGCTTTGTCGAGCGCCACCGCGGTCGCATCACGGTCGACTCGACTGCCGGCGAAGGCACCACCTTCCGGCTCTGGTTCCCCGCCGCGTCGCACAGTGTCGACGGAGTGTCACTCAAGGCGTGAAGGTGCGGACGAATGAACCCCAGCTTCCACGACGCGGCGTCTCCCACTTCCGCACGCCACACCTTGCAACCATGGAAAGCCAATTTGCTCTTCGGCAGAATGTGAGAGGTCGAGACGTCGTGCTCGTCGAACGCGGACGCTGTCGCGCGAGCTGGACATCGAGGTTGGCATCACGGCTGCAGCCGGACCCCGCAGCGACGAGGCAACGGATGCTGCGAGGGCCGCTCCAAATCCTCGCGCCAGCGACGTAGGTACTCCGGATGATGCTGCCCAGCGACCTGCTCGATCGACGACCCGAGGAAGGGGCGCGTATCGTCGTCGCCTTTCACCTGCGCGGTCTTCGCGCGGCCGCGCGTTCCTTTTCCAGACACCCGGCCAAGCACGGTGCGCTTCACGACGTGCGTGTCGCCGTGCGTCGGCTGCGGGTGTCTCTGGAGACGTATGCCTGGCTGCTGCCTGCCCGTGCAGTCTCACGCAGCAGGCGGGCGCTGGCGCGGATGATGGCGTCCACCTCGCGCCCCCGCAATTGCGAGGTCGCGATCGCGAGTCTCGACGCGAAGGGGCACGACGGCCACGCCGCCCCGATCGCCTGGTTGAGAGCACGGTGGGCGAAGAAGCATCGACGAGGCTTGCGAGCCGCGCTCGCCGAGCTCGCGCTCCGCATGCCCGCTTTGCGGAGGGCGCTGCGAAGGCCCCTCCTCGCGTTCCGGGCGAGGGTCGACCGCGCTCCGGCACCCGCGAACTTTGGAGACACCGCTCGCCAGGTGACGGGCGCAGCGGCGCACGATCTCGCCGACGCGATGTCGCTCGCGCAGAAGGAAGGCGACGAACCGAGCTTTCACCGCGCGAGGCTCGCCGCGAAGCGGCTGCGCTACTTGTGCGAGCCACTGGTCAGCGCGACCGCGTCCCCGCGCGTCCTCATCGAGCAGCTTGCTGCTTTGCAAGACACAATCGGCACGCAGCGGGACGAGCGTCTGTTCGTTCGACGATTGCGCAAGGCGATCACACGTGCCCCTCGCGGAGTAAAAGGCGGCGTTCGGTCGCTCGTCGTTGACGCCGAGCGAAGTCAGCTCGCGCGAGGCCGATCGCGCACTTCGCCGTGATCGGACGCCACCTAGACTTCGTCGAGGATCGGTCGGCACACTGGGGACGGTTCACCGCCGGCGTACAGAGGAGCCAGCCGATGAGGCGGCTACAGGCGAGGGACTTGCTCGCGGCCGCTCGACCGGCACTTCACGCTGCTCGTCGCCTTCGACAGAGATACGAAGCCGGGAGATGCGTTGGTCCAGGTCGTAGGGTCAGGTAACGATCAGCCGTGGCAAGCGCTGTAGCAGCTTTACTTCGCCGTGATCTCTGGCGCGGAACAAAGCATTCGGATCAGCACCCCCTACTTCGTACCGGATCAGGCGATCTTCACCGCGCTCCTCACCGCCGCGCCGCGCGGCGGCGTGATTCATGCAACCGGCGTTCGCACGATGAGCGAATGCGCAAACGAGGACAATCACGGTCCCGACATAGCCCTGGGCCTGAGCGCGGTTGAGGTCACGGAACGCCGCCGGCGCGATGGCTACAACGAACTTGCGTTGACCAAGCGGCATGGCCTGGCTGCGAGCCTCTGGGCGCTGCTGCGCGAGCCGATGTCGCTTCTCCTGCTCGTCTGTGGGGCTATCTACCTCGCGATTGGGGACCGCAGCGAGGGATTCATGCTGCTGGGCTTCGTGCTCTTCATCATCCTCTTGACGCTCTACCAAGAGCGAAAGACCGAGAGCGCGCTCTCGGCTCTCCGGGATCTGGCCAGTCCGCGCGCGCTTGTCATTCGCGACGGCGACCGCATCCGTCTCGCCGGACGAGAGCTCGTTCACGACGACGTGATCGTGCTCGCCGAAGGCGACCGCGTCCCCGCCGATGCTGTGCTCGTGCAGACCACTCATCTCTCGGCGGATGAGTCGCTCGTCACCGGCGAGTCCGTTCCGGTGCGGAAGGCTGTTTGGGACGGCCGGATGCCCGTCGCCCGGCCCGGCGGCGAGGATCTCCCATTCATCTTCGCCGGAACCCTGATCACAGCCGGTGCGGCCCTCGCTCGAGTCCACGCGACCGGCTCCCGAACGGAGATCGGTCGCATCGGAAAAGCGATGCAAACACGGGAGGCGCAGGAAACGCCGCTGCAACTGGAGGCGCGGCGCCTCGTGGTGAAGCTCGCGTGGGTCGGAGGCTCGCTGTCGGCGCTTGCTGCGCTCGTCTATGGTTTCGTGAAACACGACATGGTTGCGGGAGTGCTCGCCGGGCTCACGCTGGCGATGGCGATCCTTCCGAACGAGTTTCCGGTCGTGGTCACGATGTTTCTCGCCCTCGGCGCCTGGCGGCTGTCGAAGCTAAAGGTGCTGACGCGGCGGATCCCGGCGGTGGAGTCGCTCGGTGCGCTGACCGTGCTCTGTGTGGACAAGACGGGAACGCTGACGACCAATCGGATGACGGTACGAAGCATCAGCGCCAACGCAAAGACACTCGACCTCGCCGAGCTGGGTTCATCGGCCCTCCCCGAATCGATGCACGAGACGGTGGAGTACAGCATCCTCGCAAGCCGCAAAGACCCATTTGACCCGATGGAACGTAACTTCTCAAAAAGTGCCGGCGGCTCTCAATCGAGTCGCTGAATTCGTGCAGTATTGGGCGATTTGACGATGTGGCTGCCTTGGCTGCCGTCAC
>JAYUBF010000050.1:0-2470 GCA_043741435.1 Myxococcales bacterium
CGCGCGCATCCAGACGGCGAAGTTCGCCGCGGAGCGCACGGCATTGTGCAAGGGATTCGAGGTCTCGCCCGAGGCCGGCGGCGAGGTGAAGACGTTCGCCGAGGCGCACGAGCGCTTCTTCGGCTGCGGCAAGGATCTGCCGGTGTGGCTCGATCACTCGGGGATGCACTCGGGTGTCGGGTTCTATCTCGACATCCAGCCGAAGCCCGAGTCCGAGATCATGCGGATGTACTGGCTGATCCACTTCGTGCCGCGGCCGTGGAGCGAGACGGAGCTGCCGAGCCGCTCCGCGCACGACAACCAGCCGCTCCTGCGCTATGCCATCGCGCAGCGCGACTTCGCGGAGCTCGACAAGGCGGCGGCCGAGAAGATCGCCGGCACCAACGAGTACGCGCGCACGGTCGTGATGGAGACCTACGCGATGCTGAAAACAGCGCAGCAGACGTACGAGGCGGCTGTCGACAAGATGACGAAGACGGACAAGGAGTACGAGCACCTGCTGCGCGAGGTTCCCAAGGCAGGCTTCGCGGAGTGGGAGCGGCTCGCCGGCCAGTGGCGGGCGGAGCTCGAGCGCTCGAATGCCTTCGAGAAGAAGCTCTCCGAGCCGTCGCACTCGGCGCTCAAGGGCTGCTCGCCACAGCTCGAGAAGGACGCCGAGAAGCTCGTGAAGAGCTACAAGGACCAGACCTATCACGGCCTGATCGCCAAGCTGTCGGCCGACCCGATCGCGAGCCTCTTGCTCGCGCGGCTGTCGCTGTGCGACGGCGCCGACGGGATCTACGGCATCGCCGGCGCGCTCGGCGACATCGTCAAGAACGGTCGCGAGCTGCGCGGTCCGCGCACCGCCGCGTACTACGCGATGTTCGAGGCGCTCGTGAAGATGCACAAGGATCGCCCGCGCATGCTGTTCGAGCTCGACGGCTTCCACTTCGCGATGGCCGGCGACGCCAGCCCGAGCCTCGCGCGCATGTACAACGACGAGCTCAAGATCCGCGGCAGCGCGCCGAGCGACCCCGAGAAGACCTACAACCAGGGCATCGTCAAGAGCGTCACGAAGGTGCCCGAGGGTCTGCAGATCGTGTTCAAGACCGACAAGATCTCGTTCCCGCACTACGACTGCGCCGACGACACCTCGCACCCGCTCAAGTTCAACGAGAACACGGGTGCCCTCGTGTACGCGCGGAACTGCAAGCCCACCGGGAAGCTGGACACGCAGGACAACACCTCACCGCCGATCGTCATCGCGGCGGGCGGTGCGACCGGCGTCGTGCCGGGCGCGACGGTGATCTGCCAGACGATCCAGCAGCGCGCGGCAAACGGCAACGAGCTCGGCTTCGCGGTCTACGTGAAGAAGTCGGCGAAGGACCCGAAGATCGCGACGTTCTTCGGCTTCGACCTGTAGCGCCGGATCACTTCACGCGGAGGAAGACCTGCTCGACCGAGCGGTAGTTCGCGGTCGGGTGGGTCGTGTCGTGGGTGCGGAAGCCGGTGACGATGACGCCGTCGGCGTCGCCCTGCGCGGCGTTGACCTTGGTCTGGACCGAGGACGGGGCCTGGGTCGCGTCGACGTTCCAGTCGAGGCCGTCGATGTTCAGCGAGCGGGTCGAGTTGACGCGCGCCTCGGAGAGCGTCGGGCACGGCGCGGTGATGCAGCGGATGTTGTTGTCCTGGATCATCACGAAGGTCCCGTCGAGCGTGCCGTTGTCGAGCTGCGCGACCCACAGCTCGGTGACCTGGAAGGTCACCCAGTCGACCGAGGGCGCCGTCGGGTTCGTGCCGTGGACGTACGCGCCGCGGACGAGCAGCTGCGCGCCGATCTCCGGGGTCGAGGCCGAGGCCTGGAGCTTCGACATCACCGACGAGAGCTTGGTGCTCGAGAGGTGGAGCTTCGAGAAATCGAGGGTGCGAACCGTACAGGCGGCCTTGGTGGTGCCATCGGCGCATAGCGTCGTGGAGCGGTTGGCGCGCGTCAGCGCGACGTGCGTGCAGCTACCGGCGCCGTTGCACTCGAACGCGCCGATCTTCTGCGCGGTGTAGATGCCGAACGTGTCGGTGCCATCGGCCTTCGCGGCCTCGCCGTCGCCCTGCTCGCCCGCCAGCTGGTCGTCGCCGACCGTGGTGGACGTGCCGTCGGTGGCGCAGGCGGAGAACGTCGACAGGAGCAGAGCGGTCGTATAAGCGATTCTCATATTGATGACCGGGGCGTAAGCACCCTCCGTGCCGCAGCCCGCCATGAGCAGTTTTCAGCACTTCGCGCGGTCAACCCATGGCTTGGAGAGCTGCCGGGCGACAAGTCCATTCGTCAGAGACAGCCGTTTCTCGCGCATTCGTCGCAGTTGTCGCGGTCTAGCGGCCCGACCACGCGGTGGTCTCGTAGGATCCTGCTCACTGCCCGCGGAACGCAGCGGCCATCATCACCCAGTTGCCGCCGTTGAAGTTCGTGGCCGTCGCGCGGTAGTTGCCCGGCCCG
>JAYUBF010000051.1:0-8101 GCA_043741435.1 Myxococcales bacterium
CTCGCCGATCGGGGTCTCGAGCGAGATGGGCTCCTTCGCGATCTTGAGGACCTTGCGGACCTTGTCGAGCGGGAGCTCCATCTTCTCGGCGATCTCTTCCGGCGTCGGCTCGCGACCGAGCTCTTGCACGAGATAACGAGAAGTACGGATGAGCTTGTTGATGGTCTCGATCATGTGCACCGGGATACGAATGGTGCGTGCTTGATCGGCGATGGCGCGCGTGATGGCCTGACGGATCCACCACGTTGCGTACGTCGAGAACTTGTAGCCGCGCTTGTACTCGAACTTGTCGACGGCCTTCATGAGGCCGATGTTGCCCTCCTGGATGAGATCCAGGAACTGCAGGCCGCGGTTCGTGTATTTCTTGGCGATGGAGACCACGAGGCGCAGGTTGGCCTCGACGAGCTCGCTCTTCGCGCGCTCGGCCATGCGCTCACCCTCGTGGATGTCACGATAGGTGGTGCGTAGCGAATCCTCGTCGAGCTTTGCCTCTTCCTCGACGCGCTTCACCTTCTTCTCGGCAACCTGGATGTTGCGGTTCGCCTCTTCCATTTCCTCGGAGGTGAGGCCGAGCTTCTTCACCAGCGACTTCTGCTTGGCGGGCGAAGCCTTCACTTCACGGATCGTCTTGCGCAGCTCCTTGCGCGAGAGGCCGATGCGCGACTCGATCTCGCCGATCTCCTGCTCGCCCTTTTCGATGCGAACGACGAGGCCTTTCAGCTTCTGGACGATCTTCTCGATCTGCTTCTTGTTGATGCGAAGCTCGGAGAGCTGCTCGAACATCTCGAGCTTGTTCTCCTCGATCGTCTCGCGCATCTTCTTGCGCTTCGGCTCGGGCGCCTTCTCCAGGCCCTCGACGATCTGCTCGTTCTCGCGCTGGCTCTTGCGAACCTTGTCGATGAGCTTGCAGACGCGCTCCGAGTGCCACTCTTCGTCGAACTCGGCGTCTTCCTCGTCGACGTCGCGGATGACTTCCTTGACGCGGATCTTCTGCGCCTTGAGCTTGTTGCCGAGCTCGAGGATTTCCTCGACGGCGATCGAAGAGTTGAGCACGACCTGCAGCACACGCCGCTCGCCCTCTTCAATGCGCTTTGCGATCTCGACTTCGCCTTCGCGCGTGAGGAGAGATACCGAGCCCATCTTGCGCAGGTACATGCGCACCGGGTCGTTGGTCTTCGAGTAACCGCCGTCGAAGTCCTCGTCCTCTTCCTTCTCTTCCTTCTCTTCTTTTTCCTCTTTTTCGTCCTCGTCACTGGAGGCGGTCGCGCCGTCCTCGTCGTCCTCTAGCGCGGGGACTTCGATCGGCTGCTTCGCCGACCCACGGGCCGCCTTGGCGATGACCGCGACCTTGCTCGACTTGCCACCGTGGCCGTCGAGCTTGGCGTCCGACTTGCCGTCTGGCTTGGCACCGCCGGCACCATCGACGACCTCGATGCCTTGCTCGCCGAGCGTGCCCAGCCAATCGTCGATCTGATCGGACGACACCACGTTCTCGGGCATGTGGTCGTTGACCTCGTCGTAGGTCACGAAGCCCTTCTGCTTGCCCATGGTGATGAGCTTTTGCATTTGCTTGTCGGTGTCGCGATCTCGGTTCATGTTGACGATGTTCTCCCTAACTATCCGTGGTGCTCTCTACTACGGGGTGCGGACTATTTTCGGGCCCTACTTTGTGACACTACGCGCGCGTGCTCGCCAGTATCCGTGCATTCAATGTTTGCACGAGCTCGCGGTCCCCTCGGGCGAGCGCCGCCTGGCGCGCCGCCGCGAGGCCAGCGCGGTCGTGCGGAATGGCCAGTTGGGTCGAGATGCTGGCCAGTGCCTTGTCGGGGGTCGGCAGGCCAGCAAACTCGTCGCTCATGAGCGCTCGGGCACAGGCCTGCTTGATCTCCGGCGCAGCTTCTTCCAGGACGGTCCCGTCGAGCGCGCGACGCGCGATGCCTGCTTCGAGCAGCGCGCGCACCGCCGGATCGTGGATGTGCGCCATGAGCCCCGGGGTGAGCTTGGCCAGGAGCGCAGGGTGTTGGGCGACGAGCGCGAGCAATTGGTGCACGGTGGGTGTGAGCTCGCGCGGCACCAGCTTCGCTGGTGCTTCTTCCGTTGGTGCAGCGTCGTGGCGAGGTTCTTCCTCACTGACTGGGTGCGGCTGCGCGGTTCGCGGCGCCGAAGGACCGGGCTGCGCTTCACGCAAGGCCTGGATGACCTTCACCGTCGGCAGCCCGAGCAGCTGCGCGAGGCGCTCGCAGTACAGCTCGCGCGTCAGACGATCGGGAACCGCGCGAAGAAGCGCGACGCACTCCTGGATCGCCTTGACGCGGCCCGGGATGCTCGGCTCGGCGGCCGCGGCCACCTCGTTGAAGTAGTGCTCGATGGCATCGGGCGCCGCTTCGAGGATGGCCTGCATGCGCGGGAGATTGCGGCGCGCCAGCTCGTCGGGATCGACCTTCTTTTGGCCTTCGGCCTTTTCACCGGATAGCGAGGCGATTCGGCAAGGGAGGCCTGCCTCGACGAACGAGTGGATGACGCGCAGCGTGGCTGCGCGGCCCGCGGGATCGGCGTCGAGCATGAGCACCACTTCGCGCGCGAAGCGACCGAGCAGCTTCACCTGCTCGATGGTGATTGCGGTGCCCTGTGGCGCGACGGTGCCACCGAGCCCTACGGCGTGCAGCGTCATCACGTCGAAGTTGCCCTCGACGACAACGGCGCGCCCGGTGCGACGAATGTGATGACGCGCGGCGTGCAGACCGAACAGGTTCTCGCCCTTCTTGTAGAGGAGCGTCTCCGGCGAGTTCTTGTATTTGGGCTGGGCGTTTTCACCGTTTGGCGTATCGGCGAGCACCCGCCCACCGAAGCCGAGGATCTCACCGACCGGTGACGTGAGCGCGTACACCACGCGGTCGACGAACACGTCGAAGTGCGTGGTCTTCGACGGTGGCGCACCCGGCGCTGGGCGCTGCGCATCGGTGAGGCGATCACGCTGACGAATGAGCCCCGCGTGTTCGGCGAGCTCGTGCGGCACGCCCTTGCTCTCGAGGAAACGCGTGAGCGCATCCCACCCGGCGGGCGCATAGCCCACGTAGAACACGTCGGTGATGAGAGTCTCGTTCGCGCCTTCCTTGCGCATCGCACCGGCGATGCCGCGCTTCTCGAGGTACGCGCGCGCGGCGGCGCCGGCAGGGGATTGCAGCTCGCGCTGGAAGAACGCGGCGACCGTCTCGTTGAGCGCGAGCATCTTCTGGCGCTCGCTCGAAAGCTTGCTCGCGTGAGCCGCAGCCTCGGCAGAACGTGGCGGCTCCGGCAGATCGACGCCCGCGCGCTTCGCGAGGTCGCGCACCGCATCGATGAAGCTCTTGCCCTCGAGCTCGCGCAGGAACGAAAACACGTCACCGGACTTGCCGCAGCCGAAGCAGTGGAAGAACTGCCGGGCGGGATGCACGTTGAACGACGGGCTCTTTTCGTTGTGGAACGGGCACAGGCCCTTCCAGCTGGTGCCCGCGCGCTTGAGGCTGACGTACTCGCCGATGATCGCGACGATGTCGGATCGATCGCGAACCTCGGCGACCTTGTCCTCGGGGATCATGGCGTGATCTCCCGAGCGCCTTCGGCACGTTCGTGCGGAAAGAAGATCCAAGCGCTGGTGTCTGCTGCGTTTTTCATCAAATAGAATTCGGGCGCAACTCGGGGAACGGCGGATCCTATGGTTCGACCGGGTCCAGTCAAGGAAAAAAGGATCAGTTTCCGTCGACCAACACGCCGTGAAAAGATGCGCCGGACCCTCTCGGAAGGCAAAAGCCCGGACGCGAATTGTCTCGCTGTGGCGTTTTGTTTCCCGATAAGTGCAGCCAATTATATGATATTCAATGTGATTTATCTGGCAACCCATTGCTCTTCGGCCGCCAACTTCGGGAGACGACATGGGAGAGGCAGAGCAACCGACTTCGATTCTCGACATCTCGAGTGAACAGTTCGAGTGGCCGTTCAAGACGAACATCTACGCGCCGTTCTGGACTACGAAGGCAGCGCTACCTCGAGCACGTCGGGGTACCGGCGCGAGCGCCGCCCAGGGGCCGCGCGGGTTGGCCGGGGCAACAAGTCCTCGCCACGGACGAGGACTTGAGCAGCTTCGATGGCGTCGACCGGCCGGTCTTCTTCGAGTAACTCAACACCTTTCTCGACGCTGCGTACGACCGCGGTGACGCGCTCTTCTGAGCCGACCAGGTGCACTTCGTTTGTCCTGTGCGCCGTATGTTGGTTGCGTCTAACGATGAGCTGAAGGCTGGGGTGGTCACCGCCTCGGGTGGCAACCAAAGTGGCTAGCATGGACAACCGTGTGGCCTCTGGATGGCGTCGGGCCTGACCACTACTACGTACAAACATGAGCTTCGGTGAGTGGGGCGCCTGGCCTGATCCGTGCTTCCCGAGGATTCTTGGATCAAGCACGAACGCGTCCTTGCCGCCCCAGCGCTCAGGGATCGGGCCCGCTTGGGATAATTCAGGAGATCTCATGAAGCCCTTTGTGTTCCTCGTTCTCGCCACATTCACCCTCTTTTCCCCGACCGCCTTCGCTGGCGGCGGTACACATAAAACGCATGGCGATTCGGAAACCGCCGCTGTCATGGGTGGTTATCGAAAGTCGCCCTATCCGTCTGCCGCAGCTCGTAAGCAGAACCTGCTCGCGCTCGAGATGGCTCGCTCCAACCTCGACGAAAAGCTGAGTGCGGGTTGGTTCGTGGACAAGGATCAGGCGAAAGACGTGCAGGGCCTCGTGAGAACCAGCTCCCGCACGCTCGAGCACAAGGAGCTCACGCACCGCGGCCTCGCGGACTTCTTCGGGAGCTACGCGATCGCGCTCTCGTACGGCAAGCACACCCACGTCGCACCGCGGCAGACGTATGGCGACTGGCATGCCGAATCTTCCCGCTATTTCGGGCGCTTGGTTTCCCAGCTCATGACCCTGTCGCCGCATTTCACGCCGGAGCTTGTGTATTCGTTCAAGCACATGCCAGTCCGTGCCTTCGTTGAAGCGGCCGGAACGGGTTCCTACTACGCCGGGCTCGCCAAGGAGAACGGACTCGACTACGACGAGACGAAGAACGCCTCGGTTCTCGACTACCTTGAGCACGACATCGGTCATGCGATTATTAGTGTGAGCTCCGACAGCAGCCTCATCGTCCCAAGTCCAGGACATGTCGTCGCCGCGACGAGGGATGGGTTTAGTTCGGAGGCGATCGTGGGCAAGCACTCCATGTCGGTGCAACAGTTCCGAGCGGCGATGCAGTCCAACAACCTCTGGCTGCGAGGTACGCTTCAGCGCGCGGAGCAGTTCCTCCCCGCGGAGGGCGTGCGCCTCGTGGAGCTGATCGCGTTTTTTCATCTCCACGAAGGCTACGGACGAAATGCGGAAACCCTGTATCGCATGAGCCACGAACCGTCGTTGCACAACGATTTCAAAACGATGGTCGACAACACGCTTTACAACATCGCCGCGCGTCGCACGAAGCACCTCGGCAAGGCCCCGCAGCTCAAGGCGCAGCTCAAGCTATACGAGCCCGCGATCTACGAGCTGATGAGCCGAGAGCGAGCGCGTTGAGTGCATGCGGTCAGCAGCTCTCATTCACAGCACTTCATGCGACCATCTGCCGACAACACACTCACCAACGAGTGGGACATCCGGCTTGAGACGCTCCCGCCTTACACGAACGACCTGCGACAACTTCGCGAGTTTCAAAAGACTGGCAAGGGAGATCGCCGCCGCATCGTCCGGTGTATCCGCCCCGTGTTGGTGGGGAATGTGCGGTTGCGGTTCCACATAGAGATTGGCGACAAAGACTACTCGAAGAAGTACCACCACCAGCAGAACCCGCTGGGTGTGACCGGAGCCGATCCGGAGCCGATCGACGAGACCAAACTGTCGGCGCTCGTTAGGCGAACGCTCACACTCGTCACGTCGTAGCCGACCTCAGGGGAATCACTAACCGACCCGCGCGAAGCCATCGCTGCGCTTGATCCGCACACGGCCAGCGACCTCTGGTTCCCGCATGAGGAGACGCACGAGCGGCAGCGAATGGGTCGGTGGTCGGGTGCTCATGCCGGCCTACGTGATGGAGGGCGAGCCCTACCGGCCCGAGCTGATCCTGTGGCTCGAGCTCCCCGCTGATCTCGTCGTCGGCTCGCAACTCCTGACCCGAAGAAGCCTGCGGTTAATTTTGGTGAGACCTTGCTCGCGGCAATGGCGCGCCCGATGGCCGGCTCGCCTCGCCGACCGCGACGTGTGCGCGTGGCGACGGCCGACCAGGCCGCCGAGGTCCGCGAGGTAGCCGGCGACGTCGAGGTGGTGGTCGCGCCGACGCCCGAGCTCGACGCGGTGATGTCGCTCATGGCCAGCCGTATGCCCGCCGACGAGGGTGGCATCGGCTATCTCGAGGGCGGGCGAATCTCGACGGGCGCCGTCGAGAAGCTGTTCCGCTCGGCCGAGCTGCTCTGGCACGCGGCGCCGTGGAAGCTCGCCGACGACGGATGCGTGATCCGCATCGACATCCCGAAGCTCGGCGTGCGCGGCGCTTGCGTGTCCATCATCGGCGCGCTCGGCGAGTCCTTCGGCTTCCTGCTCTTCCCTTCACTCGACGGCTACGATCGTTTCCTCGCCGCCGCGCACCGGAAGAAGCGCGGACCCATCGATCTCGGAACACCCTTGCTCTCGCTCAACTACGAGCGCGGCGCGGACCTGCCGCCGGCGATGCGGCGCGAGGTCGCGCGGCACGGCTGGCCAGTCGCTGCGCCGGACGCATATCCCGATCTCCAGCTGCGAGACCGCGACGGTACGCAGCGTCCCCATACCGAGCGCGACCTGCTCGTCGCCGCCGCGGTAGCGACCTCGCTCACCTCGTTCTGCGTGAAGCACAGCGCGCTGTTCACCGACGAGGAGATCGTCCCGGTGTGCGAGTCGTTCTTCGACGAGGACGATCTCGAGGTGCGGCTCACCGCGCCGGCCGACGCTGCTGCCCTGTTCGAGCTCCACGACACTGCCCGCGCGACGAGCACGCGCAGCGGCCCCAAGGTCGGCCGCAACGCGCCCTGTCCTTGTGGGAGCGGGCAGAAGTACAAGAAGTGCTGTCTCGGCACGGACGAGGCGAGCGCTGCACCGGCGCCGGGCGAGCGCGCGCACGTGCACGAACTCGACGAGCGCCTGGTCCTCGCGATCCATGCCTGGGCGAAGTCCCGCCACGGCAAGAAGCTCGACGCGGCGGAGGCCGCGTTCAGGGACGCCGAATTTGCGAAGCAGCTCGCGCGACCCTGGGCGGTCTATCACGCGCTCGTCGATGGCAAGACCTTCGCCGAACAGTTCGTCGCTGTGCAACCTCATCTTCCCGGCGCGCAGCGCGACTGGATTGCCGCGCAACGCAGCGTGTGGCTCGGGATCTGGGAGGTCATCGCCGTCGATCCCGGCCGCGGCTTCTCCGCCCGAGACCTGCTCAGTGACGAAGTACGCGAGGTCCACGAGATTAGCGCGTCGAAGAACGCGCAGGTTCGCGATGCGATCCTCGGGCGGATGGTCACGCACGAGGGCCTGACTGTCATGTGCGGTGCGCATCCCCTGCCACTCGGTCCACGTGACGACCCCGGGGAAGACGCTGAGAGACGTCGGGGGCGAGGCATGTGACCTTCACAGCCCGATCAATAGGAACGAAATGAACCCCGGCGGAACTACCGTGGCTCCCGTGAAGAGCTGAGTCGAGTCCTGGATGTCCTCTCGCTCGATGACCGGATTTGTCTAGCGGAGACAGTCCGAGCTGCTCCGTCACTTCCCACTCATGCCCGCGCGCGCCATCCATTCGGTGCTGGTGGGACTCGAAGCGAACCCGTGACTCGAGGAGCAGGATGCGGGAAATCCGCACGTCCGGATCTGTGGGAGGGCCGGCCCGCCGTGCTCGTGACGACCGTGGGTCGCCCTATCCCGCGATCCCTTCGTAGTCCTCCGAAAGCGCAGCTTTTCGCCATCGCTACGGCTACCGAACCTCGCCGTCGATCTTCGCGAAGTCAACGCCGCCGCGATCGTCGCGCAGCACCACCCAGAGGCTCACGGGGCCCGCGACTGGCGTGTGCC
>JAYUBF010000052.1:0-23560 GCA_043741435.1 Myxococcales bacterium
AGCCGCAGTTGCCTCGTTCGCGCATTGCTCATCCACCGACCTGATCACACTCGATCACCCTTGTCGATCCTCATCTGATCTGGGCCCGGCTGCACCCAAGTCTATTGCGCTGCGGCGGTGGTACCACCGCGCAGCCTGGCTTCCGCCTGCTCGACCACCGCGAGCAAGTGCGTGCGGGTGATCCGTGGGCCAGCGCGCTCCTTGAGCTCCAGCAACCACTCTGGCACCCAACTCCAGAGGAAGCGCGCCATCAGTCGGTCTCGCTCGCTGTCGAGCTCGCGGCCCAGCACGTCGTTCCGCGCGGCGTGATCGATCGCATCGTAGCGACGCTCGAGCTCCCAGCGTGCGAGCCGGAAGCCGACTTCGATGGCGGCGAGCGATGGTCCTCGTGCAGCGGGCATGAAGAGCTGCGCATGCTCGGCCTCCATGCGCGGATCGTCCCATTCGATCCGAGGTGGCCAGTCGAACAGCTCGTCCGCCAGCACGCGTGCGGCCTCGTGCGCGAGCGCGTCTTCGAGCGATGTCGTGCGCACGCCCTCGATCCACGACCGGCGATCGTCTCGCGTCACTACTCGCCGAGCACCTTCATCACGAGGCGCTTGTCTCGTCGGCCGTCGAACTCGTAGTAGAAAACCTGCTGCCAGGGGCCGAGGTCGAGCTCGCCGCGTGTGATCGGCACTATCACTTGGTGGCCGACGAGCAGGTTCTTGAGGTGCGCGTCGCCGTTGTCTTCCCCCGAGCGATGGTGCTCGTACTCGGGCCCTTTGTTTGCGTCGCCTGCCGAGTCGTCCGCCGTTGGCCCGGGGGCGAGGCGCTGCACCCACGCTTCGATGTCGCGGTGCAGGCCGGGCTCGTCGTCATTGATGAAGACACCGGCGGTGATGTGCATCGCCGACACCAGCACCATGCCCTCCGTCACCTTCGCGCTGCGCACGCACTCTTTCACGCGCTCCGTGATGCGCCGCAGCTCGCGACGCTTCTCGGTGTGCATGACGAGGTACTCGGTGTGACTCTTCACGGCGAGAGCTTAGCAATCGGGCCGTGCTTAATGACCTCGAAGTCGCTGCCCTTGATCTTTCCGAGCGTGTGGAGGTCGTCGTCGTCCCAGCGTGCGTCGGGTGACCCCGAGATGTACCAGTTGCTGCCGTTGTCAGCGACGATCATCCCGTACTTCTTGAGCGCGGTGAGGATGACCTTCGCCTGGGGGCTGGCGCCCGAAATGTCGATGCTGGCCTTGAGGCGCAAGCGAAGGCCCATCGGCGGCAACGCGGTGTCGGTTTTGTTGGAAGCGAAGTGGCTCGCCGGCGCCACGTAGCCCTTCTGGCTGTTCACGACGGTGAAGCGCAGCGCGTGGTTGATCTCTTTCTTGCCGATCACTTCATCGGCGCGCACGAGGCCCGGGAAGATGGGCAGACCTGCGGCGTCGGCGGAGGTCCAACCTTCTGGGCGATTGGCGTTTCCGGCGCTCGACTTCAGATCGAAGGTCGCACCGCATGCCGCTGCGAAACCATCGCCGTCGCGCTTGCCGACGAAGAGCTCATAGAGCTTCGCGTTGTCGAGGTCGACGGCGATCACGTGCTGATCGCCTGCACCCATCCCTTCGATCGGCGCGTCGAGTGGGATGGGGTAGGGCCCCGGATCGCTCTGCGTCGGATAATCGGTGAACTTGATCGGCACCTTCTTCTGGGTGCCTGGCACCAGCACGTAGGGAATGCCGTAGTTGCCATCGACGATGTTGCTGAAGTCGGCGTGCAGGCCCGTACCGGGTGCCATCGCTGCGAGGTACTTCGCCGAGTCGGGGTCGACCTCGTCGCCGGAAACGTCGCGGTTCCACGGATTGTCGCCAGGAAAGATGCCGCCGTTCACTGGCTGCGAACCACCGTCGGTGCGTGACGGCGTGTCATCACCCGACGAGCACCCGGCTCCGAGACCCAACGCCACCAACACCACACTCTGCACCGTGGAAGATAAATTCATGGTGCATCAGCGTACTCGCTAGGGCGAGTCGAAGTCGAGGCGCTTGCGGGTGGTCGCGTTCGGCTCGATCGCCACCGAGAGCACTCGCTTCACTTTGAACTCGGGGTTGGTGAGGCCAATCGTGTGCTGGCCCGCAGGCAGCGTGATGGTGAGTGGTGTGGTGCCGCGCGCGAGGCCGTCGATGAACACGTTGCACCACGGTGTGGTGGCTAGCACGAGCGTTCCTTCGCCCGTCACCTTGGCGTGCGCCGGCGCAATGGTCTTGATGTGCACGCCTGAGGTCTCTTTGCCGTGCGCCTGAGGCTTCCCATGCGGGTTCGCAGTCGGCTTCGGCGCAGGCGAAGGCGCAGGCGTGAGCTGGACAGGCTGCGGGACAGGTGGCGCAACGACCGGCAACTCGGCGACTGCGGGCGCGGATGGCGGTGCGATCGCCACCACCGGCGACGGCGCATCTTGGCGTAGCACCCACACCGTGAGACCGACCCCGAGCCCAATGAATGCGAAGGCACCGAGCGCGAGCAGCAGGGGAGAAGTGCGCGACGGACGCGGCGCCGGTGCTGGCGCCACCACCTCGGTCGCCGGCGCCGGGATGGGCCGCGGCGACGAGTCTTCACCGGCGCGCGTGAACTCGAGCGAGAACGGCGGCGTCACCGGGATGTCCGGCCCTGGGAGTGGCGTATCGTCGGCGGCCGACGCGAGCGGCGCCATCGGCGAGATCGCGTTCTGCGTCTTTGGCACCTCGTAGTGCAACGAGAGGTTGTCGTCGTCGTGCGGCTGCTCCGGACGGGCGCGCACGTGCTCTTCGAGGGAATGGCCCTGCTCGGCGGCGGACTTCCACGCGTCGACCTTGTCCTTGAACACGGAGCCCACGAAGTCGGCGAGCGCCATCGTGGAGGTGTGCAGCCGCTCGTGGCGCGCGAACGCGTCGAGCTCCACCAGTATCTCTCGCGCCGTCTGGTAGCGCTCCTCACGCGGCTTGCGCAAAGCGCGCAACACGATGGCCTCGAGCGCGGGCGGATAGTCCGGATCGAGCGTGCTCGGCGGCGTGATCTCTCCTTCCGCGATCTGCTTCAGGATTTGGAAGTCGCTCACGCCGGAGAACAAGCGCCGGCCCAGCGTCAGCTCGTACAGCATGATGCCGAGCGAGAACACGTCTGAGCGACGGTCGAGCTCCTCGCCGCGGCACTGCTCCGGGCTCATGTAGGGCAGCTTCCCCTTCAGGGTGCCACTGCGTGTCTCACCGAAGCGGTTCTGCGCCTTGGCGATGCCGAAGTCGAGCAGCTTCACCGTACCGTCGAACGTCACCATGATGTTCTGCGGCGTCACGTCGCGATGCACGATGCCGAGCAGCTGACCATTCTCCGACCGCTCGTGCGCGTAGTGCAACGCGTTGGCGACGGCACATCCGATGTGCACCGCATGCTCGACGGGCATCCGTGTGTTGCCGACGTGCAGTGCCCGCATCAGCTCGCGCACGGTCTCGCCGTGCAGATACTCCATCGCGATGAAGTAGTTCCGGTTCGCGACCCCGACGTCGTACGTCTGCACGATGTTCGGATGCTGCAACGACATCCCGATGCGCGCCTCGTCGAGGAACATGCCGATGAAGTCTTGGCGGTTCGCGAGGTGCGGCAGGATGCGCTTGATGACGACGGGCTTGTCGAATCCGAGGAGGCCGGTCACGCGCGCAAGGAACACCTCGGCCATGCCCCCCGCCGCGAGGTACTTGATGACCTCGTACTTGCCGAGCTGAAGGCGTTCCGAGCTCGGCGTGGGGTTCAATTCCACGTCGGATCTCCGGCCACGGGGCAGCGACACGTGGTGCCCTCGGCCGCGCTGTTGAGGTGGACGTGGCCGCTGCCGGGCGCGGGGGTGCCGTCATAGCCCCAGCACGCGCAGGTGGTGGCCGTCTGTCGACACAGCGTCGGCGTCAGGTCGACGCCGACGGTGTTGCACATGCTCGGGAAGTCCATCGTGGACACGAGCACGGAAGCGGCGCGCGCGGAGGTAGCTTGCGCTTGCGTGTGGGTGTTGAGCGCGACGCAGTCGCGGAACGTCTGGCCCGCGCCGTTGCTGTGCGCGAGCTGGCAGGTGTTGCTCGGGCAGCACGCGTCGCCCACGCACTCGCAGCCATCATCGGCGGCTGGCGCTGCGGGGCTGCCACAGCTCACGTGACCGCTTTGACACGTCAGGTTACACAGCTTGCTCGCGCAGGTCGCGGCGGTGGCGAATGCGGTGGAGCAAGTACGACCGCACGCGCCGCAGCTCGCGGTGGTGGACGTGAGGTCCGTCTCGCAGCCGTCGTCGACGGCGGGCGCCGATGGTTGCGTACAGTTGCCGAAGTTTGTTTCGCAGGTGGAGGTGCACAAGCTTCCGGCACAGCTCGTCGCCGTCGTGTGCATGCTCGCGCAGGTGCGGCCGCACGCGCCGCAGTTGGCGGCGGTGTCGTCGAGCTTGGTCTCGCAACCATCGTCGGCCGCCGGCGCCGCGGGCTGCACGCAATTGCCGAAGCCCGCGCTGCAGGTCGACTGACAGAGCCCGGTCGTGCACATCGGCGTGGCGACGTTCGTCGCTGCGCACGCGCGACAGCCACCGCAGTACTGCACCTCCGACGCACTGTCGCGGCACTTGCCATCGCAGCACACGCCCGTGCCGCACGTCGCGGGGGTGGCCGGATCGCAGACGAGCTGCTGGCTCATGTCGGGCGGTGCGACGAGCGTGAGGTCGAGACAGATCTGCCGACCGGAGCCCAGGTCGGCTTCGTTGCACGCGCGGCCGAGCAGCTGGGTGGTGGCGACATCGGCCCACGCCGCGAGCACCACCGGCCGGCGACCATCGGCGACGTTGAATTGAAGCGGCTCGCCCGCCGCGAAGGTACGCGTGAGAATGGGTGAGCCGCTGGCGCCATCCATCGCGTCGCAGTGAGAGCCTGTCGGGTACACGTCGATGCGGAACACGGCCGCGCGGGTGACGAGCTCGCTCGGCGCCGACATGTTCACGCACGGCACTGGTGCGCCGCCGCCTTTGCAGCTGACCGCGGTGACGCAGGCGAGCCCCAGCGTCGCGACGCTCAACGCGGCAGCCCGTATGGCGAAAGTCGCCTGCATGCTCGCGCCGGATTGTATCTCCGACGGAAGCTCCCTACAATGCCGCGCGTGCGGACGATGGTCGTTGGAGCTCTGGCGCTGGCGTTCTCGGTGTCGCTACCTAGGGAGATCGGGTCGATCGGGTCGATCGGGTCGATCGGGTCGCCCGGGTCGCCGTCGGGCGGTGTTGCCCACGCGGCCGACGTCGACCCCGTGCGCGACGGGCTCGCCGCCTACGAGGGGCTCGAGTACGAGCGGGCGATCACGCTCCTCGAGAGTGCGCTTGCCGAGAGCGTTACGCGCGACGAGCGCATCGTCGCCCTGCGCACCATCGCGTTCGCCACGTTCGCCCTGGGACACGAGGCCGATTGCCGCGCTGCGTTCGAGCGACTGCTCCGCGTCGATCCCGCGCACCAGCTCGATCGTCGCCAAGCGCCGCGTCTGCGCGTGTTGCTGGAGGAGACGCGCAAGATGCTCGCGACGAGGCCGAGCGTGCAGCAAGGGCCGCGCTCCGACGCTGCCTTGCCGACGCTGGTGCTGTCGCTGTCGCCGACGAAGGGCAAAGAGGGCCTGCCCGTGGCCTTGCGCCTCGTCGATTCTACGCGGGGCGCCTCCACGCGGGATGCGCCGACGCTCGCGGTGTTTTACCGGACCGCGTCGCGCGAGAAGCGTTCGTTCTCGTCGATCGAGGCGCGTCGCGACAAGGCGGGCGTGTACCAGCTCACGATCCCCGGCTCCGACATTCACCCCCCGGCGCTCGAGTACTACGCGCTCACGCTCGATGGTGCCGGCACCCCCACCGCACGTGCCGGCGCGCTCGGCGATCCGCTTCGCCTCGAGGTCGCTGCCACGCCGAAGCCGCTCTACAAGAAGGCCTGGTTCTGGGGAACGCTCGGTGGGGTTGTCGTGGCCGGTGCGGTCGCCGCGGCGCTTGCGGTCACGCTCACGCCGACGCCGCCGGCGTCCATCACCATTCACCCGCACTGACGGATCTCCGAAATTCGGAGTGCGAAGCCCCCAATGTGGGGTCTGGTACGCCCACATCGCCGAGTTTAAAATTGGTAACTTGGCTTATTAACTAGAACTCGGGTGATGGCTTGCGACTTGCTCTAGTAATGTCGCAGGAGACTCATCCACCATGCTTCACCGCAATCATTGGTCTTTTCTGCTCGCGCTTCTCGTCGCTGTGGCCATTCCATTGGCCGGCTGTGATTCGCGCGCGCGGTCGCTGAGCGACACCTCTCAAATGAACCAGGATCCCGCGTGCTTCAACGTCATCTGCCCGCCCGGTCAGATGTGTCTCGATGGCGCGTGCGTCGCGAGCGACCCCTGCGTCAACGTGGTTTGCCCCATGGGCCAGACCTGCGACCAAGGCCTCTGCACCGTGGTCCTCGACATGAGCCGAGCGCCGGTCGACATGGCGCAACCCGTCGACATGGCGGAGGCCGCGGTCGACATGTCGCAAGCGTCGCCCGATCTCGCGCAAGTGCCGGCGGACATGAGCCACCCCGGGGCAGACATGAGCCAACCGGCGGACCTGAGCCAACCGGCGGACATGAGCCACTCCGATGCAGGTTACCCCGATGCGGGCCACGACGGCGGCGCCGACGGCGGGAGCTGCGGGCACTCGCCACGCGCGCCCGGTTGCCCCGGCAGCACGAGCTGCGGGAGCCGGCGTAGGCCTTGCCCCGCTCCGTAACGAGACGCGGCCAGCACGGAGCCGGGCTCGACAGCCTCGCCAGCGCGGGGTACACCGAAGGTCATGCCGCTCAGCCGGATGACCAAGCTCAAAATCTTCCTCGGGTTCTTCGGGCTGATCGCGCTCGTCGTGGGCTATCAGGTCGCGCGCTACTACTACTACCGCGCCTGGTCCGTCGGAACGCGCACCGGCTACGTGCGCAAGGTCTCCCTGAAGGGCCCGCCGTACTGCAAGTACATTATGGGCGAGCTGGTGCTGCAGCGTGGCGGTGAGGCCGCGCAGAGCAACGAGATCCTCGAGTTCTCCGTCGACACCAAGGACGAGGAGTCGAAGCTCGTCAAAGACCTGCGCACCGCCGAGAAGGCCGGTCAGCTCACCACGATTCGCTACCGGCAAGACCTCAACATGTGGTGGCGTTGCGCTCCGACGGAGTACTTCGCGGTCGGCGTCGAGAAGTAGGGCCTACGGAATTTCGTCGACGGTCACCGCGACCTCGAGCGTCTCGGTGCCGCCACCACCGACGAAGATCGTCCCCGAGGTGGGCGTGGCATCCACGTAGTTGCGACCGACCGCGACGCGAACATGATCGGTCTGCGTGAGCACGCCGTTCGTCGGGTCGAAGCCCTTCCAGCCGACCTCGGGCAAGTACACCTGCACCCAGGCGTGCGTCGCCTCGGCCATCGCCCGGTTGTGGTGCTTCGGGCCCGTGAACAGGTAACCGCACACGTAGCGCGCGGGGATGTTCAGCACCCGCGCGAGGCAGATGAACAGGTTCGTGAAGTCCTGACAGAGGCCGCGACGCTCCGTGTACACCTCGAACGGTGTCGTGTGCACGGTCGTGATGCCTTGCTCGTAGGTGTAGTCCCGGTAGATGGACTGGTTCATGTCGAGCAGAGTGTCGATGAGGTCGTAGCCGTTCCTCTCGACGAATGTCATCGCGTACTCGTGGAGCTCTACGAGCTGGCTCTCCGGGAGCTCGGGCGGGAGGAGGTACGGTTGCAGCATGTGCCGCTGCCAAGGCATCCAGTTGAGCGGGATGCTGGTGCGCGCGTGCACCGACCGAAACTGCAACGGATCGGTATCGGTGGTGAGCACCGTCGCGTGCGACTCGATGATGAGCCGCACGGCACGGTTCCCGAACACGTCGTCATACTCGTTGCGCTTGCCGTCGACGGAGACGTTGAGCGAGTACGACGTCACGCGCTGGAGGCGATCGTGCACCGGCTCGAGCCGCAAGAGGTGGCTGCTGCGCTCGATGGGCTTGTCGTAGCTGTAGGTCGTCCGGTGGTTCACCTCGAGGTGGCGCGGCGCCGACGAGCTCGGGCGCATGGGTACCGAGCAGCGCGGCGCAGGATTCTCTTCGGCCGCGTCGGCATCGACCGGGGCCGCCTTCTCCGGCGCCAGCTCGGCCACGACGAGGCCTTGGCGTAGCACCAGCATCCTGCCGGGGGCGAGCTGACGCCACGCGGCTTTGATTTCGCTCTCCGGTTGCAGCGTATTCGTCGATAGCAGCACCGCACGTCGGGCCTTGCTCCCGTGCATCGTGAGATCGACCCGCACGTCGTCGTCCCCGAAGATCGCCTTGTCGCACGGCGGCACTACCTCGCAAGCGAACAGCGGTTGCACGCCACCCGTATCGGCGTGCACCACGAGGTCGCGACCGTCGGTGAGCGCACAGGTAAGCACGCCGAGCTGGTTCAGCGACATGAACCACGCCTGCAACGTGGCCGGATGGACCTGCGCCAATGTGCGCCACTTGTGGCCCGCCACCTTCGCCATGAGGTCGCAGAAGATGGTCTCCGTGTCGGTGGAACCCACGGGCTCGAACAGCGGATCGGGTCCGAGCTCGAGCCGTTGCTCGAGGCTGCCCGCGTGCACGAACAACCAATCGCGCTTGCCCCAGCTGCGGCTGAACGGCTGCGTGTTCGCATCGCTGAGCCCGCCCCATCTCGCGGCGCGCATGTGCAGCAGCACCACCGGCGAGGTCACGTGGTCCCACGCCTTCACCAGCGTGGAGCGCGTGCCACCGACGGGCGGTGCCGGCTCCTTGAGGACCGTCGCCGAGTGCTCACCGCCGGGATAGAAGCCGAGGCCCCAGCCGTCGGGTAGTGCCTCGCCGCGACGCAAGCAACGGAGATCGAAGCTGGGCGACAGCGCGCCCTCGAACGACATCGCGAGCAGGTTGGGCATGGTCGCCTAGCTCTCGACGTCGCCTGCGCGCTGGGGAGCCGGCGTGTAGCCGAGCAGCTCGCGACCGATCGCCTCGAAGATGGCGGCCGACTCGTCCACCACGTGGGTGAGCAGGCCGTGCAGTGAGGCAGGCTCGAAGGGCGTGGCCGCGATCGCCCGCAGCCAATCGTCGAGCGCACTGCGACGGAACGCCCACTTCGAGCTCTGCCAGGCGGTGCTGGTGGGCTCGGGCATGAGCGGCAGCACCCACCCCGCGATGGTGTTCACGCCTTGCGACAACAAGCGCGCGATGCGGCGACGCACCTCCGGGTCGTCGAGGCTCGCCTTCTCGGAGTCGAGCTCGACGGGGATGCGGGTCTCCTCCTTCAGGAGCTCCCACGGATCCTCGTACGCGGCATGCAGCCCATCGGGAACGCCCAGCTTCTTGGCCAGCGCCTGCGCGAAGCGCTCGGCGTCCTCGGCGGTGGCGGCGTGCTCGGGCCCGGCCCAATCCTTCCACAGCGCGACGCCGTCGCGACGGCCGATGAGGTCCAACGCCCAGCGCGGTAGGCTCTCCCCTGGGTACCACTTGCCGATGCGGTGCAGCATCACCCCGCCGGGCACGACGCGCTTGCGCAGCTCCGCGGCGAGTACGAGGCCCATCTCCCATTTCTTCGGACCGAGCGCGGCGCCGTTCCACTCGGGCAGATCGACGCCGTCGCGCGCGTTGAATGTGGGCTCGCCACCGGTCGTCAGCACGATGCCCAGCCAACTGGTTCGTCGCCGTCCCGCTCTTGTTGCTCGCCTTCTACGCGGGCTGGGTGTTTCCAGGCACGCAGCGCTCGGCCGAGCCGAGCACGTTGCCGGCGAACATTGCTTTCACACCGCTCGCGTCACCGTCGACGGATGCGCGCATGATCAAGCTCGGCAAGGACGTGCACATCCAACCCGACAACGCGCGCGTGGTGATCCGTCGCGACAAGCTCGTGCTCAGCATCGATCCCTTCCTCACCATCGAGAGCCGCTCTCCGGATCGCAGCTGGACGATCCTCGCCAACCCCGAGGACAACAAGCGCACCCCACGGCGCTTCGTCGGCAGCACGAAGGAACCGAACCGCGTGCACCTGCAATACAAAGACGAGGGCGACAGCATGCTCGACGTGACGGGTCGCGACGGCGGGGTCGAGCTCGAAGCGCGCAGTAAGGTCACGCAACCCATCTACACGCACCTCAACCAGTACGCGGGCGTCGTGGTCCACGGTCACAAGAAGCTGACGTTCACGCTGTCACCCATCCCCAACCGTCGCTTCGAGATTCCGCGCCCGTCGGCGCCCCGTCGCTTCGCCTACTTGGATCGCGAACAGAAGCTCTTTCTCGTGGATGCCGACAAAGACGAGAAGGGACCGTTCCACGAGCTGGCCTCGGGACCACTCAAGCGCGGAGAGCCGCTGGTGCTCACGCTGTACGACGGCGAGACAGCCGCCTTCCGGATCAGCCTCGACGATTGGACCGCAGGCCTCCACCGAGCTCTCCCCGTCGGCCGGCTGGTCGGTGCCGATGAACGCCATCGAGCTCTTTCGTGGCGGCGATCCGGAAGACGCTCCGGCCCAGATCTCGTTCAGCCTGGCCTCGACGAGCATCGGCCGTGGCTTTCAAAGCGTGGGCTACACAGTCGGCACGTACCGCAACCGCATGACGATCACGAAGTGAGCATGAAGCGCTTCATCTTGTCCGGCGCCGGTGCACTCGGTACGTGAGCGTGCGGCCAACGGATGGTCGCCTCGAAAGCAGGTGACGCTACCCTGAGCGCGGGTCTACGTAGCAGCAACGGCGGCGAGGATCTGCGCGCCGTAGAGATCGAGCTTCTTCGGGCCGATCCCGGAGATACCGCGCAGCGCTTCTTCGTCGCTGGGACGGCGACGCGCGATCTCGAGCAAGGTGGCGTCGGACAACACGAGGTACGCGGGCAGGCCGCGATCGCTGGCGAGGCGCTTGCGCAGCGCGCGCAGCTGCGTGAACAGCTCGCTGTCGGCGTCGTTGTCGAGCGATTCGCTGAGCACGGGCGTGGGCGCCGTGGGGAGCGGGCGCTTTTCGCCGCGGACCTTGGCGGGCACCGGCGTGCGGGCAGCGATCTTCGCACCCGCGCAGTGGTCGCAGCTTTCGCCGCAGCTCGCGATCTTCTCGCCGAAGTGGGCCACGAGGTTGGCGTGACGACAGCCCTTGCCTTCGGCCCAGCCGAACATCTCGCGGACCTTCGCGCGCTGGCGATCCTGGACCTCTTGCGGGCTGTCGACAATGAGGCGGTCGAAGGCCATCACGTCGGCGTAGGAGTAGAAGAGGACGCAGTCGGCGGCCACCCCATCGCGGCCGGCGCGACCGATCTCCTGGTAGTACGCCTCGATGGAGCGTGGCATGTCGCGATGGATGACGTAGCGGATGTTCGACTTGTCGATGCCCATCCCGAACGCGATGGTCGCCACGACCACGTCGCAGTCGTCCTTGCGGAAGGCGTCCTGAACGCGGGAGCGCGTCTCGTTCTCCAGACCGGCGTGATACGGCAGAGCCGAGATGCCGGACTTGCGCAGGTGCTCGGCCGTCTTCTCCACGCTCTTGCGGGACTGGCAGTAGATGATGCCGCTGTCGCCACGACGAGCGCGCACGAGGGCGACGAGCCTATCTTTTAGTTGGCCCGAACCACGACCCGTGACGCCGTCTTCGCCCTTCTTGAGGAGCGAGAGCCGGAGGTTCGGCCGGAAGAAGCCGGTGCGCACCCCCAGCGGATCGACCATGGCGAGCTCGCGCACGATGTCGCTCTGCACCTGGTCGGTGGCCGTGGCGGTGAGCGCCAAGATCGGTGCGCCGTGGAACCGACGCTTGAGGCCCTTGAGGTTGCGATAAGCGGGACGAAAGTCGTGGCCCCATTCGCTGATGCAGTGCGCTTCGTCGACGGCGACCGCGCGCGGGTGCAGCCGATCGAGCGCGGTGCCGACGGAAGCCTCGATGCCCTCGGGCGCTGCGTAGACCAGCTCGTACTTGCCGGCGATGAGGTCGGACACGCGCGACCGCCGCTCGTCGAGCGAGAGCGTGGAGTTGAGGTAGGTGGCGCGCAGGCCCACCTCGTTCATCGCGTCGACCTGATCCTTCATGAGCGCGATGAGCGGCGAGACCACGAGCGTGGTACCGCCGAGCAAGCGCGCGGGCAGCTGATAGGTGAGGCTCTTGCCGGCGCCGGTGGGCATGACCGCGATGCAGTCGCGCCCGCCGAGGATGGCGCGAATGGCCGCCTCTTGCCCGGTGCGGAACTGGGTGAAGCCGAATGTCTCCGACAGCGCTCCCGCGAGGTCGATGTGGTCCGCGCTGGTGCGCAACACTTGGCCCACGCTCTTGAGTCGCTGTACAGCCCGCGGTGAAAACGCACCGGGCTGCGCCGTCCAACGCTCGCGCAACCGACGAAGCGCCTGCGACACGCGCTCGCGCACCACCATATTGCCGGGCTCCGCGTTCACGGCCTCGATGAGCACGCTCGCCTCCGACGCGATCGGATCGTCGGTTACGGACACTGTGTCCGACGACGGCCGGGGCTCACTATCCACGTAGGCATACATGGCACATTCTTGTGCGCCGCGGAAGAAGTGCTTGGCGCGATGGGCACTTATCGGTTGGGAACCGCCGCAGTTGCTCGCGACGTCCACTGCACACACGCCCACGCCCACGGTGATCCGTGGTGGCGCTGGAAACGGGGCGCAGGTCTGACGACAACTGCGCGCTCGCGAAAGAACTTTCAGCCACCCTCCGGCTGCGGGCCAGCGTCCCCCTGCCAGGCGATGGCTTCCATCTGCTCGCCAGACAAGCAAGCACGCCACCGTCGCGAGCGGACGAGCTTGGCGTCCGTCAAGCTCGCACCGGAGAACGTGCACCCATCGAACTTCGAATGTCGTAGATCGGCCTGATGGAGAGTCGCATCGTCGAAGTGGCAGCGCGTGAACGAAGAGGCGCTTAGATCCGCGCGCGTTAGATCGACGCCGCTGAAGTCGACGTCGGCAAGATCGTTCCAGTTCAGAGTCGATTCGGAGAGATCGGTATTCCGGAACGACACGTTTCGTAGCTCGGTGCGGCCGACGAACGTGCGCGGCAACGTGAGCCCGTCAAGTGTGACCTCATCGATGCGGGTACGAAAGAAGCTGACGCCGAGCACATCGTCGTCGTGACGCGGTGACCGCACTGGAAGCGGTGGCACTTCTTCGGCGTCCAGCAACCCTTCGCGCTGACGGTGACTGCACGACTCGACATATGGAATGCGTTGGGGCATAGCGACGCGATGGGCTCCGACAACGTCGGCGTCGGCACCTCGCCGACGCCGACACTGTCCAACAGCTACTCGACGATCTTGAACGCAACGCGACGGTTCTTCGCGCGGTTGGCGTTCGTCATGTTCGGCACCAGCGGTTGCGAGGCGCCGTACCCCTCGGACTCGAGGCGCGCAGCGTCGATGCCTTGCTTCACCAGGTAGCTCATCACCGAGCGAGCGCGGCCCTTCGACAGCTCCACGTTCTTGGCGGGCACGCCGCGGTTGTCGGTGTGGCCCTCGATGCGGACGCGCTTGATCTGCGGATTGGCGACCAGGATGTCGATCACTTCGTCGAGCAGCTGCGAGCTGTCCGGCTTCACGTCGGTGCCATTGGTGTCGAAGTGGATGACGCCCTTCAGGATGATCTCGCCCTTGCCGAGGCTGACGTGCGAGACCTTCGGCTTCTTGCGGAGCTGAACGTCGAGCGTCTGCAGCTGGCCTGCGGTCACTTGCATCTGGCGCGGCTTCGACAAGTAGCCGTTCGCCACCACGTCGACGGTGTAGTCGCCGCCGGGCAGACGCGCCTGGTAGCCGCCGCTCGGATCTGGATCGCCGTCGACGATGGCGCCCTGCGGCGCGACGAAGCGAACGGTCGCGTTGACTGGCTGTCCAGCCTCGTCGGTGACCTTCACCTTCGCGGTGCCGGCCTGCGGCGGCTTCGCGACGAGGAGGACCTCGACGGGAGACTCTGCGTTGGCGCGCACGTCGGTCGAGATCTTCTGTGTCTCGTACTCGTCGCGCGAGACCTCGAGCCATGCCGCGCCCGCGGGCAGGCCGTACGAGACGAACGTCCCGTCCTCGCCCGTGGCTTGCGGCGTGAGGGTGGCCTTGCCGTTCGGATACTTGAGGAGCACGCCGCTGAGCGCCTTCTTCGTCGCCGCGTCACGCACCACGCCGCGCACGCGACCTTCCGCCGGCGCTGCAGCGATCTCGCGCAGCACAGTGCGGGTCACGACCTTCGTGCGGCTGCGCTTAGCAGCCATGCCGTCGTACGCGTACTGGAGGCCGAGCATCACGTTCCACGGCGCGGTCGGTGGGCCATAGACGAAGCCAGGGCTGGTGAGGCCGACGTCGACCGCGCCCGTGAAGATGAGGCCAGCCACGGGGCGAAGGCGGAAGCCAATGGTGAGGTACTGCATCGTGCGCGAGGTGAGGCGTGCGTCGGTGACCTTCGGATCGTTCGACAGCGTGCGGCGGATGGTGGCGTCGCCGTCGCCCAGCGCGATCTCGTTGTGGTACTCGAAGAACGGTTGCAGGCCGACCGGCCCGAGGAGCAGCGGCACGTCGACGGCGAGCGCGAGCCGCAGGCGCTGGTAGCCCACCCCGTAGGCGAACGTCTCGACGACGCGCGAGCGGATGCAGGCATCGTTGTTCGTGGACTGCCCGCACTGGCCCGACGGGAACAGGTTGCTGGAGTTGTCGAGCAGGTAGCCGACGTTGAGGTGGAAGCGCAGTGGCACCTTCTCGGCGATCTTGCGCACGTCGAAGGAGCCGACGAGGTCGATGGCGAAATTGGTGGACTTGCCGTCGAAGCTGATGCCGTTCACCGAGTTGAGGAAGCGAACGCCCGCGTGCAGCGCGAGGTCGAACGACTTGTGAACCGGGTAGCGTCCCTTGAGGCCGAACGCGAAGTCACCGAGCGAGAGGATGACCTGCGGGTCCGTCCGACCCGCGTCGACGCGCTCGTTCTTGTTCGACTGGTTGAACAGCGCTGCGTAGATCTCGATGTACTTCCAGGGCGTGTAGCTGACGGTGAGGTCGCCCATGAAGCGCGAGTTCTTGTCGCCCGCGACGAACGAGTTGCCCTTGATGAGGAACGAGTTCGCCTGGAAGAAGCCGAAGTTGATCGAAGCGCGGAACGAGTGCGTGTTGCCCGCGTCACCGGTGATCGTGTGCAAGAGTCCGATGGGTCCACCGTTCATGACGCCTGCGGTGCGGTCGTAGAAGGAGATGCTGTTCTCCTTCGCCTGCCCGCCGGCATCCAGATAAGTGACCTCTTCGGTGACCGTCTCCTTGTAGGGCGCATTGGCCGTCGGCTGCGTCACGGCTACCGGAGGCGGCGCGACGAGCGGGGGGGGCGCCGTTGCCGTCGCCGTCGGGGGCTTGCTGTCTTCCATGCCCGGATCCGCGGGCTGCGCGTTGGCCGTGGTCGACGCAAACACCGCGATGGCAGCGAAGCTTGGCAGCAGTGTGCGGCGCACGAACGATCGGAGACGGGTCATGGTCATGGGATAGGCTCTCGGTTACATCACGGTTGGCAAACGTGGTTCGTGCAAGTCGTCGGAGGCGGGCAGTCACTGGCTGCCGCGCAAAAGCGAGTCGTCGAGCAACGATGGTTCGCGTTGCAACGATAGCCGTCGTTGCAGTCGGCGCTGTTGGTGCACTGCGCGGGCTGGCACATGCCTTGACGGCAGCGCTGTCCCGACGGGCAGTCGAAGTTGATCGAGCACTCGGGCGCCAGCGTACAAACATGGCCGGGGCTGCACACGAGGCCCATCGGACATGCGGTGTTCCCGCTGCACGTCGTCCACGGCAAGCATTGGTCGTCGATGCACAACGACGCTCCACACGTCGTGTCGGAGGTGCACGCGATGGACGAGAGGCAGGTGCCCGCGGTGAATTCGCACACCGTGCCCGTCGGGCAGCTCGCGTCGGATTTGCAACCGGTCGGGCTCACGCACGCGCTGTTGCTGCACGTCTGACCGGCGGCGCAGTCGCTGTTTTGCATGCAGCCGCCCGACATCGTCGGCACGCACGTGTTGCCGACGCACTGATCGCCGGGAGGGCAGGGCATGCCGTTCGGTGGGTTGCAGCCCATCGGCGGGCCGCCCGGCAAGCAGATGCCCATGAGGCACTGGTTGCCCATCGGGCAGTCGCCGGTGGTGTTGCACATGGTGCCGATGCCGCCGGGGATACAGACCCCGAACTGGCACGAGCTGCCGGACGGGCACGGCATGCCGTGCCCGCACTGCGCGATGGGGGGGATGCACAGGTTGAATTGGGCCTGGCAGCACTGACCCATCTCGCAAACGAACGTGGGGGGGCACAGCGCGCCGCTCGCGCCGCAGCCGGGCATCATCGTTGGCACGCAGGTGTTGCCGAGGCACTGCGAGCCGGCGGGGCAGCCCACCGACCCGGGCACGTTGCACGGCAGCGTTTGGCAGCCCTGCATCGGGTTCGTGCAGACCGCGCCCATCGGGCACGGTGGGCAAGCGGGGTCGACGGGTTCGCAGCGGCCGGCGACACAATCGAATGCCTCGTCGGGGCACGGGGCGCCCGTGATGTGGCGGCTCTGGCCGACGGCGTCGAGCGCGATCGTGCAAATCTGGCTATCGGCGCATGGCGTGCCCACCGAATGACTGCCGGTGCTCGACACCACGACGTAGATCGCGCACGCCGCGCCGGTGGGGCCGTCGATCCCGTCGGGCGTGCTGCCGTCGGTCGGTGCCAGCGGGACAACCGTGGTGCAGTAGCCGTCGCTGCCACACGTCTGGCCGACGTCGCAGTCGGTGTCGGTGGCACACGGCAGCGCAGGCAGGGTCGACCGACCGCAGCCGCTGGCTGCAGCGACCAGCGCGAGCGCCAGCCAGGGGCGACGGCCAGTTCTCGACGGGCCAGTTCTCGACGGGCCAGTTCTCGACGGGATCGTTGAGGCAGCCACGCGGCCCGCATCGTACGGAGCCCGATCGAGCCTGTCAACGCAGGCGCGCGGCGCCGTTCGCTGCGCCGCTCAGGGCATGGGCCAGGGCATGGGCCCTACCTCACATTGAGTAAAAGAACTCTTCGCGCGTGATCTTGCCGTTTGCCACAGTGAAGAGGCCGACCTCTTCCATCGTGATGCGCTTGCCCGTCTGCTTCTGCGTGATGTCGTAGACGAAGCGCACGGCGAAGCGTTCGTCGTGCGGATACGGTCCTTGCATCTCCGCCTTGTGGACCGTGTGGTTCTCGATCCACCACTTGCCCTTCGCCTTGATCGCGTCGAGGCCGTTCGCCTCACGGTTGCCACCCGGAGACGCGGCGGCCTCGACGCTGACTGCGTCGCTCGCGAACAACTGGTCGAGGCATTCGTGGTTGCGGCCTTCTTTGCAGAGGGCGACATACTTCTTGCCGATCTCGTTCGCGTTCATGACTGCTCCTTTGGTTGGTTGGCGGCGTATGCTGCTCCGCGATGAGCGACGCTACCAGCAACGCATCCATTGACTCCACCTTGAAAGAGACGCGTCGCTTCCCACCAACGGAAAAGTTCGCAGCGTCGGCGCACGTGGGCTCCATGGCCGCGTACCAGGCACTGTGCCACGAAGCGCAGCGCGACCTGCCCGCGTTCTGGGCGAAGCGGGCCGAGGCGATCGCGTGGTCGCGGCAGCCTACGCAGGTGCTAGACGAGACGAAGGCGCCGTTCTATCGCTGGTTCGCCGACGGTGAGCTCAACCTGTCGGTGAGCTGCCTCGACCGGCACCTCGTCACCCAGCCCGACAAGCTCGCGCTCGTGTGGATTGGTGAGCCCGGCGAGCGACGCACGCTCACGTATCGTGAGCTCCACACCGAGGTGGCGCGTACGGCCGGGGCGCTGCGCAGTCTCGGCATCACCACCGGCGATCGCGTCGCCGTGTACCTGCCCCTCGTTCCCGAGCTGGCGATCGCGCTGCTCGCATGCGCGCGCCTCGGCGCCACGCACTCCGTGATCTTCGGTGGGTTCGCGGCCGAGGCAATCCGCGAACGTGTGCGCGACGCGGGCTGCAAGATGATCCTCACGGCGGATGGCGGCTGGCGCCGCGGCAAGCTCGTGCCGTTGAAGGACACGGTCGATCGCGCGCTCGCCGACGACGCGTGTCCCACCGTCGAGAAAGTGATGGTGTTGCGCCACGCGAAGAACGACATCGCGATGGTGGCCGATCGCGACGTGGAGTGGGCACAGACCGTGGCCGCTGCATCGCCGGTCGAGGCCGTGCCCGTGCCCGCCGATCATCCGTTGTTCATCCTCTACACGTCCGGCACCACGGGGCGTCCGAAGGGCGTCGTGCACTCGACGGGCGGCTACGGCGTGCAGGTGGCGTTCACCACCAGGCTCGTCTTCGATCTGAAGCCCGACGACGTGTACTGGTGCACGGCCGACATCGGTTGGGTTACGGGTCACTCGTACGTCGTGTACGGCCCACTCATGAACGGAGCGACGGTCGTGTTGTACGAAGGCGCGCCCGATTTTCCCGACAAGGATCGGTTCTGGAAGATCTGCGCCGACGAGAAGGTCACCATCTTCTACACCGCGCCCACCGCCATCCGCGCGTTCATGCGCTGGGGCGACGAGCATGTTGCCAAGCACGACCTCGGCCATCTGCGCTTGCTCGGTACAGTCGGTGAACCGATCAATCCGGAGGCATGGATGTGGTACCGCCGCGTGATCGGCGGCGAGCGGTGCCCGATCGTGGACACGTGGTGGCAGACGGAGACGGGCGCGATCATGGTGAGCCCGCTGCCAGGTGCTACGCCGACGAAGCCAGGCTCGTGCACGATGCCGTTGCCAGGCGTGTTCCTCGACGTCGTCGACAAGGCCGGCAACTCCGTGGGACACGGCAAGGGGGGCCTCCTGGTGATCAAGCGGCCATGGCCATCCATGATGATGACGCTCTGGAAAGATCCGGAGCGCTTCGAGAAGAGCTACTTCGCCGAGGTCACGGATCCCAAGACCGGGAAGCCCGTGTACTTCGCCGGTGACGGCGCCCGCATCGACGACGACGGCTACCTGTGGGTGATGGGCCGTGTCGACGACGTGCTCAACGTCGCAGGGCATCGGCTCGGCACGATGGAGATCGAGAGCGCGCTCGTGTCGCACCCCGACGTGGCGGAGGCCGCCGTCGTGGGTCGGCCCGACGAGCTGAAGGGCCAAGCGCTCGTTGCGTTCGTCACGCTGAAGAACGGCCGCGACAAGAACGACAGCGTGGCGGCGACGCTTCGCGAGCACGTCGCGAAAGAGATCGGTGCGCTGGCGCGTCCCGAGGAGATTCGCTTCACCGATGCGCTCCCCAAGACGCGCTCCGGCAAGATCATGCGCCGCCTCCTCAAAGAGCTCGCGGCCTCCGGCAAGATCTCCGGCGACACCACGACCCTCGAAGACATGAACGTGATCTTGTCGCTGTCGGCGAGCGACGACGAATAGGGCGTCGCCCGCGGCTACTTTCGCAACAGGACGTACACCGCGCCGGCGCCACCGTCGGCGGGCTTGGCGGTCGCGAACGCCAGCACGCCGCGAGAGATCCGGCCGCGCGTGAGCCACACGCGCAACCGTTCTTTCAACACGGGCACGCTGTCCTTCGAGTGCAGGCCGCGACCATGGACGATGAGGACGCAGCGGTGGCCCTTCTTGCGTGCATCGTCGAGGTACGCGTCGACCTCCGCGTGCGCTTCCTTTTGTACGAGGCCGTGGAGATCGAGGTGTGACTGGATCGCGTAGTCGCCGCGGCGCAGCTTGCGCACGAGTCGACGATCGATGCCGGGGGCGCTGCCCTCGATATACTCATCGGTGGATGCGATGTCGAAGACACCGTCGCCGTCGACGAGATCGGCCAGCTCTGCGTAGGCCTCGGCTTCGTCTTCTGCGCGCGAGCGCCGCGGGGCGCGACCGATGTCGAGCCTGGCACCGAGTGGGCCACGTCGGCCGCGCGGATCGAGCGCGAGCGGTGCCACCGTACGCATGGCGTCGTCGAACAACCACTCGTCGGGAACGTCGGGTGGCGGTGTGGTCTCCCGACGTGGGGGTGGTGGAGGCGCGACCTTGGGCGGGTCGGGAAGCTTCAGGTTGGAGAACGGCGAATGGAAGCCGCCATCGCCGCGACGCTTGGCCACGTGCTCACCGAATGCCGCGGTTCGGGCTGAGCAGATCGCCAGGGCGTGTGGCCGGCGGAGGCGCGGTCGTGGGCTTCGCCGTCGGGCTGGTCTGCTTGCCGTTTTGCGGCGGGTTCGGCTTTGTCGCGCCGCCCTTGCCCTTCGGCACGTTCACCACGAGCTGTGCCTCGACGGCGTTGCTCGGCATTTTTGCGTAGATCTTCTTGCGCCACACTGGCGCGTTCGGCAGCGACACCTCGACGGTGTAACTCTCGTACGCCTGCACGCCGAGCGTGACGGGCGCCTTGCCGCGCCGCACGCCAGCGACCTTCACCTCGCCACCGGGCGGGGTCGACCTGATCACGAGCTGTGCATGCGGCCGCTTCAGATCCGCTTCGAGAGAGCCTGGTGACTCGATGGGCAGGGTCATCGCTGCATAGCGCTCCATCGTGAGCTCGGCCTGGTGCTCGCCGGGCGTGAGGTTGAGCGCGAGCGGCGTGACGCCGCGACCGACGCCGTCGATGGAGACCGCCGCCCCTGGCGGCTTCGACGTGATGGAGAACGATGCGGTCTCCGCCGACTTCTCACCAGGTGTGTTGACCGCCGCGGCCACCGCGATGGGCTTGGCGACCTCGGGCTTGGCGACCTCGGGCTTGGCGACCTCGGTCAGCTTGAAGGGCGCTGGTGCCGGAGCCTCGCTCGGGCGCGATCGCAACAACAACATCGCGCCACCGCCGAAGGCGAGTCCCATCGCGAGACCGATGATCAGGCCGAGCTTCGTGCCACTGACCGACGGCGTCGGCTCGGGCATGGGCGCGAACGGGGAGAGCGTTGGCCGCGCGGGCTTCGCAGGCACCTCGACAATGGGCGCCGCGACCGCGACCGCACCCTCGGTGGCCGTGGACATCGGGATCGCGTCGAAGCTGGTGCTCCGTGCAGCATTGGGGGAACGATCGAGCGACCACTCGACGAAGTACTCGATCGCGTTGTCCGACACCTCGCTGAAGGGGTTCGCCGGTACGGTATCGGTGCGCACGTCGATCTCGGTCTCGTCGCGCCACGCCTCGGCGAAGGACGACGGTGCATCGAGCCCGGGAAACGAACGGGACAGGTCGTCGGGCGGTGTCGTCGCGCTGCGCGGAGGCAGCTCACGCTTGGTCTCCGGCTCGGCTTCGGTCTGGCTGCCACCGAGTCCCCAGGCCGCGCGCTCGCTCTCCGTCTCTTGCGTCTCGCTCGCTGCCGCCGAGAACAAGGACTCCGCATCGAGGCCCGAGGGCGCCGGAGGAACCAGTGGCCCCTCGAACGCGAACGCGAGCGTGCGCGCGAGCGCGACCGCCCGAGCGTCGGACGTCGGTGGCGCCGACATGATCGAAGGTTCGTTGGGCTCCTCGACGATCCCCTCGCTCGCGCCCGCTTCTTTGACCCCCGTCGTCTCGGCGTCCGAGGTCTCGATCGGGATCGTCTCCGATGCTGCCGGTGTGGCTGTCGCCTTCGGCACCGCGATGGGGACGCTCGGTGCCTCGATCTGCTCGGGCTCGAGGCTCTTCCTCTCCATCGCCGCCGGCGGGCGCAACGGCGGCGGCAACGGTCGGTCGACGATCGACTGCGGACGCTCGGCCACAGGCGGCGGCGGCGCGGCCGCGTGCGCCAGCGCGAGCGCGGGTGGAACGGGGGGCTGCACGATGGCGCCCGTCCCCATCATCGTGCGGTTGAGCGTTCCGGGTCGCTTCGGCAGGTCGGTCCGCTGACCGGCGATCGGACCACTCAGCAGCGGGCTCGGGCCTGCCGGTTTTGCGAAAGGCGTCGGCTCGGTGAACGGCTTCTTCGCCGCCGGAGTGAGTGCCTTCGGCAGCGCGGGCGGCGGATCGAACACGCTGTGCGAACCCGTCTGCGGCAAGGTTGGCAAGCTCGCCGGCTTGGGCGCCGGAGGCATCTCACGTGTCGAGGCCGCGCTCGAGGTTTGCGCGCCGCGCTCGTTCAGCATCAGCGCGACGATCTTGCGGCTTGCGTCGTCGGTCGCGACGAATCGCAGCTCCATCCCCGGCGGCTTCGCGCGATCGCCGACGTCGGCGCGGACACGCGTCACCGTACCCTCTCCCGACACCAGCGCTTTGCCGTCAGCCAGCTCGAGCGTGAAGCGCAGCCTCGTGCCCGGCGCCTGCGAGGACTTCGTGAAGATGAAGATTCGGTCTTCCTTCAGGAAGCGGCTGTACTTCTGGATGAAGCTCTCGACGGAGGGCGTGCGCACCACGACTCGCACCCAAAGCGAATCG
Source organism: Myxococcales bacterium (assembly GCA_043741435.1). GTDB lineage: Bacteria > Myxococcota_A > Polyangia > Palsa-1104 > Palsa-1104 > JBDTCO01. Next base: position 22,372 of record JAYUBF010000052.1, read on the forward strand.
CCGAGTCCGATCGCGCTCGGATCCTTCCGTGGACCGGGCTGCCCGATGGCAGGGAACCCTGCGAGAGTAGGGGAACGCACAGCCCTGTGAAGGTATCACGCGACTTTTACGAGGGGAATTGCGTCTTTTTTCGAACCCGGCGCGTTCGCGTGTGCATAGTTGACGTCGCTGCCAATCACTGGCTGGATCACTGGCACTGGCTGGATTTCCACAACAGCATGACTGGCAAAGGCGGCACCAAGGGGGCGAGCGCGCTCGAGCAGTCGATCATCGGGCAGATGATGGCTGCGCGCGATCAGCGCCGCGCACAGGAAGCGGCTCGCGCCACCGAACGTGCCGCCGCGCTTGCTCGCTTCGACGCCGAGTCGCGCGCCGTCGCGCAGGCGCGACGTGAGCTTGATGAGCAGCGCACGCGTCGCGATGCAGCGCGCAAGCGTCTGGAGGACGAGGCCGCGGCGCTCGCTGCGGAGATGAGGCGGGTCGAGGAAGTGGAGCGCGTCGGGCTCCAGACCCGCGCAAGAGAGGCCGAGGAAGACCGGCGCCTGAGTGAACAGGTCACGGTCGAGCGCAAGCGCCTCGATGACGAAGAGCAAGCTCGGCGGATTGCCCGCGAGCAGCTCGCGTCCGAGGCTGCACGGCTCGAAGCAGAGCAGCTGGCGCTCGCCGAAGCCGTCGCGCTCGAAGCGGATCGTGAGGCGGCGCTGCAGGCCACCGAGCAAGCGCTGCAGGGGCAGCGCGAACAGGAAGCCGAAGCGAAGCTGGCTGCGGTGGAAGCGCGATGCCTCGAGCTCGAGCAGCTGGATCAGCGCCTCGAAGAACGCGCGATCGCGGAGCGCGGCACCGATGAGCCGCCGCCCATGGTGCAAGGCATGCGACGCAAGTCTCGCCTGCAGGTGTCGGCGTCCGTGCTCGTCGAGAATGACGGCGCCATCGTCGCGTTGCCGCTCGTGAACGCGTCGCTGACCGGCGGGCTCATCAGCCGAGAGGGTCAGGCCTTCGGCAATCTACGTGTCGGAGGCACGATGGTGCTGACGCTCGTGGCCAACGACGATGCGAAGCAGCAAGTCGATCTGGTCTCCCGCGTGGTGCGCATGGACGACGAAACCATCGCCGTCGACTGGTCCCAACAGGACGAGGAGACCGCGCACGCGGTCGCTCGCTTGCTCGACGATACGTCGGAGCCCGCGGA
>JAYUBF010000053.1:0-23495 GCA_043741435.1 Myxococcales bacterium
AGCGGAGGCCGCGACGCGCAGTCGCGAGCCGACCGCGGCGCTGAGCAATGCGGATGCGTCGATGGCATCGGCCTGCGCGTAGCCGTGCACGCCGCGATCGGGCAGGTTGCGCGTCTCGATCTTCACGAGGCCGCCGAGACCACGACCGTAGTCGGCGCCGTAGCCACCGGGGACGAGGTCGATGGAGCGCACCAGCTCGCCATTCACCGTCGAGCGCATGCCACCCACGTGATACAGCGCCGGGATCTCGACGCCGTCGATGTTCACCTTCGTCTCGCGCGGTGCGGCGCCCCACACCACGAGCGCACCCGAGCCCATCGCGGCGCGCGCAACGCCGGGGAGGTTCTGCACGACCTTCAGCGTGTCGCCTTGCGTGCCAGGAACGCGGCGCGCTTCTTCGCTGCGGATGGTGGTCTCGACGGACTCTTTCTTCATGCGAGGTGCACGCGTCACGCGCTCTTCGTCGACGCCTTCCTGCAGCTCTTCGACGCGGTAGACGACGCTCTTTTTCTTGTCCTTCTCGATCGTCTCTTCGGTGGCAACGGTGACGAGCTTCGGTGCCGATAGCTCGACCGTGTGCTTACCGACCGGCACGTCGATGAACGCGAACGCTCCGGCCGCGTCGGTGGTGACCTCGACAGCGAGGTCCTTGAGGGCGACCTTCACGCCCGCCATGAGGCGCTTCGAGAAGCGCTCCCTCACCACACCCTCGAGGTTCACCTGGGGACCGAGCTTCACCATCTCGGTCTTGATCTTGAAGACGTAGCGGTAGGTGATGGTGACCGGGCCCGGCTTGCCGTCGATTTCAGCGGGGCGAAACTGGAAGCGGAGCGCCGCCGCGATCGCCGCCGCGTCGAAGTCGTCGCCGCCCGGGCTCATGACCTTCGCCTCGGTGACGTGGCCCTGTTCGTCGACGGAGAGCGCGAGCGTGACGGCGGACTCGGTGTTGGCCGCCTTCTTGTCCGCGGGGTACTCGGCCTCGACGAAGCCCGTCAGCTCGGGTGCGCGCGTGACGATGGGCGCTGGCACCTCGGGCTCGTCTGCACGCGCGACGGCACCGAGCAGGAGAAACGCGGCGAGCAGGAAGCGACGCACGCCTTAGTCGCCGAGCTCGAAGCGCTGCGCGAGCGTGTAGGTGCCACCGGCCATGGGCTTGCCGCAGCGAGACGCGGGCTGAAAGACCCAGGTCTTCACCGCAGCGATGGCCGCAGCGTCGAGCGCGGGATCGACCGAGCTCACGACGATGACGTCGGATACCGAGCCGTCGGCACCTACGACCACCTTGAGGACGAGCCGACCTTCGATGCCGTCCTGTCGTGCCTGTTGCGTGTACTCGATCTCAGTCGCACGGTTCACTGGCTGCGCCTTGGTGGGCGCCTCGGTGCATTCGTCGTCGCCGGTCAGTGGTTTCTTCGTCGCGACGCCCGGCTTCGCACCGCCGTTGCCGTTGCCGCCACCGGTGCCCGTCCCATTGCCATTGCCATTGCCGGTCGCCGATCCATTGGTGCCGGGCGTGGTGGTGCCGCCTTCGTTCGACATCGTGCCTGGCGAGGAAGGCGCGACGGGTGGCCTCGGTGCCGTCTCTTTGATCGGCAGCGGCTCCGCGACGATCGGCTCGACGGCGCGGGAAGCGAGCTTGGGCTTCGGTGGATGTGGTGGCGTGTCCTTCGGCTTCGGCTTTTCCTTCTTGTCGCCCATCACGGCCACGGTCTGCGCCTTGTGTGCCTTCGGACGCCCCGCGTAGTAGACGGCGCCCGCGCCGAGGAGCACGTGGAAGAGCGCCGAGCCGATGATCGTGGCGGTTCTGGCCCGCACGGCTTACTCCGACTGCACGTTGATCGAGAACTTTACGACGCCGGCCTCTTTGCAGAGGTCCATCACATGGACCACGGCGCCGTGCTGCGTCTCCTTGTCGGCGCTCACCACCACGTTGGCGTCGGCGTCGGCAGCGACCGCGGCTTTCAGCTTCTCGCTGATCTGCGCCTCCGTCGCGGGCTGGTCGTCGAGCAACAACGCACCCGACTTTTGCACCACCACCGTGACCGGCTTCTCGGCCTGACCATCCGTGCTCTTCGCCTTCGGGAGCTGCACCTTCATCGTCTGCGCGACGATGTACGTGCTCGACACCATGAGGATGATGAGCAACACCAGCACCACGTCGACGAGCGGCGTGACGTTGATGCCTGTTATCGCCCCGCCGCGGCGACCCGAGGAGGGCATCGTGCCAGCCATGTCACGCCACCTTCTTATGTGCGTGCGCGGCGTCGGCCTTCATGAGAGATAGGACGTGGTTTCCCAGCGTCGTGATGTTGTCCTCGACCGCATAGGCCTTCTTCTGGAGAATGTTGTAGGCGACGACGGCGGGGATGGCGACGAGGATGCCGACCGCGGTGGCCACGAGCGCCTCGGCGATGCCACCCATCACGTTGGCCATGCCGCCCGCCGACGCGGAGGCGAGCTCGCGGAACGCGGTCACGATGCCGAGCACCGTGCCGAAGAGCCCGACGAACGGCGCGTTGTTGCCAAGGGTGCCGAGGAACAAGAGGCCCGCGTCCGCCTCGGTGCGGCGCACGCGCGACTCGGCCTGCAGCGCCTCGACGAACGACTCCGAGCCGTCGTCGTAGCGCTCGAGCGCGGCGCCGAGGGCCTGCGCCTCGATCGAGCGGTTGAGTTGGAGCTTGCGTTTGAGCTTGGTGCGCTCACCGGAGCGAAGCAGTGAGACGACCTCGCGACCGAGCCCGCCGGCGTCGATGCGACGACGTCCGAACCAGACGAAGCGCTCCACCATGATGCCGATGGAGAACACCGACAGCGCGATGAGCAGATACAACACGCCTTGACCGGTGACTTCAGCGACCGACAACAATTTTTGGACGAGCATGGGACGACTCCTTATTCGGGAACGGTGAACGTGCCGACGTAGAGACCCGCGCCAGGGCCGTGGGCGAACCGCGTGTCGCTCGGCAGCGACGTGCCGCGAGCCTCGTAGAAGGTGGCGCCCTCGATCTGCGCGAGGAGGTGCCAGCGAGCTGCCGGCTGCGTGCACAGCGAGAACGTGTCGACGCGCAGGATGTATGCACCCGTCGGTGCGGTCTTCTGCCAGACGATGTTTTCCTGGCGACGGCCATCGAGCACGCACGCGGCGTTGGAGTCGAAGTCGAGGATGCCGCCGTTCAGGTAGTCGTCGGGGCCAGGCTGCTTCGGCGGTGACGGCGGTGAGTACGAGTTGATCTTCTTGGTCCAGATCTCGATGCCGTTCGGATCCACGACGCGCAGATCGAGATCGGACTGCGTGTCCCACCAGAGCGACACCACGACCTTGCCCGCGGGGATCGGCAGCGCCTCCGGCGTGAGCGTGAGCGTGGTGATGGGGCCCACCGCGCCACCTTGCATGACGACGCGCAGCTGCACCTCCACCGGCTCGGTCACGCGAGCGGCGAGCACGAGCTTGGCGGCGAAGTCGAGCTGATCGGTCATCAGCGGATCCACCACGTCGGGATTCACCACCCAGTAGCCCACGTCGTGGGCCGCGCCGATGACGATGCTGCCGGTCCCGACGGGGACCGTGCCGCTGAGACCGGCCGTGCTACCGGGGGTCACCTGCGAACGAACGAAGGCAGCCGCGGTCACCGGTGGGCCATCCGTGGTGGGAGGCGCCTCCCCGCGATAGAACGTGGCGCTCTTGATGATGACGAGCGCATCGGTTCCAGGCTCGGCGATCGGCTGACCGCAGGCCGCGAGCGCGAGCAAGAGTGCCAGCCAGGCGCGGCACATCAGAACCTGATCTCCCCGCGCAGGGTGAAGGCATCGTCGGCGAGCGTGGTCGGGATGCCGTCGGTGCTGCGACCGAGCGCGTTGGTCGCGTGGCGGTACTCGAGGATGAGGCGCCCGTAGCCGGGCAAGCGACCGGCCGCGGTGACGACGAGGTCCGAATAGGTCTGGTTGCGCGGGACGGTGCTCCCGCTGCGCAGATCGGTGGAGTCGCGATCGGGATCGTAGCGATCGTAGCGAAGACCGACGAGCGCGTAGCGCGTGAGCTCCTGCGTGGCGCCCACGTACCAGCCGAGCTCGCGCAGATCACGCGCCGCCGCAACGGGGTCGGCGACCTGGACCGCGCGATCCATGTTCACGCCGTAGACCAGCTCGCCGAGCAGCGTGAGCTGCCCGAGCCGCGGCACCTGGATTCCGATCTGCAAGTCACCACCTAGCGCGTAGCGACCGAAGTTCGCCGATGGCTGCGCGGCCTGGCCCAACACCGACGTGATCTCTCCCGGATCGATCTGACCGTTCTGGTTCTGATCGCGCCACACCAGCTGGTCCTTGCCGGACGCGATGCCCTGGTGAAAGCCCCGGCCGTACACCGCGGAGAAGCCACCGCGCACGCCGACGCGCCCGAACGTGAGGTCGACGCCGCCGTGGAACACGAAGTCCTTCGACTTGTTCGGATCGCGACCCGGAAAGGTCCTCTCACCGACGGGATCACCGTTCATCGCGGCGACGGTGTAGCGGAGGAAGCGCCAGCCGCCGAACACGCGCGCGCCGAGGTCGTACTCACCGGGGAAGAATGCCGACATGACGCGCGAGCGCTCGAGGAACAGACGATCGCGGTCGCTCTGCTGCACCTCGAAGCCGAACGGCGTGCGCACCATGCCGAGGTGCGCGGCGATGTACGGCACGGCCGCATTGCGCGGATTCTTGTATTGCGCACCGACGTCGAAGGAGATCGGGCGCACCTGCGGACCGTTCACCGTGTTGGCGTCGATCTCGAAGGAGCCGAACAGGAAGCGATAGTCGAGGACGGCGCGGAGACGCGCGCGGCGCAGGAGGAAGCGCGTTTCGTTGAGTGGTTGCGCCGTCGAGGGATCCACTTCGTCGACGGAAGACTGTCGCCAGAGGCCGGCATCGACCTGCACGAGGCCGGACAGCGCCACGCCGAAGCGACCGCTGCGCACGGTGAGCGCGTGCTGTTCCTGTGCCGTGCGCACTACTTCACGCAGCGCAACGGAGTCGTTGCGCCGCGCGGTGGCTTCCTCGTTCAGCTGCCGACGAAGCAGCGCGAGGTCACGCAGCGACTGATCGAGCTTCCTGCGCAGCTCGTCACGGTCTTTCTCTGTGGCTGCGCGCAGCGCGTCTATATCGGTGGTCGAAGCGGGTGCAGCCGGCCCCGTGGTGACGGGAGCCGGCTGCGCAGCCGCTTCGGAGGCGGCGCACACCAGGAAGGCGAGAGTGAAGAACCGCTTCAGCATTGCTTAGCGGGGCGGCAGCACGCAGTTGTCATAGCCCTGCGCGGGATAGAACGGCGTGATGTCGACCTTGACCACGTCACCGCTCACGCAGGCGTTGATGAAGCCCTCGTGCGTGGTGGGGCTCATGACGCACGTGTCGCTGGGGAGGGCGCAGCTGCCCGGCATGTCGCCGGCGCCGCTCAGGTCGTTGGTGTTGCCGGTGAGGTCCTTGTTCGACGCGAGGTCGGGCAGGGTCTGTTCGGGCGTGTCGTCGCCGCCACATGCGACGAGCGAGAACAACGAGCCGGCGAGAAGGCAAAATCGGATTGAGCGCATCATGGTGTCGTCTCCTCGCTACTGGGCTTCGCAGACGCCACGGCGGCAGATGCCGGTGGCGCATAGGGTAGAAGTGCACTCGCCGAGCGCGGGCGTGGTCTTCGAGCAGCCCGGGCTCGTGGCGGCGCCGGTGGTGAGCTCGAAGAAGCAGTTGCACGCGGCGGTCGGGGCATAGGCGCTGAGGTCGCCACCGTCGGTGGTGCGCTGCACCTTCATCGCGCAGCTCGGGATGAGGTGCGCGTCCTTGATGAGGGCGCTCAGGTCGGTGACCGCCTCGGCGGTGACCGCGGTCTGCGCACTCTGCAGGCGGGTGATGAGCGCGGCGGCAGCAATGTTGGTCGGCGTGCCACCTGCGTCGGTCACGGCAGAGAGGTGCGCCGGGCCCTGCGGAAGGTAGTGACCATCGCGCACGTTGCGCCTATCGGTCGCTGTCGGCGACGAGTCCGGGTAATACGCGTAGCGTTGCTTGTAGCCGCGGAACGCGAGCACCTTCACGTCCGAGGCATTGGCTTGCGAGAGCAGGTAGTCGAGCCCGAGGATGCCGAGGAGCTTGTCGCGGTCGGTGGCCGAAGCGTTACCCGCGACGATCGCCTTGAACACGTCGCCCGAGCCATTGTTCACGCAGCCGGCTGCCGTCGGATCCGCGCAGCCGAGACCCGTGCCCTTGTTGGCGCGGAAGCCGAGCCACTTGCCGAAGTCGAGACCCACGTAGCGCGCGAGCAGGCGTAGCGTTCCCGACACGTCCGGGCGGATCCACATGAAGTCGGTGCTGACCCAGGGCGCGACGTTGTACATGGAGCCGAAGCCGAGGGCGAGGTACGCCTGCTCCGCGCTGATCGCCTTGGCGGTCGCATCCTTCGCGGTGACGAACGTCATCGCGTTGGTCGGGCCGAGGAAGTCCTTCAGGCTCTTCGCGGTGAGGGCTGCGGCGTCGACGCCGCAGGTCGCGGGGTACACGTCGGAGACGCCGACCGTGACATCGGTGGCGGCGGAGATCGTGCAGCCGCACTCAGCGCCCGCAGCGTTGATCCAGATCGCGCTGGTGGCAGCCGCGATCTTCGTGCCAGCGCTCTGCGCAAGGATGCCGGTGCACGCGCCTTGGCCGGCGGTGAGGAACACCACCGCGCCTGGCGAGGTGGCGGTGATGAGCGCCTTGCCGAGCACCTTGTAGAGAGGGCGCAACGCGGTGGAGCCGCTCAGGTACACCGGCGCGGGCAGTTGGTCACACGTGGTGATGGTCGTTGCGTTGTAGGTGCAGGACTGCGCGTACGCGGTGCCGGTATTGGCGAGAAGCAGCCCGCCAAGCATGGCGAGCAAGCAGCTGCGGATTTGCATGGGTCGGTCTCCTGGGTTCGAGTCGCGCTTCGTATAAGCGGTCGTCGATCCCAGCGGCAATCCAATACGCAGACCGTCACCAACACTTTTCCGTCGCTGCGCGAAGCCGTCACACGATCGTTGCTCTGTTACGCGCGTGTGACGGGCGAGTGAAAAGTTGACCCGAGCTGCGCGCGATCAGACGTTCTAGGCATGGAGTCTCACGTGAGCCCGCTGCCACGCCGTCGACTACGCGATCGCCTGGCCGAGCATGAGTCGCAGCTGACACGTCATGCGCAGCGCGCGGACGTGTCGAACCTCTTGCTGCTCATCGACGACGATTTGCGCGAGACGTCCCTCGCGATGGCCAGCATCGACGGCTTCCTCGCCGAAGCGCTGCGCCTCCTCGCCGAAGACGACGTCCACCCGAACGATCTCCTCAAGCTGTGCGCGAATGATCAAGTGATGGAGCGCATGGACACGCTGGGCGAGACTCTGTCGATGTTGCGACGTCGCTTCGGCGCACTCGCAGCGACGATTCGGTAGCCTTAGCGCAGCGTCGCCACGATCTCGACGGATCCATGGCTGCGCTCGAAACGGCCGATGACCGACGGCACGCCTTGCGCGAGGCGCACCATCGACTTGAGCTTGGTGCGAGCTTTTGCTGCGCCCGAGGAATCCGCGCGATCGATGCGCTCGAGCTCGAGCTCGAGCTCGAGGACGGCTGATTGCGGATCGCCGATTCGGCATGCGGAGATGCGCAGCTCCCGACGCTCTTGATCGAGGCTCAGCGTCGAACAGCCGTGCTCGGCGGGCAGGGCCAAGGCGAGCCGCATCTTCTCCGGCGGCGAATCGTTCCAGCTCAATTCGATGACCGAGCCGGTGACCATCGCCGTGGCGGGAGGATCGGCAAGCACGACGCTGGCGGACAGCAGGCAGAGTGAACCGAGCAAGATCTTCATCATTGGGGTCTCCGTGAGGGGGAGACCCCGCGCAAAGCAAGCGTTGCGCCAGATCGTAAGCGACCGAACTTCCGCGCAATGCAGCGACGGCTTGCCAACCCTGGCAAACCCACACGCGGCCGGTTTGCACAATTTGGCAACCGAGAAGCTTTTGCATTCGGCGCCGGGCTCACTAAAGATGTTCTGTGCTCGAGAGTCCCACCGACGAAGGGCGTGTAGTAGGCCCGGCGCGCTCGGCGATCGTCGAAGCGCTGAGCGTGTACGCGCTCGCCACCGCGATCGCGTCGGCGCTCTATCACCTACAGGGCGTCGCGATCATCCGCGACAACCTCCACGCGCTGGTCGCCGCCACGTTCCTCTTCTTGCCGCAGGTGGTGCTGCGCAAGCGAGGCGACCTCGACGCCTACGGTCTTCGCCTGCGACCCCTCGGGCTCGGCCTCAAGGTCGCCGCGATCTTCATCTTCGGGATCTTGCCGCTGTTCTCGCTCGGCTTCTGGGCGTGGAACCGGTTGTGTTGCGCGCAGTGGCCCCAGCTCGTGCCCGGCAGCTGCTGGCACCTCCTGCACGCGGGGCTGCGCCTCCCCGACAAGCTCGCGATGCTCGCGCTCGCGCAGGTCGTGGTGGTTGCGCTCCCCGAGGAGCTGTTCTTCCGCGGCTATCTGATGGGCCGCCTCGAAGACGCCCTCCCGCCCACGCGCACGTTCCTCAGCGCGAGGGTCGGCTGGGCGCTCTTCATCCAGGCGGGTCTCTTCGGCCTCGGCCACTTCTTCGTCACGTTTTCGCCCGGCATGCTCACGCGAGCGATCCCGGGCCTGCTCTTCGGCTGGTTGTTCGCGCGCACCCGCTCGATCGTCGCTGGCACGTTGTTCCACGCCGCTTGCAACCTCCTCATGGAGGTGCTTGCCTTGAGCTTCCTGTGACCCTCTCGAGCAACACGTGACCACCCGATGAGCATTGCGGCCTTCTTCGACATGGACTGCACGCTGATCCGCGTGAACTCGGGTCACCTCTGGGTTCGCTATCTGCGTGAGCGCGGCGAGATCTCGTTGCGCGAGAGCCTGCGTGCCCTCGCGTGGCTCGCGCAGTACAAGCTCTCCGTGCTCGACATGGAGTCCGTGAGCGCACGCGTCGTCGCCGCGATGGCTGGGAACTCCGAGCAAGAGCTCGCCGACAAGAGCCGCCACTTTTTCGCCGAGCGCATCGCACACCACATCTCGGAAGAGGGACGCCGCGCCGTGGAGCGCCATCGCGCGGCGGGCCACCACATTGCGCTCCTCACCTCGTCCACGCGCTACGTGGCCGAGCCGCTCGCCGAGGCGCTGCAGATCGATCACATCCTCTGCACGACGCTCGGCGTTCGCGAAGGCCTCTTCGACGGTACGTTGCAACCACCGCCTTGCTACGGCCAAGGCAAGGTAGAGCGCGCGCAGCGCTTCTGCGAAGACATGGGACTTTCGCTCGAGCCGAGCTACTTCTACACCGACAGCTTCAGCGACCTGCCGATGCTGGAACGGGTCTCCGGTGCACGTGTCGTCAACCCCGATGCCCGGCTCGCTCGCTTCGCCTCCCGGGTCGGATGGGAGGTCCTGTCTTGGTAAATGGACGCACCGCCACGGGCTACCTCACGCCGGCCGTCGAGGCCTTGATCGCGTTGGCGCTCGAGGAAGACCTGGGCCGCGGCGACGTCACCTCCGAGGTCGTGTTCGGCATCGACGACCGTCCCCGGCGCGGGCGCGTCCTCGCGAAGGAAGCGCTCGTGTGGTGCGGCGGGCCGCTGGTCGAGCACATCTTTCGCAAGGTCGATCCACGCATCACCGTGTCGGCCTTGATGAACGACGGGGAGCAGATCGCGAAGCGGCAGACCGTGCTCGAGGTGGAGGGCCCCATCCACGGGCTGCTCGCCGGCGAACGCACGGTCCTCAACTTCGTGCAGCGCCTGTCTGGCATCGCCACACTCACGCGTCGCTACGTCGAGGCCGTGACCGGCACCGGCGCGCTCATCGTGGACACGCGCAAGACCACGCCGGGCTGGCGTCGGCTCGACAAGCTGGCGGTCGCGTGCGGCGGTGGTCACAACCACCGCGCCGATCTCGGCTCCGGGGTGCTCATCAAGGACAACCACATTGCAGCGGCGGGCGGCGTCGAGGCCGCGCTCGAGCGCGCGCAAGCGAAGGCCCCCCATCCGCTGCGCGTGGAGATCGAGGTCACCAACATGGACGAGCTCGACCTCGCGCTCGCGGGTCGCGCGGAGATTGTGCTGCTCGACAACATGACGCCCGAGCAAGTGGCGCACGCCGTGGCGCGCATCAGTGGTCGTGCCCTGGTCGAGGTCTCGGGTGGCATCACGCTCGACACCGTGCGGCTCTACGCGGAGGCCGGCGCCGACCTCATTTCCGTCGGTGCGCTCACGCATTCGGCGCGCGCGGTGGATCTATCTCTGGAGCTGTAGGTTCTATATGTGACGCGCTGGCGAGTACGACGCCGGCGCGACCGCGATCGCGCTTTTGTTCGATCCAGAGACCGGTGGGACGCGCAGCTTCCCAGTCGAGGTGCAGCCATGAGGTCCATGAGCTTTGGAGCGCTCGGGCTTCTTCTCGGCCTGGGCGCCTCGTCGATCGGGTGGACGGGATGTGGCTGTCCTCTTGGCCTCGACCATCCCGACCTGATGGGAGGAGGACAGTTCGTCCTGCGGGCCGAAGCATGGAACGGAACGACGCCCGAAGGCGACTACGCGCTCGCGGTCTCCAAGGACGCGAAGCAGCTGGTCGAGACGTTCACGCAAGGCGGCAAGCGCTATGAACTCCGCTACGCCGTAGGCAAGCGCACGGAGTACTGACTTACCCGGTGCGCGGCGCGCCCAAGAGGACGAGCTCAGCGACGATGGATGCAAGCCTCGGCGCTCACTCTTGCGGCGCGGCTTCAGGCGTGGCCGCGCGCAGCCTCTTCCAGGATGCGATAGAGCCCGAACTTCGGCAGACGCATGAAGCCGCTCCACGCGGCGCCGGCCAAGGTGCCATCGGCGAGCCAATCGTCGATCCACTCGGCTGCAAATGCGGGCTCGCGCTGACGCAGACCCGCCCCGGCTTCGCTCGCCCAGCGACGGTTGTACGTCTCGTGCACGCCGATCGGCGGACAGAACACGAGCGGCAGACCGAGCGCGCCGAAGAACGTCATCTCACTCGGCTTCGACCACAAGATGTCGATGTCGGCCAGGCGCGCATGGAAGCGCGACAGATACGCGGTCATCGAGTCCTCGAGGATGATCTCGATGAGGCCCGAGGCCAGCTGCTCCTCGAGCCCGTTCTTCACGATGGCCTCACGAAACCCATCCGCCACCGCGCGCCGCACGCCCGCCACCAGGGTGAGGCGCAGCCGATCGCGCTTGAGCGCACTCGCCATGCGCGGCAGGAACTGCGCGACCAGCTGCGCTTGCGCACCGGCGCCACCGACGGCAAACGCGAGGCGGGGTGGGCCGTCCGGCTCCGGCAGCGGGCCGAGGAAGTGGTGCAGCTCGTCGCGCGGCACGAGCGACTGAAACACGCGTGCGGGGTCGAGCCGTGCGAGTCGCTTGGAGAGGTTCGCGCGCAGCGTCGGGAGCTCGGGACCCCCGAGCAGCTCGTGCGGCAGCGGAAAGCCGGTGTACGTGATCCGCTGCTCCGGGACTCCGTAGCTGATCAGCCGACGTTGCGCGCGGATCGACGGCACGAAGTAGCGAATGTGGGTGGCCGCGCTCAGCCTCGGCGCCCAAGCGCGGTTGATGTCGGCGTCCGTCACCACGCAGCAGATGTTCTTCGCACCGTGGTGCGCAGCCGCGATGGCGGGCGCGAAGAACGTGGTGAGCAGCGGGCGCTGCTCGTCCTTCATGCGTTGCGCGAGGCCGCGGCCGAGGCCGCGTTGGATGAAGCCATCGAGGACGCGCGTGCCCAGCGTCGGCGCCGAGAGATCCCGATAGGGATGCAGGTGCGGGATCGCGGTGATGGCCTCGATGGCCTGGCGCAACGGCGCGCCGACGAGCGGCACCTGCGAGAGCCGCGACATGCCTTCGTACATGCGCCGCGTCTCGGCCCACTCTCGTTGCTCGCGCGCGTCGGCGAGCGGTGCGCGGTCGCACTCGAGGACGTCGGTGGTGAGGCGTTCGGCCAAGGGCGCTGCTGCGCGCAGGTGGCCATAGCCCATCTCGATCGCCACAACGAAGGGGGTCATGTGCGCGCCCATGGTAGCCGGACCCGTGGCGGGATGTGCGCGCACGACGGTGAAGTCTGGGCGAACTCTGGGCGAACTCTACGTGGCGAACGCGTGCGCTACTTGGGGAACCAGACGATCTGGTCGGCGGCCGCCTTTTCCGCTTCCATGCGCTGCAGCAACTGTGGGTCGAGCGCGAGCTTCGACATCGCGGTGGTGCCGACGAAGGCCGACACGAAGTCGTTGTACGCGTGCTGGCGGCCGTGGTCGGCCCCGGTCTGGCCCCACGAGTTGTCGATGCCCCACTTGATGACCTCGCCGTGGCGCTCGTCGTACCCGGTGCCGGTCATGGCGTGGCTCGCTGGGGTGAGCCGGCGCGCCTGCAGGATCGCGCGGTCGGTGATCGGTTCCGGCATGCCCAGCGACTTGTAGTCGAAGGCGGAGAGGCTCATCACGCCGTTGCCGAACTTCGCGCTGTGCGGAACCATGTACGGCGCGCTGGCGCCAGCGACGGGCAACGCGATGTAGAACTTGCGGCCCTGGTCGATCGTGTTGCGCATCTGTTGCAGCAGCGTCTTCACGTCGCCGACGTTGTAGACCTCGACGTGGTGCGGGCCGCTGCCCCACGAGCGCCAGCCGCGGCGAAGGCGAGGGCTGGCGTCGAGCGTGACATAGTTGCTCGCCTTGATGTCGAGGTGCTCGGCGTAGGTCTGCGGCGTGAACGCCATGCCGTCGACGAGGAAATTCTCGGGCAGCGAGGTCTTGCCGGTGAAGCCGAAGGCAATGATGTGGTCGATGCGCCGCTGCGCCTCTTTCACGATCTGTGCGACCTGTGGGCTGTCCTGCCCCGTCTGCCGGAGCTGCTCTTGCGCTCTGGCGATCTCGGTCTCGAGGAGCTTGATGATCGTTGCCGAATCGGTGCTGTCCTTGAAGTCGCGCATCACGCGCTCGGGGACGACGCCGTACTTGTTGATGAAGCGCAACGCGTAGTCGAATTGTCCGCCTTCGCCGAGATCGTTGTCGGCGATGGACGCGAGGCTGTTCACCTCGGCGCCTTCCTTGATGAGGGCGTAGGCGCTGTACTGGAGGTTCCGCGCGTTGATGTAGGCGCGCGAGAGCTTCACCTGCTTACCGCTGCGCAGCTCGATGTCGCGTTCCACCACGGCCAGCGCCGTGAACAGCCAGCAGCGACCCGTCTGCTTCTGATCGCGAATCGCGGTCGCCGGTGTCTTCACACTGTAATTCGTGTTGTGCTCGCGCTCGAAGTCCGCGCGATACGCAGCGCGACGCGCGCCATGGCGACGCACGGTCATGCCGATCGCTCGTGCCGAGAAATTCGCGCGGTCCACGTCGCTCGCGGAGAGGAGCTGGTCCGCGAGGCGCTTGCCGGCGAGCCGATCGACCTTCATCGGTGCCGGCTCCGCGAGCGAGAGCACGCTCGAGGTCAACAAGCCACCCAGGAGACCGAGCCGGAGCACACGATGGAGTTGCATCAATTTACAGCAAAGCAAGATGCGCTCCAGCCCTCAGCTCTAGCGATATCGAGGGCCTAGGCGCACGCGAACGCGATTTCGCTGGCTGGCGGAATATCCGATTGCCGACGGGTCGAGTTGCAGCGCGCCGATCACCCTCTTGCGCGGCTCCACGGCCCGTCACACGCTCCGCGGCTCCGAGGTGACGCGCATGCTCGATCTCTACGTCTGGAACACGCCCAATGGTCGCAAGGTCCCCATCCTGCTCGAGGAGCTCGGGGTTCCGTACCAGCTTCGCCGTATCGACATCGGCAAGAACGAGCAGTTCTCTCCGGAGTTCCTGCGCATCTCGCCCAACAACAAGATCCCGGCCCTGGTCGACAACGAGGCCGAAGGCGGGCCGCTGGCCCTCTTCGAGAGCGGCGCTATCCTCACGTACCTCGCAGACCAGCACGGCAAGTTCCTCGCGCGCTCCGGCCCTTCGCGCTGGAAGGCGCAGGAATGGTTGCACTGGCAGGTCGGCGGGCTCGGCCCGATGCTCGGTCAGCTGGGTTTTTATGCCGTGCGCTCGAAGGAGAAGGTGCAGCTTCCCATCACGCGCTTCACCGAGGAGTGCGATCGCCTGCTCAACGTGATGAACCGTCGCCTCGGCGAAGCGCAGTATCTCGCCGGCGACGAGTACACCATCGCCGACATCGCCGCCTACCCGTGGACGAAGGCCGCCACCACGTTCCTCGCCGAGCCGCTCAAGGACACGTTGCCGAAGATCAGCGGCATCACCGCATGGCTCTCCCGCCTCGAGGCTCGTCCCGCGCTCAAGAAGGCGATGGAGCTCAAGCTCGATCGTTGAGGCTAGCCGAGGGTGTGGAAGACCTTCTGCACGTCCTCGTCTTGCTCGAGAGCGTCGACGAGCTTCAGCACCTCGGTCGCCTTGTCCTCGGTAAGCTCGGCGTGGTTCTGGGGGATGTACTCCGACTCGGCAGAGATGACGTTGAGCTTCCGTTCTTCGAGCGCGTGCTGCAGCTTCCCGAAGTTGGCGAAGGCGCAACGAATGATGATCTGCTTGTCGCCCTTTTCGCCGGTGCCTTCGCCCATCTCTTCGAGGCCGTGATCGATGAGGTCGAGCTCGACTGCTTCGAGGTCCAAGCTGCCACCAGGGCCATCCGGCGCCACGCGGAACACGCCCATGTGGGTGAACATGAACGCCACCGAACCGGACGAGCCCATGTTGCCGTCGTGGCTCTTGAAGATACTGCGCACGTTGGCCACGGTGCGGACCACGTTGTCGGTCGCGGTCTCGACGAGGAGCGCGATGCCGTGCGGCGCGTAGCCTTCGTACACCGCGATCTCGTAGTCCTTGGTATCGGGACCGGCCGCGCGCTTGATTGCGCTGTCGATCTTGTCTTTGGGCATGTTCGCGGCACGCGCGTTCTGCAACACCCGGCGCAAGCCCGGGTTGGCATCGGCGCTCGGGCCTCCCGACTTGACGGCGATGGTGATGTCCTTCGCGAGGCGCGTGAACGCCTTCGCCATCTTGTTCCAGCGGGCGAACATCACGTGCTTGCGGGTCTCGAAGATGCGTCCCATGGGGAGCTTCTACCGCGAGATGCGGGGTGTCGTCACGTGCGTAGCCGGAGCGAGCATGCGAGCATGCGAGCATGCGAGCATGTCGGATGGCGAAAGACGCGCGCGTCGCGCAGCGCAAAGAGCGCATGACCGGCTCGAAGCAGTTCGTCGATGGCACATTCAAGAACACGCAGCTCGCACGGTGTGTTCTTCAGTGGAGACACCGGCCTCACGGACGAGTACACACAGATCCGCGATCGCCTCGGCCCCTTCGACCTCGTGATGTGTTCGCGACCTGATTACCAGGTAAAGCGATGGCCGGTGAACAGCATGATCACGAGGACCACGAGCAAGATACCCGCGGGCGACATGCCTGCAGCGCCCCACTTCGAGTAGCCGAAGCCACCACCGAGCAACGAAATCAACAGCACGATCAGCAAGATTGTCAGCAACATGATGTCTCTCCTTACTTCGAGGGGTCGCTCGACGATGAACGCTCATCGGTCTTGAGCTTGCGGCCTACTTCCATCAGACGCTCACCAGCCTCACCGACGGCGAGGCCAGCCTCTTCTACTTCCTTGCCAGCCTGCTCGAGGATGCGGCCGGCCACTTCTTGCGCCTTCTTCACCACCCCGCGAACCACCTCGGGGGTGTGATCGGTGAAGCTCTTTGCGTCCTTGTCGTTCGCTGCCTTGTCCATGTGGATCGTCTCCTCGGTTCTCGATCGTTCAGCGCGGTTGTCTCGCGTATTGCCAGCCCCGTCGGACGAGGCGTTTGATTGAGGTCCAGTCGTGCTCGGAACCGGTCTCCGCCCAGTCGTCCTTGAGCTTCGCTTCGAGACGCTGGTCCCAGGTCCGGTGCTCCGCGTAGTAGCTGGCGGCGCCGTAGCCGAAGCGCAACGCGGGCTCGGCCAGCGCGTCCCGCTCGAAGGCGGACTTCGCGCGGTCCCAGGCCCGCGTGTACTGATCACTCCACCAGGTTGGCCCGGTGGTGTGATCGGTCACGCGCTGCGTGGAGTTCATGTGCGGCCTCGAGCCTCGAGTGGGCGAAGGTCGACCGTGGTGTGCGTGCCGTCGTTGTGCGCGGGCGGGGTCTTCGTGATGAGCGCCTTCGCAGCATCGAAGAGGTAACGAAAGCCACGCGCCGCGGAGACGTCCCACAGCTCGGCCTCTTGCGGTGTGAAGTGGATGAGGCCAACGCTGGAATCGTCGGGACCGTTCGGGAACCAGACCTCGTGCATCTTGTTCCACATCGAGCGGATGCGGGCGCGGTCGCCAACCATCTGCGCGCTGCCGTTCAGGCTCACGTAGCGCGTCCCTGACTGGCCGGTGACGAGCGCTATGTCGCAAGCATCGATCTGCTGCGCAGCTTCGCTATCGACGGACGTAATGATCCAGATCGACGAGTCGGCGTCGAGCTTCGTCACGTGCATTGGTCGTGATCGCAACAGCGGGTGCTCTCCCACCGCTTCGTAAGTGCCGAGCATGACGTCCGGCAGTGCCTCGAGCAGCGAGTGCAAGTGGTCACGCTTCTCTTGCGGCGAGCGGTGGTCGACGTCAATCTTCGGGATTTCGCTGTGGCTGACCTTGGCTTTCTTGTTGTGCGTTCCCATGCAAGTGCTCCTTTGCAGTTGGCGTACCGCTTCGCAGCCGGCCGCCATTCCGCTGATTTGCGGCGCTTTCTTCACCGCATTCGCCACACTGCGGCCCTTTGCCTCAGCCCACTTAAACAGAGTCGCGCGGAGCGCGAGTCAAAACTGAGCAGCCAAAGGCTGCGTCGCGGCGAAGTCGCCGCGTGAGCAGGGTGGGACCCTGAGGGCTCGGCCGACAGGGCGGGCGGCACGCCCGATGAGATAGACTAAACAGCAACGCAACCCTTGATCTCCGAACAATGCGTTGCTGTTTAGAGCTGATCTGCCGCGCGTCGTAGCCATGCAGAGCAGTCGCGCGTCACCACGCCGCCGTGACACCCGGCGACGACCTCGACCGGCGTGTCAGCGAGACGACGCAGGAAAGGCTTCACGAGCGCGGTGTCGTCGATCTGCGTCAGCTTGAGCACGCGGGCGACGCCCGAGCCACCTGGTGGGCCGAACACCCGCATGAGAAGTGGAATGTCGCCGTCCTTTACAGCGCCGTGGGCTGGCACGGTGGGCCGTTGAATCCGCTCATCTGGTCCGTCGTGATGCTCGTCGTCGCTGCGCTCCTCGCGCTCGCCATGGCGCTGTTCCGTCGCAACCTCGCGTTCGCGATCGCCATCGGTTGGGCACTGCTCGGAATCGCCGACTACCGTCGCGTCGACGCCCCCGCGCTCGCGCTCACGGCGCTCGCCTTGGCCGTGGGGCTCACGCTGGTGGTGGCGGTGAGAGCGATTGGCTTCTCGCTGGGACGCTTCCACATCCAAGCAGGCGAACCCGCCACGCATGGCCTGAAGTAAGCACGCGGCGTGGTCACCACACGGCGCATCGCTGGACCGGCGCTAGCTTGCTTCCCACCTGGCACGCGAACGCAGCCGCGAACTCGGGCGTGTTGGCAACGACTCCGTTGACACGCTCCTGCGCGGGCGAATGCGGATCAACGCGGAGCTGGGTCATGATCGAGATGTCCCTCGTGTTGCCGCACCAAGATTGCGCGTACGCGACGAAAAACGATTGCTGCTCGGTGAACGAGCCCTGAAGAGTGGTCGTCGGCACAGCCGCTGCGTAGGACAACTTCACACCAGCCAGATCTGCGATGTTTTCTCCGAGCGTGAGTTGGCCATTCACGTGCTGCCCAGGCAGTGGCTCGAAAGCGTCGTACTGGTGCACGAGGCACTCCGCGCGCTCGGTGAAGGCCTTCGCCACGTCGGCACTCCACCAGCTCGACAGGGAACCCGCGGCGTCGTATTGCCGGCCTTGGTCGTCGAACGCGTGCGAGAACTCGTGACCGATGACACTGCCGAGCGCACCGAGTCGCACGACCTCTGCATAGCCGTCGTCGAACATGGGCGCCTGCAAGATGCCCGCGGGGAGGTTGAGCGCATTCACGGTCGGCGAATACGCCGCGTTCGCGGTGACCGGCGTCATGAACCAATCACGTGCGTCGTCGTGTCCGATGCGGGCGATCGAGGTGGCGCGAGCCGATCGACGGATTTGGAGTGTCTGCTTCGCGAGCGGACCATCGACGCCCGTCAGTTCGGGGAGGTATGGTGTGAAGTTGCTGGGCGCGAAGACCTCGGTTCGCAGCGCGGACAGCTTCTCGAGTGCCTTCGTGCGCGTCGCTGCGTCGAGCCACGGTACGTTCTGCAGATCGGTCTCGAGCGCGCCGCGAATGCGATTCACCAGCGCATCGGCCACGCTGATCGTCGAGGGCGGCAGCGTTGCCGTGTACATGCGGCTCATGCTCCATGACAGCGATGTCCGTCAAGACGTGGATGAGCGCCTCGCTCCGCGTCACGCCGGAATCGAGACACGCGGTGTAGTAGTCGCGCACCAGAGACGAGTCTTCGGGGTCGTTGTCCGGGAAGGATGCGCCTCGGAGGAGCGCCCACTCGGACTCCTCTGTCGCGTAGAACGCGTCGGTGAGGCGAGCGATGTGTGCGCCGCTTCCATCGAGTGGGTGCGAGTCGACGTAGCCGCCGCACGCGTAACGATAGAAGTCTTCACAGGGGTCGGCGCTGCGGTCCATCGCTTCGGCATCGACGCCCGGCACGACGATCACCTCGTCGCCGCAACCAACAGCGACGAGTAGCAGAAGACACAACGCAGAGCAGCGCCTCGGTCGACTCGATATACGAGACGGGGCAGCTAGTCCATCGCAGTTCCTCCGACGCATTGGATTGCAAGCGGTGTGCTCGCGCGATTCGCCGGGGCCAACGTAGGAGCAACACTAGCTAGCTTGCGTTCGTTGTTGCGCTCCCCGGGGGCCGCAAACCTGGCGCGCGCGCTCACGATCGGCGCCGAGTTTGCGCGCTCAGGCGCCTACGCGATCCCCGTCGGGGCGATGGTCCAGCGCTGACCGTCACCACGCGCACGCTGCTCGGCGACCAGCTTGTCGAGGTGCGCGCGCAAGGAGCGCTTCGCGATGACATGAAGGGAAGGGCTCGTATCCGCGTACGCCGCGAGCACGAGCTCATCGAGCGTTTGCGGTGTAGCGTTGAGCGCGCTCAGCACCGCGGCTTCGCGCCTCAAGCGATGCGCGATGTAGTACGCGAGGTGCTCGTCGGCATTCCAGATGGGCGGGCCGTGGGCCGGGAGCAGACAAGACGCGTTCAGCGTGCGCATCGCCGCGAGCGACGCGAGGTACATCGCCATATCGCCATCGTCGTCCGCGTCGATGAGGATGGTGCCCACGGAGGCCACCATGTCACCGCAGATGAGCGCGCGCGAATCCTCGGCCAGAAGGCACAAGTGCCCGGGCGCGTGTCCAGGCGTGAACACAGTGCGCACCGCGATCCCACCGCAGGGCAAGGCCTCGCCGGGCTCCACCGTGCGATCGACCGCGATGCGACCGAGCAGGCGACTCGCCGTTTCGCGGTGCGCCAAGATCGGGGCCTGGATGGCGTGCTGCAGGGAGACCGCACCCGACACGTGATCCAGGTGCTGATGCGTGAGGAAGATGGCGGCGACCGTTTCACCCCGCGCGGTACGAGCCAAGATCGCGTCGCGCAAGGCCGCGCGTTCCTCGGGGTACGGGCTCGCGGGGTCGACCACCACCAGCGCGCCCTCGCCTACGATGTACGTATTTGTATGCGTCGCCGGCGGTAGCGTCGGCGTGCGTACGGAGAAGACGTCGATGGCGCGGACCCAATTGCCCATGGGGTCCGCCACGGGCTCCAACTGACGTGTCGTCGCGGTCGGCTCGCTCATCGAATTGTCCGTGACGCCTCCATGGGACAGATCTACAATGTAGCTTCCGGGTTCGCCACCATGACCACGGTCACCGCCACCAAGATACGAGACCACGGCCGCGCGCCAGCGGGGCAAAACGCCCGTTGCGTCTACAGTGGTTTCCTCGTCGCGCAGCCCATCGTCGGGCGGGGCCTCGTGATCTTCCGTGACCCGAACGGCCACCGGATGGTGACCACCCCGGTGCGGCGCGTGCTCTCAGTGGGCGACGGTGATTCGCTCTACGTGGAGACCGAGAACAGCGTGTATCGCCTCACGTTCCATGCGCTGCCGCAAGCGCAAGCGGCCTAGCTACACCACGCGACAGAACAGGACCTTGAGGTAGCGCCCCTCGTCGAAGGCGGGCGGCAGAGGATGGTCTGCACCCTGCGAGCGTGACTCGAGCACCTGCACGCGACGGCCCGCGTCGCGCGCAGCCGCGGCCACGATGCGCTCGAGCTCGGGCGCGCCCACGAGCTGCGAGCAGCTGCAGGTGACGAAGATGCCACCATCGGCGACAGCGTTGATCGCGAGGTGGTTGAGGTGCTGGTAACCCTTGAGCGCGGCCGGCAGATCCTTCTTCGCCCGCGCAAACTTCGGCGGATCGATGACCACGATGTCGAAGCCGCGCGGCGTGGTGGTCTCGAGGAACTTGAAGGCATCGGCCTCGAGGGTCTCGAGCGAGCCCAGCTCGTTGATCTCGGCGTGACGACGTGCGCGTTCGAGCGCCTTCGACGACGAATCCACGGCGGTGGCGCTCTTCGCGCCGGCCTTCAGCGCGGCGAGCGAGAAGCCACCCGCGTAGGTGTACACGTCGAGCACGCGCGCGTCCTTCGCCAGCTCGGCGATGGCGCGACGGTTCTCGCGTTGGTCGAGGAACATGCCGGTCTTCTGACCGCGCAGCGGGTCGACCTCCAGCACCACGTCGTTCTCGATACAGCGCACGGTGTCGAAGGCGTCGCCGCGCAGCACACGCGTCGCGGAGCCGAAGCCCTCGAGCTGCGCGAAGCCACCGGCAGAGACCTCGACGATGGCGCGCGGCTTCTCCAGCATGCCGGCGCCGGCGGCCAGGGCGTCTACGACCTCCACTTCCATGCGCTTCATGCCGAGCGCCGTGAACTGAATGCACACCACGTCGCCGTAGACGTCCACGATGAGGCCGGACAGGCCGTCACCCTCCGAGTTCACGAGGCGGTATGCGTTGGTGTGCTTGCTCGGGAGGCCGATCTTACGGCGGAGGCCGCCTGCTTCTTCAATGCGGCGCTTCACGAAGGCGGCGTCGACGGTCTCTTCTCGCTGTGTCACCATGCGCACGCGAATTTGCGAGCGCGTATTGTGAAAACCCCGACCGATGAAACGGCCCTCTACGTCGCGCACGTCGACCACGTCGCCCGGCTGCGGCGTGCCCTCTTCGCGCAACACAGCGCCGGAGAACACCCACGGGTGGCCTTGCCACAACGGGTTGGCGCGTCCGCGTTTGAGATAGATCGTCGTCGGTGCGCCAGTTGTTGAAGTTGAGCTCATCGGGGCGGCGGACCCTAGCACGCGCGTTGTGTGCGTCAAGCGTGGCGCTACACCTGCTAGATGCGCCGATTCTCGCCCATGCACAGGCCGAGGTGGCACCGGACGACTACACGCCACCCGAGGGCGTGCCCATCTCGGAGGACCCTCGCGTGACGGCCTCGAAGCGAGAAGCCAAGAGCCGGCTGTGGCTGGTCGAGCTGCAACCGCGGGTCGTGGTGCCCCTCGGGAAGAGCGTCGACCTGCCTTGGGTCGGCTTCGGCTTCGGTGTCGGCCTGTCTCGCGGCCTCCTCGTGATAGGTCGCGCGCGCCTCGGGCTCGGAGTCTCGTTCGCGTACGAGCGCCTGCAACACACGGTCACAGCCCCGCCCTCGTTCATGCTCGAAGGGTCGACACAATCGTTGGCGCACGCATCCTTCTCCCTCGACCTTCGGCTCGAGGGCTTCGTGGCGAGCGGCAAGGTTCGGCCGTGGGCTGCGCTTGGTCCCGCGATGAGCTTGGCGACGTACGCCGACCCGCGAATCAAGGTGTACGACGTGGCCGTGCTGCCGGCGCTGCGTGCCGGCATCGGTTGTGCCGTCGAGGTCGGCTCCGGCGTCGAGGTCGGTGGACGGGCCGAGTGGCTCGCCACGTTCGCGGGCAACACGGTGCCGAGCACGCCGCCGGCAAACCCATTTCGTCCGGGAACGTTCGCGCTCGGGGTGGACGTGGGCTTCCGCTTCTAACGACCTCCGGCTTTTGCGCTAAGGTCCGTCCATGCCTCCCAAGAAGCCCGATGTACCACCGGTGTTCGTGTGGCTCGACCTCGAGATGACCGGTCTCGACCCGGCCAAGGACGTGATCATCGATGTCGCCGCGATCATCACCGGTGACGACCTGGTGCCGAAGGAGCGCTACGCCGCGACCGTGTATCAACCCGAGGCGGCGCTCGCCGTGATGGATCCGTTCGTGCGCGACATGCACAACAAGACCAAGTTGCTCGAGAGGGTGCGTGCCTCCGACAAGGGCCTCCGCGACGTCGAGAAGGAGCTGCTCGAGCTCATCTACCGCCACGCAGCGCCGTTCCACGCCACGCTCGCCGGCAACTCGATCCACGCCGATCGCAACTTCGTGCGCGCGCACATGCCCCTCGTCGATCGCTACCTCTCGTACCGGATGCTCGACGTCACCACCATCAAGATCCTGAAGCGCGCCTGGTACCCGGACTTCGAGCAGCCCATCAAGAAGGGAACCCACACCGCGATCTCCGACATCGAAGAGAGCCTCGCGGAGCTCGCGTGGTATCGCGACGTGCTGTTCCGCAAGCGCGAAACCCTGCCCGCGTAAGACGCCAAGGACACAGCCATGCAGCTCGGGATGATCGGACTCGGCCGGATGGGCGCCAACATGGTGCGCCGGCTCCTCAAGAATGGGCACAGCTGTATAGTGCACGACGTGTCCCCACCGGCGGTGGAAGCGCTCGCGCAAGAGGGCGCCACCGCCTCGAGCTCGCTCGCCGACTTCGCCTCCAAGCTGCAGGCACCGCGCGCGATCTGGATCATGGTGCCCGCGGCGGTGGTCGACTCGACGCTGGCGTCGCTCGAGCCCCTGCTCGCCGAGGGCGACATCATCATCGATGGTGGCAACTCCTACTATCGGGACGACGTCGATCGCGCAGCGCGGCTCCAGCAGCGCTGCCTGCACTACGTGGATGTCGGCACCTCCGGTGGCGTGTTCGGTCTCGAGCGAGGCTACTGCCTGATGATCGGTGGCGAGCCGCAGGTGGTACAGCACCTCGACCCGATTTTCGCGACGCTCGCGCCCGGGGTCGGTGAGGTCGACCGCACGCCGGGACGCGGCGGTGCACCGTCGACGGCGGAGAAGGGCTATCTGCACTGCGGTGCCAACGGTGCCGGCCACTTCGTGAAGATGGTTCACAACGGGATCGAGTACGGCCTCATGGCGGCGTATGCCGAGGGCCTGTGCGCCTGGCAGGCGCAACAGATAGGAGGTGAAAGTCCACCCAGGGCCCTGACGCAGGGAACCTGACACCGAGGAGACAAGGGCGTCGACCTGG